>DATBHM010000263.1:0-12925 GCA_036557505.1 Actinomycetota bacterium | reverse complement strand
AGGCGCGGTGCTGTTCGACCGCCCGCTGGGCGACCTGGGCCTGTTCTTCGTGGCAGCGGTCGCCACGGTCGTCGTGGTGGTCCTGATGACGCGACGCCCGGTGTTCGTGGTGCTCCTCCCCGTGTTTATCGGCGTCGAGCTCGTCGTCAACGGCCTGGCCTCCTACCCGGAGGCGGCGTCGACCTTTCCCGGCCCGGTCGCCACGGATCCGTGGCTCACGCCGCCGCGGACGGCGGTCCTGCTGCGGGGGAGCTCTGGCCGGTACCTCGCCTTCGCGCCCGACGTCCTCCGCGCCGGCGGCTACCTCGCGGTGGTGGATCCGTCCGAGGCCCCGCTCCTCGCCAACGGCCAGTCCACGCTGTTCGGACTGCGGGAGGTCCTGGGGTACAACCCGGTCCAGCTGATCCGGTACTGGACGTTCATCCGGTTCGAGGCCCGGGCCAACCTCAACTACAACGCGGCGTTCATCAAACACGTGCGTCCGGTCCATCTCGACCTGCTCCAGGTGGCCTACGTCATCGAGCGGGCCGGACAGCGACCGTCCGTCCCCGGGGCCGAGCCGGTCGTGCGGGACGGTTCGTTCGTGCTCTTGCGGGTGCCCGACCCGGCGCCGCTGGCGTCGTTCCTCACCTCGTGCCGGCGGGTCGAACGCCCGGACGACGCACTCGATGCCGTCGAGGCGCCCGATTTCGACCCCAGGGGCGAGGTCGTGCTCGACTCGGCGCCGGGGGTGGCGTGCGGCCCCACCGCCGGAACCGGCGGATCGGTCGAGTCGATCGCCGCGGGCCCCCAGGAGGTCCGGATCGAGGTTCGCGCCCCGGCGGCCGGCGTCGCGCTGGTCCGGAACTCCTGGGACGAGGGATGGCACGCCACGGTCGACGGCCGCCCCGCGCCGGTGCTGCACGCGGACTACCTGGACCAGGGGGTGGCGGTGCCGGCCGGGCGGCACGTGGTCGTCCTGCGGTACGACGATCCGTCGGTCGGCCTCGGGCTCCTCGGGACCGCGCTCGCCGTGGCGCTCCTCGTCGGTGTCGCGCTCGTGGCCGTCGGGGTGGAACGCCGCCGCCGCCCGGGATCGGCCGAGGCCCGGGACGGGCCCGCGCCGGACGAGCACCCGTCCGGCTGAGAACGGCGCGGGTGCCCGGCCGTCAGGGTGAGGGCGGGGGGTTGGAGGGGGGCGGCGGCGGGGTCGGTTCCACGTTCACGCCCGAGGGCGGTGGCGGTCCTGTGGGCTTGAAGGCCGACGGCGGCGGGGTCGCGAACACCGAGCCCGTGCAGTCGGTGCGCTCGGGCAGTGGGTCGGGCGCCCGGGGGGCCTGTCGGAAGTCGAACGCGTCGGACAGGTCGCCGGAGTCCCGGTCCCGGGCGGTCAGCTGGGGCAGCCCCCAGTCGTCCTCGATGAACCGGAGGACGCTCGAGAACTCACCGTCGTCGTGGTCGACGAACCCCCGCTTCGCGTACGGCGAGATGACGAGCAGCGGCACCCGGATCCCGAGGCCGAACTTGTCCACCTGGGGGGGCGCCACGTGGTCGTAGAACCCGCCCCAGTCGTCCCACGTCAGGAAGATCGCGGTGTCCTTCCACATGGGGCTCTGCATGATCGCGTCGATCACCCGGGTGGACCAGTTCTCGCCGTAGCAGAAGTTGTATTCGGGGTGTTCGGAGAGCGCGAACTGCGGGGTGACCCACGTGACGGGCGGGAGGCGGTCGGACGAGATGTCCGACACGAGGTTCTGGACGGGAAGGATGTGGGACGTCCACTCCTTGGGGTTGTCCCGGATGTGCCGGACCGATGCGTACGCCGACCAGATGTAGCCGGAGCGCGAGGGCTGGTTCCACGGCACCGGCGGCGCCGCGTAGTACGCCCACGGGATCCCCGCCTTCTGCAACAGGTCGCCCTCGGTCTGGAAGTCGAAGCACGGGGAGACCTGGGTGACCTGGCCCTCCGCGTCGTCCACCGACACGAGCTCGCTCGGCGGCGCGTCGCACCCCCACGTCTTGTAGGGCCCGCGGTCGCTCCTCGACGGCGGGTCGGGGTTCATGAAGCTTCCGCCCGACTGCGCCGCGATCGTCATCAGGTGGTTGGGGAACGACGGGCCGTTGACCGAGGCGAAGAAGTGGTCGCCGAGCACGTACTCCCTGGCCCAGTGCCAGTAGTTCGGTTCCTGATCCGGGTGCAGCTGCGTGTACGCGTACCGCTCGCCGGCCCTGAGCCCGAAGCCGTCCATCCGGCCCTGATCCCAGTCCACGATCGCCGCCTGCCGGTCGTGCGGGATGTCGTGGGGCATCCGGCCGTCCGTCCCCCGCGTGAGCTTCCGCCGACGTCCGCGGTCCATGCCGTACGTGGCGCCGTCCGCTCCGGGAAACAGACCGAACATGGAGTCGAAGCTGCGGTTCTCCTTGATGATGAACACGACGTGCTTGATCGGCCACCGCGTGTGGAACCGAGAGGCGTCGACATGGGGCCGCTCGGGGGCGGAGTTGGAGCCCGAGCAGGCGACCGACAGCGCGCCGAGGAGGGCGAGGACCGCCGCCGTCGGGCGGAGCAGGCGGCTCATGCGCCGCGTCCCTCGTCGCCCGGCCCGACCAGGGCCGCATCCGATCGGCGTTCAACGGGGCCCACGCCCGGCACCGGCCGGCGATGCGCCGCCACCGAGCGCACCAGGAACGGGCCCCAGCCGAGGAGCGCGACCACCAGCCCGACCGCCAGGCCGGCCCCGCCGGCCAGCCGGAACCCGAGCCGGTCGGCGACATACCCGCCGATCGACCAGACGGCGATCCCGAACGTGGGGGCGAACGCGGTCCGCTCGAGCCACCGGGTGGGCACGAGGCTTGCCGACCATCCCAGCCCCGCCACCGCCAGCGCGGCGAGCTGGAGCAACGCCAGCCCGAACAGGGACGGGGTCCGGGGCGGCGCGGGCAGGGCGGGGACCGGGATGGTCCCCGACGCCGGGACCGGCCCGCCTCTGACGGCCACTCCCGGGGCCACCCTGGTGGCCGGGTCGCCCGCCACGAACCGGCCGAACGCCCCGTTGAACGCCCTGAGCGTGACGAAGACCGGCCTGCTCCCCATGACCCTCCGGTCCGTGTTCCACAACGTGGCCGAGGTCTCGTCGAAGGACCGGTCCCCCGACCTGGCCGGGCGGCGCCGCTGGAGATCCGCCAAGGTGCCCAGGTAGACGTACAAGCGGCTCCGCTCGTCGACCGGCATCCATGACGAGGTCCACCGGTAGGCGGGCGCGACGCCGAAGAGCGTGGCCGCGCCCTGGTCCGGGCGGCTCACGACGAGGACGACCGGGCGGCCGCCGGCGAGCATCGTCGCGTAGTTCGCCGCCGTCGCCGTCTGGGACAGCGCCCCGTCGTCGAGGAACGGCGTCCGCGTGGACAGGATCCGGAACGCCATCACGCCCGACGCGACGAGGCCGGCGACCACCACGGCAGCCCCCACGGCCCGCCCGGCCGTTCCCCCCCGCCCGCCGACGAAGCGCCCCACCCCGACCACGCCCGCCGCGGCGAGGAGCGGGATCCCGAACGCGAACGGCAGCAGGCGGTGCGCGGGAACGGGCGATCCCAGCTCGAACAGCACGACCGCGCCGAGCCCCACGCCCGCCCACACCAGCAGCAGGACCAGCGCGAACCGGCGGATCCGGCTCGGGTGCAGCCACAGGAGCGCCGCGGTTCCGACCGCCGCGAGCGGCGCCTGGACCGCCCACCCGAACTTCGCCGACGTCCGCCGGAAGTCGACCGCGACCTGGGATCGTGGCAGCCGGACGACGTTGGGCGGGCTCACTCCCGGGAGCAGGAGGAGCCCCCCGAGCGCGACCGACCCGGCGAGGACCCCGGTCAGGCGGGCGGACGGGGTGTCCATGATGCTGCCGCCTCGCCGGAGGTCGCCGAGCGACGCCGGGATCAAGGCGGCGGCGAACACCACCATGACCAGCGCGAACAGGAGCCCGAAGCTCCAATGGACGATGGCGGTCGCGGCGAACAGCAGCACGGCGGCCGTCATCGCCGGGCGCCCGCCGGCCACGAGCACCGCGGTGGCCGCACCCGTCAGCAACAACGCGTCGACCATGAGGTTGTCGATGTGGCCGATGGCCGTGAGCACCGTGCTGGTCGAGGCCCCGATCAGGACCACGTACACCGGGAAGCTCCAGGCCGGCTCCTCCATGGCGGCCCGCGCGAAGGCGGCGGCGGCGAGGCCGATCACGACCGAGATCACCGCGGAGAACGTGAACGCCAGCTGCTCGGGGCGGATGCCGGTGGTCGCGTGCAGCAGATTGGCGAGGACCGGATAGGCGGGGCGGTCCGGGTTGGCGGTCAACGGCGGGGGGAAGGCGCGGGCGAGCGCATCGAGCCCCCCGGATGCCGCGATGCGGGCCCGAGCCAGGTACTGTGGGGCATCGTTTCCGACCGGGACGTGATACCGATTGGCCACGTACGCGGACAGATGCAGGAACAGCACGATCCCGAGGGCGGCGACGATGGCCGCGGCCAGCGCTCCCAGTCGGAACGGTCCGGAGAACCGGGGGTCGTCACCCGCCGGGTGAGCGCTGTCGCTCCCTTCCGGATCCGGGGGCGCCTCGGGCGTCCTCACACGGCCACACTAGCAAGGCGGGCCGCACCCGGAACGCTGGGCACGGCGTTCGTGGCACTGCTGCTCGTCACGGCCTCCTGCTCGGGCGAACCGGCGTCCGGGGCCGTCCGTCCCGACCTCGGCAAGATCAAGCACATCATCATCCTCATGCAGGAGAACCGGTCCTTCGACTCGTACTTCGGGACGTTCCCGGGCGCCGACGGCATCCCCATGCAGGACGGCGTGCCGACGGTCTGCGAGCCCAACAGCCGCCTCGGCACGTGCGTGCAGCCATTTCACGACCCGAGCCTCGTGAACCTGGGCGGGCCGCACGACTTCGACGACGCGATCGCCGACGTCGCGAAGGGCACGATGGACGGGTTCGTCGACTCCGCCTACGACAAGCCCCTCGGCCTGCTGAACGGCGTCAACGGGCCCGCCGGCAGGCTCCGGGCACAGTTCTGCTCGGCCAACCCCACCCGGCCCATCTGCGCGCACCCCGACCTCATGGGCTGGCACGACGCCAGGGAGATCCCGAACTACTGGGCGTACGCGGAGGACTTCGTCCTGCAGGACCACATGTTCGAACCGAACTGGGGCCCGAGCGAACCGGCCCACCTGTACATGGTGTCGGGGTGGTCCGCCCGGTGCACCGACCCCGAGAACCCGGCCTCGTGCACGACGAACCTCACGCGGCCCGACCGCGAGTCGCCGCGGAGGCAGAACGCCCGGCCGGACTTCGCGTGGACGGACATCACGTACATGCTCTACAAGGGCGGGGTCAGCTGGGCCTACTACATCTCCCCCGTGCACGGGCCCGGCTGCGATCGCACCGGAACGTTCTGCGGGCCGAACCAGGACATCGCCGGAACGCCCAACCTGTGGAACCCGCTGCCGGACTTCACGACCGTCCACGAGGACAACCAGCTGGACGACATCCGGCCCGTCTCGAGCTTCTTCCAGGCGCTGAAGGGCAACGCCCTGCCCCAGGTGACGTGGGTCCTGCCGAACGCCGCGACCAGCGAGCACCCGCCGTCGAGCATCGCCGCCGGGCAGGCCTGGGTGACCCGGGTCATCAACGCGGTGGGGCGGAGCCCGGTGTGGGACTCCTCCGTGATCCTGGTCGCGTGGGACGACTGGGGCGGCTTCTACGACCACGTGGTGCCGCCGCCGGCGGTCGACGGACTCGGGTACGGGATCCGAGTGCCCGCGTTCATGGTCAGCCCCTACGCGAAGCAGGGCATGGTCGACCACCAGACCCTCTCGTTCGAGGCGTACCTCCGCCTGATCGAGGACGTGTTCCTCCACGGCCGCCGACTCGACCCCAGGACGGATGGCCGGTGGGACCCCCGCCCCAGCGTCCGGGAGAACGACCCGGTCCTGGGCGACCTGTCCAGGGAGCTCGACCTCTCGCAGTCGCCCCGCCCGCCGCTGATCCTGCCCGAGCATCCGCCGCCGGGGCCGGCGTCCGTCCCCGGCACCTGAGGTGGCCGGCCCGGAGGAACGCGCGACGCCCGCGGCCCGCGGCCGCGCGTGGGCGGCCCGGCTGGCGCCCCTCGCCGGACCCGCCCTGATCGTCGTCGCCGTCCTGGTCGTCGGGCACGCGTTCTGGCTGGGCGGGCGGCTGACCAACCAGCACGAGGACATCCTCGGGCTGACCCTGCCCACGTACTGCTTCCTGGGAAAGAGCCTGGCGGCCGGGCACGTCCCGCTGTGGAACCCGTCCACGCTGGGCGGGACGCCGTTCGCCGCCGACCCGCAGTCGGGATGGGCCTACGTCCCGGCGATGGTGATGTTCTCCACGATGTCGTGCGCCCGGGCCATGCGGTGGTACATGGTGCTGCAGCCGCTGATCGCGGGCCTCGGGCTCTACGCGTTCCTGCGCAGCGAACGGCTGTCCAGAGCCGCCGCGACCGTGGGTGGCCTCACGCTCTCGCTGGTCGCCGTGATCTCGTACATCGGGCTGTCGACCGCGTTCGCGGCGGCGCTCGCGTGGACCACCGTGCTGCTGGCCACGACGTCGCGGTTGTTCCGGGCCCCCACGTGGCCGGCCCGACTGGGGTGGCTGGCCGGGGCGGCCGTGGCCGGCGGTCAGCTCGCAGCGGCGTACGCGAGCGACGGCCTGGCGCTGGGGGCGGGAGCGCTCTTCGTCTACGTCGCGGCGCGGATCGTCCTGGACGCCCGGAGCGGCCGGCCGTGGCGGCTCGACCTGGGGCTGGTCGGCCTCCTCGTCGTGGCCGCACCGTTGGTGAACCTCGCGTACATCCTGCCCCGCCTGGGGTACCTGTCGAACGCCACCGCGGCGTTCGGCTACGCCAACCTCATCCACCTCCAGGCGCGCCTCACCGGGGTGCCGTTCCCGCCGTACAAGGCGCCGGGATCGCCCTCGGTCTGGCCCCTCGGGCTGGTGGTGGCGCCGGGTTCGTACATCGGGGTGGCGGCGCTGGCGCTGTCGTTCGCCGCATTCTTCGGGCGGCGGGTGCGGGCCCTCGCGATCGGGTTCGGAGCGTTCGGACTGGTGTCGTACGTGCTGTCGACCGACGCGTTCGCGCGGTTCGCCAAGGCGCACCTGGCCGGTGCGCCGGGGTTCGACTTCTACCTGCACGACCCGCGGCGGTTCCGGTACGGGGTCGTGCTGGCCGTGGCGGTGCTGGCCGGGCTGGGGCTCCAGGCGTTCCTCGACGCCGGCTCGGCGCGGATGCGCGCGCTGATGCTGGCGCCGGGGATCCTCGTGTTCGTGCTGCTGCCGTTCCCGTTCGGCGTGGCGCACTCGGGCGTGTGGGCCTTCGGGCTGCTCGCCGGCGGGGCGGCGCTCGCCGTGGCCTGGCGGCGCCCCGCGCTGGCGCTCGTCGTGCCGGTCGTGCTGGCCGTGGAGATGACGGCGAGCGGGCTCTCCGGGCAGACCACGACGTACGAGAGGGCGGATCTGGGGGTGGCCTCCCAGCCGCCGGGGGCGTTCGCCCCGCTCCTCGGTCCGGCCATCGACGCCTCGGCGTACACGACGCCCGATCCGATCGCGCGGCGGATGCTCGCGGAGGGCGGCGGCCGGTACGTGACGTTCGCACCGGCGGTGGAGCAGGGCCGCGACGGCTACCTGGCGCTCCAGACGCGGCCGTACTGGGACCTCGAGGCGAACGGCCGGGGCATGCTGTTCGGCATCGATGACGTCGCCGGGTACAACTCGGTGACGCCGTTCCCCTACTGGGCGTACCTGCGCCGGGCCGACCCCAAGCCCATGCGCTACAACATCAACTTCTTCCGACATCTCACGCCACAGATCCTCGACCTCCTCGACGTTCGGTGGGTCGTCGGGTCCTGGCCCCCGGGGACGGAACCGGTCCCCGGGCTCGTGGCCGTGGCCTCGGACGGACGGCAGCGACTGTGGCGGGTCACCGCGCGCTCGCTCGACGTGGGGTCCGGACCCCACGCGCCCGGCGCCGCCTCGCTCGTGGAGTCGTGGCGGGTCGTGTCCACGGCGGGCGCCGCCCGGGACGTCGTGACCGCGCCGGGGTTCGATCCGCGCGCCGTGGTGGTGCTGCAGGGCGACCCGGGGCCGGGGGCGCCGCCCCGGTCGTCCGGTGCGACGGCTCGGGTCCGGGTCGTGTCGTCGGGCACACAGTCGATGGCCGTGACGGTCGCGGCCCCGGATCGCGGGGTGGTGCTGCTCCGGCGGTCCTGGGACCCGCACTGGTCGGCGAGCCTGGACGGGCGGCCGGTGACGCCGCTCAAGGCGGACGCGTTCCTCATGGCCGTGCCGGTGGGCCCGGGCCGGCACACGATCCGGCTGGACTACCGCGACTCGAGCGTCGGCCTCGGGGTGCTGGGGTCGGTCGTCGCGCTGCTCGTCATCGCCGTGGCGGCGGTCGTCCTCGCGCGGCGCGACCGCCGCAGGGCCAGGGCGAGGGCGACGCCACCCACCGCCACGATCACCAGGACCGAACCCGCAACCCCCCAGCCCACCCACGGATCGTCGTAGCCGAGGACGATCACGTGGTGGCCGGCCGGGACCGCCACCGCCTGGTCCACGTAGTCGCCGGCCAGCACGACCGCCGGGCGCCCGTCGACCGTGGCGTGCCAGCCGGGGTCGAACGTGGTCCGGATCAGCACGATCGCCGGTCCGGACGACCGCACGTCCACCACCGCCGACTGGGGGCCGGTCGACCGGTAGCGGGCCGTGCCCGTCGCTGGCGTCGAGGGCGCCGCGCCGAGGCCCGGGTCGTGTTCCAGCAGGGCGGTTCGTCCGGGATCGAAGCCGCGGGCGGTCACGCCGGCGAGGGCCGCGTCCCGGGACGGGACCACCGTCCAGCCGCCCACCACCGTGGCCCGCGGCACCGGTCGGTCGAGCCGGCACAGCACGATCCCGTCCTGCTCCGCGACCGGCGTCGCCGGCCCGCCGATCCGCCGGGGTTCGCACCCGATCGACGACCGGACGACGACCGCGTTCACCTGGAACAGGTCGCGTGCCAGGGGCGAGAGCCGGGACGCGAACGACGAGTTGTAGTTGATCCGCCGCCGCTGCGTGGCCCGGACGAACGTCCAGTGCCGCACGGACTGCACGGGGTTCACACCGTCGGGGGTCTCCAGGCCGAACAGCAGCCCCCGCTGGTTCCCGAGAAGCGGCCAGAACCTCGGCTCCTGGTGCGGGATCAATCCGGAGTAGGGGAACGGCGGGATCGTGGCGTACCGTCCGCCGGGGCCGTGCCGGAGCGCCTGCACGATCGGCCCGGGGCGCAGGTAGGCGGCCACCGGCACCTCGGGCCGGCGGAGCGGTGGGATGCCGGTGCTCGACGACGGGACCTCGATCGCGCCGTGCAGCGATCGCACCGGCGCCTGGCCGGCCACCCCGCCGACGACGAGCTCGATCGCGATCAGCATCGGCAGCGCAACGATGAGCGCGGGGCGGCGGGCCGTCCCGACCATCAGCGCGACGAGGGCCATGGCCGCGGCGAGGGGCAGCCACGCCAGGTCCCGGAGGTTCCCCGTGGCCGGCGCCACGACCCACCACAGCATCACCCCCGGCGCGACGACCCACAGGCGTTCCCGCCAGGTGCGCTGCGCGCGCCACGCGTCGACCCCGAGCGCCACCAGCACCGGCACCGCCAGGGCCACCCCGATGGTGAACCGGCCCGGCACGTGCAGGTAGAGCTCGCCGAGCGTGGTGCCTCCGATGACGTGGCCGATCAGCCGGGCGACGAACCCCAGCGACAGCAGGAAGCACGCCCCGGCGAAGGCGCCGAAGGCCACGAACAGTGGCTTCGGCCGGCGCCATCCGCCCAGGGCGAACGCCATCGCGACCGCCCCGGCGAACCCCCCGATGGGCTCCACCAGCGTGAGCGGGAACGCCGGCGGCGTCGTCGCACCGATCGAGTCCGAGAGCCTGGCCTTGCCGATGAGCGCCGAGCCCCGCCGGGCCAGCTCGCCGTACCCCAGACCGGCGGTCGTTCCCGGCAGGTAGGCGATCCGCGGCAGCAGCACCGCGAGGTTCACGAGCGGGAGCGCGAGCAGCAGGAGGCCGGCCAGCGCCAGCGCCCGCTTCCCCGTGAGCCGCCCCGCCGTCACCTCCGTCCGGAGCGCGGCGGCCAGGTAGACGGCCAGCGCGAACGAGCCCACGACGAGGCCGTTCGACAGGTGGGCCGACGCGACCTGTCCCCAGGCGACGGCCGCGGCCAGCAGCCACCCCAGCCGCGCCGGCCGGCCGCGCCGGGTCCGCACGAACCGCGACGTCGTGGCCAGGAGCACGGTCGTCCACGCCAGCGCGCCGGCGAACGGCAGCTGCACCCCGAGGTAGGAGCCCCCGATGAGCAGGCCCATCACCAGCCCCCCGGACGTGGCGGCGACCCGGGAGCATCGTTCGCTCCGCAGGAACGCGTACATGCCGAGTCCGGCGAGGAGCGGCTGGAACACGATGAACCACCGGATGGCCGTTCCGCAGGACAGGAAGGTCGAGAAGGCCATGGCCGGCAGGTACATCCACCCCGACTGCGGATCGGCCGCGAAGGGGGTTCCGCCGAGGAGCACGGGGTTCCAGGCGGGGACGTGGCCGGCGGCGAGGCTCGAACCCAGGAAACAATGCGTCGGCAGCCACATCGCCAGGATGTCGGGGTGCTGGTTGGTGACCATGCCGCCGAACGCGAACGCGTGCTGGACCACGAGCACCGCGGCGGCGATCAGGGCGGGCCCTCCGGCGGCGGCGATCGCCCGGCGGAGGCGGGGATGCCCGGGATGCTCCTCGGGGCGGGGAACGGCCACCGGCGTAGGCCTCGTGACGACGGCCGTCTCGGCGGCCGCCAGCGGGTGCTCGGGAGTGCGAACCGCCTCGCGGGCATCGCTGGTGGTTCGCGGCCGCATGAGACCGGAGTCTAGGGGCTGACCCGCGCCCACGGCGAGATCGTCCGGATCAGGAGGGAGGGTCCGGCGGGCGCGGCGACTCGGGCCGGTCACCGGCCGCGAACCGCTGCAATGCCTCCGCGAGCTCCGGGTCCATGACGGTGGGGATGCCGCGCGTCCGTTCGACGATGACGCCGTCGCCGAGCGGCCGGTCGAACGACTCGAGGGCGCTCGCTCGATCGGCCCGCAGGCTGGCCTGGGGGTACCGGGCGACGTGTTCGGCCAGCTCGACGGCGCGGTCCAGCGCGTCGCCCGCCGACACCAGCTCCTGCACCAGCCCCATCTCGTAGGCCCGCCGGGCGTCGATCCGGACGCCGGTGACGAGCAGGTAGAGGGCGTTGCCGGTTCCCACGATCCTGGGCAGGCGCTGGGTGCCGCCGTCGACGTACGGCACGCCCCACCGCCTCGACAGCGCGCCGAACTCGGCCGTCGCTCCGGCGACCCGCACGTCGCACCACGCGGCGAGCTCCAGCCCCCCGGCGAAGCAGAATCCCTCGACCGCCGCGATCGTCGGCTTCCCGGGATCGAGCGAGGAGAACCCCATGGGGCCCGTTCGCTCGGCGTCCGGGCGGCCGATCAGCGAGCCGGCGTCGTTGAGGTCGGCCCCGCTGCAGAACGACCTCCCGCCGGCGCCGGTCACCACCAGGACCCGCTGGGCGTCGTCGGTGGCGAACGACTCGATGCCCTCGGTGAGCAGCTCGGCGGTCTCGCCGTCGACCGCGTTGTGCACCTCCGGACGGTTGATCGTCATCACGGTGACCGCGTCCCGCCGTTCGATCTCGAGCTTGGCCACGTCACCCACCCTTTCGTCGGCGCGCCCCGCTGGTCCGCGGGGGCGGTTCCGTATGATGGCCCGGATCGTGCCTGAAGGGACGCATCGCGTGGCGCAGAGCGAGGTGGTGGAACGGAGCGGACGGGCGCTGCTCGACCTTCCCGCGGACGGCGAGGGCGTGCTGCCCGCTCAGGCGCTCCGCCGCGCGATCGACCTCGGGTTCGTCGACGCGGGGGAGTTCAAGGTTCCTGCGGCCAGCATCCAGCCGGCGAGCATCGACCTGCACCTCGGCGACGTGGCGTACCGGATCCGGTGCAGCTTCCTGCCGGACCGGCGGCCGGTCGAGGAACACCTCCGGGACTTCGTGGTCGACGAGCTCGACATCAGCCGGAGCGGCGCGGTGCTCGAGACCAACCGGCCGTACCTGATCCCGCTCCGCGAACGCCTCGCGCTTCCGCCGGACATCCGGGGGAAGGCGAACCCCAAGAGCTCGACCGGCCGGCTCGACGTGTTCACCCGCGTGATCACCGACCACGGGTTCCGCTTCGACGAGATCGAGGCGGGGTACACGGGGCCGCTGTACCTCGAGGTGGTCCCGCTGTCGTTCACCGTCCGGGTGAGGGAGGGGCTGGCGTTGAACCAGCTGCGCCTGTCGGTGGGGAGCTCGCGGCTGACGGACGCCGACATCCGCCGGCTGCACGCGTCCGAACCGCTGCTGCTCCGCGACGGCGCTGCGCTGTCGGACGCCGAGCTGGCCACCGCGGACGGGCTGTTCCTCTCGCTGGATCTCCACGGGAACGAGGCGGGACGGGTCGGGCACCGGGCCCGGGAGTTCGCGCCGCCGATCGAGATGTCGCTCGTCGACCACTACTCGGCCGATGACTACTGGGACCCCGTCGTGCGGGAGGAGGGCGACCGCATCGTGCTCGCGCCGGGGCGCTTCTACCTGCTGCTGTCGGAGGAGGCGGTGCGGATCCCGCCGGGCTACGCCGCCGAGATGGCCGCATACGACCCGACCTCGGGCGAGCTCCGCACGCACTACGCGGGGTTCTTCGACCCGGGGTTCGGGTTCGACCGCGGCGGGTCGTTCCAGGGCTCGCGCGCGGCCCTCGAGGTCCGCGCGCACGACGTTCCGTTCATGATCGAACATCGCCAGCGCGTCGGGAAGCTGACGTTCGAGCGCATGGTCG
>DATBHM010000262.1:0-12646 GCA_036557505.1 Actinomycetota bacterium | reverse complement strand
GAGCTGCTTCGGGGACACGTCCATGTAGTCGACCTCTTCGGGCGCCACGTAGTCGACCTCGCCGCCCTTGCGCCGCACGAGGACGTGGTCCTCGGCGAACCGGTGGGTCTTGGGGTCGAGCGGCTCGTTGGCCTGCGCGATGACGTGCAGGTCCTCCTCGTCGGCCGACAGGTAGTCGATCTGGTCCGTGACCTTGCCCTTCGCGACCTTGCGGTAGGGCGTCTCGACGAACCCGTACGGGTTGATGCGGCCGAAGCTCGACAGCGACCCGATCAGGCCGATGTTCGGGCCCTCCGGGGTCTCGATCGGGCACATCCGGCCGTAGTGCGACGGGTGCACGTCGCGGACCTCGAACCCGGCGCGCTCACGCGAGAGACCGCCGGGGCCGAGCGCCGACAGGCGGCGCTTGTGGGTCAGCCCGGACAGGGTGTTGGTCTGGTCGAGGAACTGCGACAGCTGCGACGTCCCGAAGAACTCCTTGATGGAGGCCACGAGGGGCCGGATGTTGATGAGCGTCTGCGGCGTGATGGCCTCGACGTCCTGCGTGGTCATGCGCTCCCGCACGACACGCTCCATCCGGGACAGGCCGATCCGGATCTGGTTCTGGATCAGCTCCCCACCCGACCGCAGGCGGCGGTTGCCGAAGTGGTCGATGTCGTCGGGCTCGAAGCCCTCCTCGCCGGCGTGCAGCTTCACGAGGTACCGGACGGACTTCAGGATGTCCTCGTACGTGAGGATGGTCTTCTCCTTGGGCGCCCCGGCGCCCGACTCGCCGGACTGCAGGTCGGCGAACACGCGGTAGCGGTCCTGCTCGAAGCCCTTCTTGTCCGGGTTGTCGTTCTGCTTCAGCTCGTTGAATCGCGCCTTGAGCTGGGCGGCCAGCTTGGCGTCGGCCGACCCGAGCTTCTTGGAGACCTTGTACCGGCCCACCCGCGCGAGGTCGTACCGCTTGGAGTTGAAGAACAGGTTGACCAGGAGCGTCTTGGCCGACTCGGCGGTCGGCGGCTCGCCCGGACGCAGGCGCCGGTAGATGTCCATCAGCGCCTCCTCCTGGGAGGCGATGTGGTCCTTCTCCAGCGAGTTCTGGATGGACTGGGCGCCGTCGAACAGGTCGAGGATCTCCTCCTCGGTCCATCCGAGCGCCTTGAGAAACACCGTCACGTACTGGCGCCGCTTGCGGTCGATGCGCACGCCGACGGTGTCGCGCTTGTCCACGTCGAACTCCAGCCAGGCGCCCCGCGACGGGATGACCTTGGCCAGGTAGACGTCCTTGTCCGACGTCTTGTCGATGGTCCGGTCGAAGTAGACGCCGGGCGATCGGACGAGCTGGGACACCACCACGCGCTCGGTGCCGTTGATGATGAAGGTTCCGCTGGTGGTCATCATGGGGAAGTCGCCCATGAAGACCTCCTGCTCCTTGATCTCACCGGTGACGGTGTTGACGAACGACGCCTCCACGAACAGCGGCGCGGAGAACGTCATGTCCTTGTCCTTGCACTCCTCCTCGGAGTGCTTGAGCTCCTTGAACTGGTGATTGCCGAAGAACAGCTGGAACTGCTCGGTGAAGTCCTCGATCGGCGAGATCTCGTCGAGGACCTCCTTCAGTCCGGTCTTCAGCAGCCAGTCGAAGGACTCGCGCTGGATCCCCACGAGATCCGGGAGCGGGAGCACCTCCTCGAGCTTCGCGAAGCTGACACGTTCACGACCAGGCACCAGGGCGTCAGGCAAGAAAGCTCCCCTCCTCAGGGACGAACGACATGCAAAGCACAAAGCCAGGCGGGAGACGGCACGGCAAACGAGCAGTATAGGGGGCGCGCAGGCACATAGTCAACCGGGCACGCGGGAACGCGTCGCCTCAGCCGGCGAGGGCGGAAGCGTAGCACCTGACCCCCGAGTTGACCAGCGACGTTCGGTCCATGTTCGGGCCAGGCCGAACAGCCGTTCGGGGTGCCTCCGATCGGAGCTCCGGGGCCTCGAGCAGCCGGTCAGACGGGGGGCGCCGCGTCGAGGGAATGGGCCGTTCCCGCGCCGGCCACCGCGGCGGCGACGTCGTCCGCGCCCCCGACGACCGGGGTGCCCGCGGCGAGCAGGTCGGCGACCGCGTTCGCCAGCCGTTCGGCCTGCTCGAGGGAGTAGATGCGGACGCCGCGCCCCGACAGCACGGAGAAGAACTCCTCGACGATCGCCCGCTGGTCGCCCAGCAGGCTCGCCTCCGACACCCCCAGCGCCGTGGCGAGGCGCCCCAGCGTGTCGATCGACGGCAGCACGTGGCCGTTCTCGTAGCGGGACAGGCGCGCCTTGGGGATGCCGCTGCGGCTCTCGAGGCCGCTCTGGGAGAGCCCGGCGTGCACCCGGGCGCTCCGGAGGCGCTGCCCGAACGCTCGGGATTCGGCCAACATGGTCCTCTTGTACGGTACCGAACGCGGCGGCGCAAGCCGCGCGGGTAGTATCCCGCCCCGTGGGATCAGCCCAGCGCCGCGTGGTGGTCACCGGCGGGGCCGGGTTCGTCGGCTCCCACCTGTGCGAACGGTTCCTTGCGGACGGAGCGGCGGTCGTCTGCGTGGACAACCTCCTGACCGGGCGGCTGCGCAACATCGAGCACCTTTCCGACGCCTCGGGCTTCGAGCTGTCCGAGCAGAACGTGAGCGACGGAATCCACGTGGAGGGGCGCGTCGACGCGGTCCTGCACTTCGCGTCCCCCGCCTCCCCCATCGACTACCTGCAGCTCCCCATCCAGACGCTCAAGGTGGGTGCCCTGGGGACCCACAACGCGCTCGGCCTCGCGAAGGCGAAGGGGGCGCGCTTCCTCCTGGCCTCCACGTCCGAGGTGTACGGCGACCCGCTGGTCCACCCCCAGCCCGAGACCTATTGGGGGAACGTCAACCCGATCGGTCCGCGCGGCGTCTACGACGAGTCCAAGCGGTACGCCGAGGCCATGACGATGGCCTACCACCGGGTGCACGGGGTGCCGACGAGGATCGTCCGGATCTTCAACACGATCGGCGAGCGCATGCGGCCCGACGACGGGCGCGCGGTGCCCACGTTCGTCGCCCAGGCCCTGGCCGCGGAGCCCCTCACCGTCCACGGCGACGGCTCGCAGACCCGCTCGGTCGGCTACGTGGGCGACCTCGTGGAGGGGATCGTCCGGCTCCTGGACTCCGACGTCGCCGAGCCCGTGAACGTCGGGAACCCCGAGGAGGTCACCGTCCTCGAGCTCGCCCGGACCGTGTGCCACGTGGTGGGCGTGGAGCCCGACATCCGCTTCGTCGAACGTCCGGTGGACGACCCGACCCAGCGCAGACCGGACATCTCCCGCGCCCGAGAGCTCCTGGGGTGGGAGCCGATGGTCCCCCTCGGGGAGGCGCTGCGGCGAACGGTCGACTGGTTCCGTTCGGCGACCGCGGCACCGGGGGCGGGGGGCTGACCCCGGTCCCTCAGCCGAGGTTCGGCGAGAGCCAGTGCTCCGCCTCGTCGACCGGGTCGCCCCGGCGGGCTGCGTACCGCTCGAGCTGATCCCGGCCGATCCGGCCGATCGCGAAGTACCGGGACGCCGGGTGGGCCAGGTAGAGGCCGCTCACCGATGCCGCTGGGAGCATGGAGAACTGTTCGGTGAGCGTGATGCCGACGGCGGGTGCGTCGAGCAGGTCGAACAGCCGCCCCTTCTCGCGGTGGTCGGGACAGGCCGGATACCCGAACGCAGGACGGATCCCCCGGAACCGCTGCCGGATCAGCTCATCCGTCGTCCATTCGCGGTCGTCGTAGCCCCAGTCGCGCCTGGCGACCACGTGGAGGTGCTCGGCGAACGCCTCCGCCAACCGGTCGGCCAGCGCCTTCACCATGATCGAACGGTAGTCGTCGCCCTCGTCCTGGTACCCGCCGGCCAGCTCGTCGGCGCCGATCCCTGCCGTGACGGCGAACGCGCCGACGTGGTCGCGGAGCCCGGTGGCGGCCGGCGCCACGAAGTCGGCGAGCGAGCGGTTCGGCCGATCGTCGTCGTACCTCCCCTGCTGCCGGAGCATCGGGAACCGGACCGCGCCCCCGTCGGCGACCACCACGACGTCGTCGTCCTCGGCGTGTGCGCGCCAGAACCCGTACACACCCCTTGCGCGCAGCAGATCGTCGTCGCAGATCTCGTCGAGCAGCTCGTTCGCGTTCTCGAACAGCTCCCGAGCGGCCGGGCCCCGGACGGGATCGTCGAGGATCTGGGGGTACCGGCCCTTCATCTCCCAGGCCGAGAACAGGAACGTCCAGTCGATCATGTCCCGGAGGTCCTTCACCGGGACCTCCACCTCGCGACGGCCGAGGAACGACGGCTCGGGCAGGTCCTCCTGTCGCCACTCGATGGCCGTCCGGTTGGCGAGCGCCGCCTCGTACGGGAGCAGGGGGCGGGCCAGCCGGGCGGCGTGCTCCTCCCGGAGACGCTCCTGCTCCGCCCGGTTCGAACGGTCGAGCTCGGTCCGGCGCTCCCCGTCCATGAGGTCCGACATGACGTTGACCACCCGGGAGGCGTCGAGGACGTGGACCACCTCGGCGCCGTACTCGGGCGCGATCTTCACCGCCGTGTGCTGCCGGGAGGTCGTCGCGCCGCCGATCAGGAGCGGGAGCCGGAAGCCCCGGCGCTCCATCTCCTTCGCGACCTGGACCATCTCGTCGAGCGACGGCGTGATCAGCCCGGACAGGCCGACCGCGTCGCACCGCTCGCGTTCTGCCGTGTCGAGGATGGTGGCGGCCGGCACCATCACGCCGAGGTCGATGACCTCGTAGTTGTTGCACCCCAGCACCACGCCGACGATGTTCTTGCCGATGTCGTGGACGTCGCCCTTGACGGTGGCCATGACGATCCGGCCGTGGCGCCCGTGAGGGTCGGCCGCGGTCCGGGGCCCGCCGTGGAGCGCCGTGACGAGCCCCTGGAGCTCCTCCTTCTCCCGCTCCATGTACGGCTCGAGGTAGGCGACGGCCTTCTTCATGGCCCGCGCGCTCTTCACGACCTGCGGCAGGAACATCTTCCCCGAGCCGAACAGGTCCCCCACCACGCGCATCCCGTCCATGAGCGGCCCCTCGACGACGTCGAGGGGCCGCGGGTAGCGCCGGCGGGCCTCCTCGGTGTCGTCCTCGATGTAGTCGAGGATGCCGTGCACGAGCGCGTGCTCGAGCCGGCCCTCGACGCTCCGCTCGCGCCACGTCAGGTCCTGCTCCCGGACGGCCGCGGCGGTCCCCTGGACCGTCGCGGCGAACTCGACCAGCCGCTCGGTCGCGTCCGGCCGCCGGGCGAAGATCACGTCCTCGACCCGCTCGAGGAGCTCCGGGGGGATGCTCTCGTAGGTCGTCAGCTGGCTCGCGTTCACGATCGCCATGTCCAGCCCGGCCCGGATGGCGTGGTACAGGAAGACGGCATGCATCGCCTGGCGGACGGGCTCGTTCCCCCGGAACGAGAAGGACAGGTTCGAGATGCCGCCCGACACGAGCGCCCCCGGACACCGCCGCTTGATCTCGCCGATCGCGTCGAGCGTGGCCTTGGCGTACGTGTCGTGTTCCTCGATTCCCGTGCCGACCGGCAGGACGTTCGGGTCGAACACGATGTCGTGCGGGGCGAACCCGGCCTCCTCGGTGAGGAGGCGGAACGCCCGCTCGCAGATCTCCACCTTGCGCTCGGTCGTGTCGGCCTGCCCCCGCTCGTCGAAGGCCATCACGATCACCGCGGCGCCGTACCGGTGGATCCGCCGGGCGTGGTCGAGGAACTCCTCCGGCCCCTCCTTCAGGCTGATGGAGTTCACGACGCCCTTGCCCTGGATGCACCGCAGGCCGGCCTCGACGACCCCCCACTTCGAGCTGTCGACCATGATCGGCAGCCGGGCGATCTCGGGATCGGACTCGATCAGATTGAGGAACGCCGGCATCGCCCGGTCGGACTCCAGCAGGTCGGCGTCCATGTTCACATCGAGGAGGTTCGCCCCGCCCCGGACCTGGTCGAGGGCGACGTCGGAGGCGGCCTGCATGTCATCCGCCTCGATGAGGCGCCGGAACCGCGCCGAGCCGGTCACGTTGGTCCGCTCCCCCACCACCACGAGGCCGGTGTCCACCCCCACGACGAACGGCTCCAGCCCGCTCCACCGGGGCCGCCGGCCGATGGGTGACTCCTCGGGAACCCGCCGGGGTGGCAGGCCGGCGACCCGGTCGGCGATGGCCCGGATGTGGTCCGGTGTCGTGCCGCAGCACCCGCCGAGGATGTTCGCGAGGCCGGAGTCGGCGAACTCGCCGAGGTGGTCGCGGGTCGTGGCGGGCGTCTCGTCGTAGCCGCCGAACGCGTTGGGCAGGCCGGCGTTCGGATAGCAGGAGGTGGGGATCGGCGCGATGCGCGCCAGCTCCTCGAGGTACGGACGCATCTGGGCCGCCCCGAGCGCGCAGTTGATGCCGACGCTGAGCGGCGCCGCGTGCTCGACCGAGATCCAGAACGCCTCGAGCGTCTGTCCGGAGAGCGTGCGTCCGCTCTGGTCGGTGATCGTCACCGAGATCAACCGGGGGACGTCCGGGGCCACCTCGGCGGCCGCGGCGATGGCGGCCTTCGCGTTCAACGTGTCGAAGATCGTCTCGATGAGCAGGACGTCGACCCCGCCCTCGACCAGGCCGCGGATCGCCTCGGCGTAGCCCTCCACCAGCCCCTCGAAGGTGACGGCGCGGTACGCGGGATCGTTCACCCGCGGGGAGATCGAGAGCGTCTGGTTGGTCGGGCCGACCGAGCCGGCGACGAACCGGTCCCCGAACGCCTCTGCCGCCCGCCGGGCGATCCGGGCGCCCTCCCGGTTGAGCTCCCGGACGAGGCCCTCGAGCCCGTAGTCGGCCTGCGACACCGGCGTGGAGGTGAACGTGTTGGTCGACACCATGTCGGCGCCGGCCTCGAGGTAGGCGCGGTGGACGTCCTCGACCACCTCGGGGCGCGTGAGGTTCAGCAGGTCGTTGTTGCCGCGGAGGTCGCGGGGGTGGGCGGCGAACCGCTCGCCCCGGAAGTCCTCCTCGGCGAGGCCGCGGGCCTGCAGGGCCGTGCCCATGGCGCCGTCGAGCACCAGGATGCGCTCCGCGAGCACCGCCTCGAGCCTCGTCGTCACGTCGCCCATCTGTCCCCTTTCGCCCCGGGCGGGGCCCGGAGGAACGCGGACGGCCGGGCCGACGCCGGCCCGGCCGTCCGAGTTCGGATGCTGAGGAGGTTACTTGACGTCGACGCTGGCCCCGGCAGCCTCCAGCTGCTGCTTGGCCGCGTCGGCCTGCTCCTTCGGCACGCGCTCCAGCACCGGCTTGGGAGCACTGTCGACGAGGTCCTTGGCCTCCTTGAGGCCGAGGCTCGTGAGCGCCCGGACCTCCTTGATGACCTGGATCTTCTTGTCGCCCGCCGCCTGGAGGATGACGTCGAACTCCGTCTTCTCCTCCTCCTCCTCGGCGGCGGCGGCGCCGCCCCCGCCGGGCGCCATGACCATGCCCGCCATCGGTGCGGCCGCGGTGACCTCGAAGGTCTCCTCGAACTTCTTGATGAACTCCGACAGCTCGAGCAGGGTCATCCCCTTGAAGTGCTCGAGGAGGTCGTCGGACGAGAGCTTGGTCGCCACTGGTTACTCCTTTCCTTCTGACTCGGCGGGGCCGGTGGCCTCCGCCGACGTTTCGTCGGATTCGTCGGTCGCCGATGCGGGGGGCTCCGCGTCGTCCTCGCTCGCCGGCTCCGGCGTGCCGGCATCGGCCCCGGCGTCGGTCGCCGCGGGAGCCTCGGGTTCCGGCTCGGCCTCGGCTGCGGCTTCGGGCGGCGGCGCTGCCGCTCCGGCGCCGGGTTCGGCCGTCGTGCCGGCCGGGGGTTCCTCTCCCGCCTCGGCGGGCAGCTTCTCCCGGTAGGCCTCGAGGACGGACAGGAACTTCGACTGGAGGGCCTGGAACATGTACGCGGCGCGGGACATCTCGGCCTTCATCGCGCCGGCCAGCTTGGCCAGGAGCACCTCTCGCGGCTCGATCGTCGCCAGGGCCTGAGCCTCCGCGGAGGACATGACCTTGCCCTCCATGTAGCCGCCCCGGATCTCGAGCGTCCGGAACCGACGGAGGGCATCCACGAGCCCCTTGGCCGCGTCGATGGGGTCGCCGTCGACGAACGCGACGGCCGTCGGCCCGGCGAGCAGCTCGTCGAGCCCGGCGACGCCGGCCTCCCCGGCCGCCCGCTTCAGCAGGGTGTTCTTGGCGACGGTGAACTTCGTCCCGGAACCGCGGAGCGACCGCCGAAGCTCGGTGACCTCGGAGACCGTGAGGCCGCGGTAGTCCGCGATGAACAGGGCCTCCGACCCGCGGATGCGCTCCGCGAGCTCGGTGACCTTTTGGACCTTCTGGGTCTTCGGCATGCGTTGCTCCTCGTCGTGGAACGAAAAACGCCTCCGCCGACAGCACAGGCGGAGGCGACGCATGCGAAGCCTCGTGCCTCGGCAGGTACCCGGAACGGGATTACGCGCGCGAGCGCCCCTGCTGTCTGCGGCGGGAAAAGGGTACCGGGGCCGCGGTCTCGATGTCACCCGTCCGCCGGGCGACGCGACGGGTGCGACGAGGGGCCGAATGGCCTCCCCCGCCGCGGTGCCCACCCCCGGCGTTCGAACGGGTCCTCAAGTCTTGTCCGCGCACGCCCGATCGTTCGGATATGGGGGTCGCAACGGATCGCTCGAACGAGGTCCCCGGTCCGGCCGCCGCCGTCGGCATGCCCGTCCCGGAGTGGGTGACACCGCTCGAGGCCGCCCTGATCTCGGGCACGACCGAGAAGGCCGTCGTGCGGGCCATCGAGGAGCGCCGGCTGCGGGCCTGGGCGTCGAAGGACGGCAGGCGGGTCCTGATCCGGACGAGCGAGCTGCCGATGGCGTTCGCCCGCGACCCGACCCACGTCCGGACCCAACCGCCCCCCTTCCCGGGGCGGGGCACGCCTCCCAACGGCGCGGTGAACGGGCGGTCCCGTCCGCCCACGTGGATCGAGGTGGACCCGGGCTCGCTGCGGGAATGGCCCGCCCCCGCGCAGCCGGACCGCAGGCCGGCCCCGGTGCCCCCCGGGGCCGGGCGCACGTCGGCACCGGGCCCCCCGGCCCCGCCGCCCGGCACGGTTGCGCCACGGGCCGCCGTCCACACGGTCCGAAGGACCCCCAAGCCCGAGCCCCCGGCCCGGGAGGTCCGGAGGGACCCCGCGACCGAGCCCCCCGTCCCCGATATCGGAAGCTACCCGCCACCGAAGGCCGCACCCGAGGGCCCGGCGGAGACCGCACCCGTCGCGGACGAGCCCCCCACCCCGCGGATCTTCGAGTCCGAGCCCGATGCCGACGAGGCCCCGAAGCCGGAGCGCCGGCACGGGCGGCGCCGGGCCCGCGCGGCCGCCGTCGTCGCGGGGGCCCTCGTGATCGTTGCCGCCCTCGTGGCCAAGTCGCTCTTCCTGACGCATGACGATCGCCGGGTGGGGCCGGTGGCTCCGACCGGACCGCCGACGCAGACCGCGCCGCCGGCCACCCCCACGGCTCCGCCCACGATCGTGCCGGCCGCCAAGCCTCGCGCGCTGTACATCAACGCCCCGCAGTTCACGCAGCACGGAGCCAGGCTGACCGTCGCCACGAGGGTGACCAACCCCAACGGCGCATACGCGCTCGGGCCCACCGAGGTGACGTTCGAGGCCCGCGACCGCGGCAAGCACGCGATGGCCATCAGCACGGCGCAGATCGCCGCCGCGCCGAGCGCCTCGACCCTGGCCGTGGTGACCGACATGCCGCTCGGCTCCACGGCGAAGGTGGCGACGGTCGTGGTGAAAGCGCGAACGCCCGCGTGGCAGCCCGCCGCGACGTACACGCCGCCGACCATCCGCGTGGACGGCGCCGGGTTCGCGAGCACCGGAGACGGCGACCTGACCGTCATCGCGCAGCTGTCGAACACGGTCCCGGCGAGATCGCGCGGGCAGGTGGTGTGCGTCGTGAACGGCCCCTCCGGAGCGCTCACCGGCACGGTCACCGCCCGGGTGTCCCTGTGGCCGGGGCAGTCGAGGTCGTTCTCGCTCCACGTGTCGCGGCCGGCCCCCGGTTCGCACCGGGTCGCGTGCGAAATGATGCCCGAAGGTCGTTGAGTCGACCCTCCTCATCTGGATAATCGAACACGCGGTCCCGGAAAGCGACGGTGATGGAAGACACGCCGAAGGCACTTCGACGCGGATTGTTCGGGGTTCGGGCAGGAGACGTCCAGCAGTTGCTTGCGGATCGCGACGCCACGGCGGCCGCTGCCGCCGAGCAGGTCCGGGCGGCGGAGGAGCGGGCGAAGGCGTTCGAGGCCCGCGCCGCCTCGCTGGAGGCCCAGCTCTCCGAGGTCACCGGCACCCCGACGATCCCCGACCAGGACACGACGGATCCGCACGAGCTGCTCCTCGCCGTTCGCGAGGAGATGGCTCGGGTCATGCACGCGACGCAGGAGGCCGGGAGCCGGCTCCTCGAGCACACGCGGAGCAACGTCGAGCAGCAGCTCGAGGACTCCGAGCGCAGGCGCAGCGAGGTGGAGGCGGATCGGGAACGGCTGACGACGTGGGCCGGCCAGGTCCAGGAGTCCACCACCGGGCTTCGTCAGAGCATCCTGGAGGCCGCCGGCGTGATGCAGCGCACGGTCGGCTCGCTGCAGGAGGCCGAACGGACGATGGCCCGTATCGTCGGCCGCATGGTCGACACCGATGCGCTGCTCGGGCAGCCGATCGTGGTCAACGGGGCCGCGGCGAACGACTCCGAGCCGGCGTCCGTCCCGCATCCGGTCGTGGTGGGCAACGGGAACGGTTCGGCCTACGACGCGCCGGCCCCCCCGGTGGAGGTCACCGGAGCCCCGGCGGCCCCCCCGGTCGGGGAACCGGACACCGACGCGATCGGCGCCGAGGTGGGACACGAGGAATCGGGCGTCCACGACGAGACGGACGAGGACAACGGATCGGCCGGCGAGCATGGTGAGAACGGTGAACGGGCGCTCGCCTCGTCCTGGGCCGCCGGTCCGGCCGGACGGCGCCCGGCCGAGAACGGTCACTGATCCCACGTTTCAGCCCCGCGACTGGTGTCGACCCTCGCACTGATGGGAATCCACGAGCCGATGGTCGAACATGACCCGCTTCGAAGATATCTCGAGCTGACCGAGCACCCGGATCGCCCACTGGAGGCGCTCGAGGCGATCCGGGAGCTCCGGCGGCATCTCCTCGAGGTGGAGCGTGACGCGCTGAAGGCCGCCCGCGGCCAGGGCATCAGCGTCCACGACTGCGCGCGGGCCCTCGGGATGACGAGACAGGCCGTCTACTACAAGATCAGCCGCCAGGAGGCCGGCGCCCCGGGGGCCGAGGACATCGTGGCCATCCCCGAAGCCGAGGAGCCGGACCCGGCCGACCGGCCATCCCGATCGGGGTCGTAGACCACCCCGCGTCGCCGGCGGCGACGCGGGCCGTCAGGACTCGGTGGGGCCCCCGCCGACCGACTCCATCTCCCGCAGGTGCCCGGGGTCGATCCTGAGCCCCGGACCCATCGTGGTGGAGAGCGTCAGCGACTTGATGTATTTGCCCTTGGCCGCGGCCGGCTTGGCCCGCAGAACCTCCTCGACGACCGCGAGGTAGTTGTCGCGCAGGGCCGCCTCGTCGAACGACCGCTTGCCGATGACGAGGTGGAGGTTCCCCTGCCGGTCGGTGCGGTACTCGAGCTTGCCCGCTTTGATGTCCCTGACGGCCTTGCCGATGTCGTTCGTCACGGTGCCGGCCTTGGGGTTCGGCATGAGGCCCCGGGGTCCGAGCACGCGACCGGCCTTGCCGACCGCCGGCATCATGTCCGGGGAGGCGACGGCGACGTCGAAGTCCATGTTCCCCTTCATGACCTCGTCGACGAGGTCCTCTCCGCCGACGACGTCGGCGCCCGCCTCGGTCGCCTCCCGGGCCTTGTCGCCCACGGCGAACACGCCCACGCGGACCGACTTGCCGGTCCCGTGGGGCAGCGACACCGTTCCCCGAACGATCTGGTCGGCCTTGCGCGGGTCGACCCCGAGGTTGAACGCCACCTCGACCGTCTCGTCGAACTTCGCCGCGGGGAACTGCTTGAGGAGCGCGAGCGCCTCGCCCGGCAGGTAGTGCTTGTCCCGGTCGAACGTCGCCGAGGCGTTGCTGTACCGCTTGCCCCGCTTCACGTTCCCACCTCCAGGCCCATCGACCGCGCCGTCCCGGCAAGGATCTTCATGGCCGCCTCGACGTCGTTGGCGTTGAGGTCGACCATCTTGCGCTCGGCGATCTGACGCAGCGCGTCCTGGGACACCCGCCCGACCTTCTTGCGGTTGGGCTCGCCGGACCCGGATTCGATGCCGGCGGCCTGCTTCAGCAGCTCGGCGGCCGGCGGCTGCTTCGTGACGAACGAGAACGTCCGGTCCTCGTAGATCGTCATGTCGACCGGGATGACCTGGCCGGCGTACTGCTGGGTCTGCTCGTTGTACTGCCGGCAGAAGTCCATGATGTTGACCCCGTGCTGGCCGAGGGCCGTGCCCACGGGCGGGGCGGGGGTCGCCTGGCCGGCCCGGATCTGCAGCTTGACCATGGCCAGGACCTTCTTGCGGCTGCGTCTGGCGGCGCCTCCCATGATGCGTCACCTCCTGCGGTGCAATC
>DATBHM010000261.1:0-8087 GCA_036557505.1 Actinomycetota bacterium | reverse complement strand
GGCCCTCCGAAGCGCTGTTTCACGTGAAACACAGCCCCTGGTTTCGGGTGAACCGCACCCGTCCCCTCTGTTTCACGTGAAACAATCGGCTCGTGACCGAAGCCGACGCGGCCTCCCTCGCCCTGGGACTCGAGCGGATCGGCCTCGAGCTCCCCGCTCCGGTCGTCGCCAGGCTGGAGCGCTTCTCCGAGCTGCTGCTGGAGCGGGCCGTTCCCCTGGGTATGGTTGGTCGGGGTGACGCCGGCCGGATCGTCCCCCGGCACGTGGTCGACAGTTTGCGCCCCGCCCCGGTCATCGCCGAACGAGGCGGAGTCGAGGTCGTGGACGTCGGTTCGGGCGCCGGACTGCCCGGCATCCCGCTGGCCATCGCGATGCCGGAAGCGAGGTTCGTCCTCGCTGAACCGAGGGCGAAGCGGGCCGCGCTCCTGGAGCTGGCGGTCGAGGTGCTCGATCTCGCAAACGTCGACGTGCACGCCGGCCGGGCCGAGTCGCTGGAGCCGAATCGCTTCACCACCGCGACGGCGCGGGCCTTCGCTCCGCTGGAGACCACCTGGCGGGTGGCCCGCCTCCTGCTGCGACCGGGTGGGATCGCAGTGGTGTTCGCCGGCTCGAAGGAGACTCGAGCCGAGGATATCCCCGGTGCCTCGTCCATCGAGATCCTGCGATCGCGACGGAATCCGGTTGGAGCGGCAAGTTCCGCGTCCGGACTCCTTGCAACCGACGGCAGTCTCGTTATCATCACGGCGAAGTGACCCTCGATCCACGAGCAGGTCGGGCCAACGCCTCGACCGCCTTCAGCCCGCCCCACGAGCCGTCGGGTGGCAACCGCCTCTCCGTTGGAGATGCGCCATCCGATGTCGGCCTGCCCGGTTCGGGCGGTCCATCCATCGCCGGTTCAGTGGAGGCTTCGGTGGAGGTCGATCGTGGCCGCCGACCCTCGAGGAAGCAGGAGGGAGCGATCGGCGTGACTCGATCAGGAATCGAGGCCCGGGAGGAGCACACGGAAAACACCTCCACCTCCGATCGAGCGCTGACTGAGTCGGTCGCCGCGGCCGCGGCCATGGCCTCGAGCGAGGCCGATGCACCGGCGGAGGCCGAACGTCCGGTCGAGGCCGATCATGCCCCCGCCCGGATCGCTCGCGTCGTCGCGGTGGCGAACCAGAAGGGTGGGGTCGGCAAGAGCACGACGGCCGTCAGCCTCGGGGCCGCGCTCGCCGAGCTGGGCAACCACGTCCTCGTCATCGACCTCGACCCGCAAGGCAACGCGTCGACGGGGATGGGGATCCGCCACGTCGCCCGCGACGTCACCACCTACGAGGTGCTGCTGGCGCAGGCGCCGATCGAGAACGCGATCGTGCAGACGCCGGTGGACGGGCTGTCCGCCGTCCCCTCGACGATCGACCTGGCCGGCGCGGAGATCGAGCTGGTCAGCCAGTTCTCGCGGGAGACCCGCCTCACCAAGGCGCTCGAGCCGGTTCGAACCGACCGGTTCGACTACGTGATCCTCGACTGCCCGCCCTCGCTCGGCCTCCTCACGATCAACGCGTTGACGGCCGCCGACGAGCTGGTGGTCCCCATCCAGTGCGAGTACTACGCGCTCGAGGGATTGGGGCAGCTCCTGCGCAACGTCCGCCTCATCCAGCAGAACGTCAATCCCGAGCTCCGACTCTCCGGCATCGTCATGACGATGTTCGACGCCCGGACCAAGCTCTCCGAGCAGGTCGTCGCCGAAGTTCGCCGGTACTTCGGGGCCCGGGTCTTCGACACGGTCATCCCGAGGACGGTGCGCCTGTCCGAGGCGCCCGGCTACGGCCAGCCCATCACGCTGTACGACCCCACGTCGAAGGGCGCGGAGACCTACCGGGCCCTGGCCAAGGAGCTGGCCGAACGGGGCCCGGAGGAGGAGGGCGTCCCCGACCTCGCCAACCTGCCCACCGTGATCAAGCCGGCCGAACGACCTCAGCCGCCGGCCGAGACTCCGCCGCCCGGAAAGGCGTCGTCTGGAACGGCGAACAGGAAGCCCTCCGTTCCCACCCGCCGACCACCGACCGCCGCGCCCGCTCGAGCTCGGGCCTCCGAACCGACTCGGAGGCCCGAGGTGAAGGTCCCGCCCATCGTCCGGGAGCCGGTACCCGTGGCGGCCGATCCCGACGAGGCGGAACCCGAGCCGACCGGGATGTCGATTCCGCAGGAACAGCAGGGCGAACCCGTGGCGGATCCGGCCGAAGACGAACGGCCCGGCGTCGAGGAGGAGCCTCCGCCCACCCCTCCGGAACCAGCCTCCGCGAACGTGGTGGAGGCGGCCGAGGAACCCCCGCCGGAACCGCCGGAGGCCCAGTCCGCGACCGACGCTGCGTCGACCGTGAAAGAGCCTCCGCACGAGCCGACGGTCGCTCCCGACGAGGCGCCGCCCATCGTGACGGAGACCCGCGAGGCCGTCGCGGATCGAGCGGACGAGGATCGACCGGGTGAGGTGCCGGCGGGTGCGACGCCCGAACCGGAGCCGTCGGTGCCCGCCGACGAGGCCTCGGTCTCGACTCACGGAGCGCCTGCACCGCAGGTCGAGGGTTCGAGCGGCGCCCACGAGGTGCCGCGGAGGAAGTTCCGACTGTTCCGACGAGGAGGCGAAGAGTGAGAAGAGGCGGACTTGGACGTGGGCTGTCGGCGCTGATTCCCGGCGCCGCAGAGGAGGCCGGCCTCCTCGAGATCCCGGTCGGCGCGATCGAGCGGAACCCGCGCCAGCCACGCACGAACTTCGACGAGGAGTCGCTCGAGGCGCTCGCGCGTTCGATCCAGGAGGTCGGCGTGCTGCAGCCGGTCGTCGTCCGGCGGATGGAGACCGGCTACGAGCTCGTGGCGGGGGAGCGCAGGCTGCGCGCGGCGAGGCTCGCGGGGCTGGCCACCATCCCTGCGGTCATCAGGGACGCGGACGACACGGATTCGCTGCGCGATGCCCTGATCGAGAACATCCACCGCTCCGATCTCGGTCCGATCGAGCTGGCGGAGGCGTTCGCGGAGCTCCTCGAGGACCTTGGGGTGACCCAGGAGACGCTCTCCGAGCGCCTCGGCGTCTCGCGGCCACACATCGCGAACACGATCCGGCTGCTCCAGCTCCCCCCGGACGTCCAGCACCTTCTCGGCGAGGGTCGACTCACGGCGGGGCACGGCCGGGCCCTGCTCGGGCTCGAGGACGACGACGCCAAGGTGTCCCTGGGCCTCCGCGCCGCGGCCGAGGAGCTCTCGGTTCGCGAGGTCGAGGAGCTCGTGCGCACGTACAGCGAGGTCCCGGAGCGGGTCCCGTCGGCCCTACCGGCTGCGAAAAGCGCGCCGGTGGAGGACGGGCAGTTCGGCGAGGCGATCGAGATCCTGTCCGAACAGCTCCAGACCCGGGTGCACATCAAGATGGGGAAGCGCCGGGGCAAGATCATCGTGGAGTTCTCCTCCACGGACGATCTCGAGCGCATCGTCGAGGAGATCGTGGGAACGGGCAAGGTCCACATCGAGTCGACCTGACCCTCGACTGCCAGTCGAGGTGTCTGCACCCGGGAGCCGTCCTCCAACACGGTCGCCACCATCTCCACGGGCCGACTCGAGGCTGGCGCAGCGTCCCGTGACCTTGAGGCGGACCTCGCTCGTCCGTCTCGCCATTCCAGGTCGGCCTCCGGCGATTGTGGGGGGTGACCTTGGGGAGCGGCCTTCGGCAACGGGGGAGGGGGCGAAACGAGTAGCGAATCAGGTATCCGCGCCGCTCGACCGCCGGCCCTGAAAGCACACCGATTCTCGTAAACCAGACGCGGGCGGTCCCTGTGTTCGGCGTGGTCCCGACTGGTTGCCAGCTGACGCCGGGGCGTGCGCTGTCCGGGGGAAGGAGCGATGTTTCACGCGAAACAATCTTGGCCGGAGGGCGTATTCACTAGTCCAGGCCAGATTAGAAAACGGGGCGAGCCGCGCTTCAACGCGGGCGGGCCAACTGAGCACAACTAGTCCAGGCCAGACTAAGCGGAGCGGTGCCGCGCCGGAGCCAAGCTGGGGCTTTTCCGGAACGGTCGGTCAGGCGGTGGCGGCCGGGCGGAGGTTGGCGTGATCCGCGAGCAGGTGCCCGAGGCGGCGAATGCCCTCGCGGATCGACTCCTCGGGCGGATAGCAGAACGAGAGTCGCATCCGGTCCCGTCCCCGTCCGTCCGGGTAGAAGGCCGTGCCGGGAACGTAGGCGACCTTGCGCTCGACCGCCTCGGGGAGGAGCGTCGGTGTGTCGACGCCCGGCGTGGTGGCCCACACGTAGAAGCCGCCGTGCGGCACCGTCCAGTGCGCGTCGGCCGGGAACTCGGAGCGGAGCGCGTCGAGCATCGCGTCCCGCCGAGAGCGGTACACGTCGACGAGCGTCCGGAGGTTCGTCCGCCACCGGTCGCCGTCGAGGTAGCGCTCGGCGACGAGCTGGGTGAACGCGCTCGAGCAGAGGTCGGCCGCCTCCTTCGCGAGCACGAGCCGGTCGAGGGTTCCGTGTTCGGCCAGCGCCCAGCCGACCCGGATCCCCGGCGCGAACACCTTCGACAGCGTTCCGAGGTAGATCACGTTCCCCGGGTCGAGCGAACGAAGGCTGGGGACGGGCTGCCCCTCGAAGCGGAGCATCCCGTACGGGTTGTCCTCCACGATCGGAACGCCGAACCGCCGGCACACCTCGACCAGCCGCTCCCGCCGGGCGAGCGACATGGTGACGCCCGCCGGGTTGGAGAAGTTGGGGATCGTGTACACGAACTTCGGGCGCGCGCCGGCCGCGAGCGCATCCTCGAGCGCCGAGACCACCAGGCCGTCCTCGTCCAGCGGGAACTGCAGGAACCGGGGTTCGTACGCCGAGAACGCGCTGATCGCGCCGACGTACGACGGTTCCTCCACGGCGATCTCGTCGCCCGGGTCGACGAAGATCTTCCCGATCAGGTCGAGGGCCTGCTGGGCGCCGTTCGTCACCACGACGCGGTCGGCGGTGGCCCCCACGCCCTCCTCCGCCATCAGCGCGACGAGGCGTTCGCGGACGCCGGGGAGCCCGATCCCGCCGCAGTACTGGAGCGCGGCGCTCCCGTGGTCCCGGAGGACGGAGTCCACCACGTCCATGACGTCCCCGCCCGGCAGCGCCGCCACGAACGGCATCCCGCCGGCGAGCGAGACGACGTCCGGCCGTGACGCCACCGCGAACAGCGCGCGCACCTCGGACGCCGTCATGCCGGTCATCCGGTCGGCGTACAGGTCGACGTAGGGGTCGTTGGTGAGCTCGGACATGGGGGGACAACGATGCTAGCAAGCGATCCCCGGAAACCCGGCAGGGTTCCGCCCGAACTTTCGCCGGCCACGCCGGCCGAACCGGACCCCGCTGGTAAGGTGCGGAGTTCCATGGCGAACGAGCGCAAGCGTGTGCTCTCGGGGATCCAGCCCAGTGGGGACTTCCATCTGGGCAACTACATCGGGGCCGTCCGGCACTGGGTCACCGACCAGGATCGGAACGACTGCTTCTACCTGATCGTCGACCTCCACGCGATCACGCTCCCGCAGGATCCGAAGGAGCTCCGGGAGCGAACCATCGAGCTGACCGCCATCCTGCTTGCCGCGGGGATCGATCCGGAGCGCTCGACCCTGTTCCTGCAGTCGCACGTGCACGAGCACGCGGAGCTCGCGTGGGTGCTGCAGTGCGTGGCGACCTACGGCGAGCTCAACCGGATGACACAGTTCAAGGACAAGGCCGCCAAGGGGCAGGCGGCGTCGTCGACCGCGGGGCTGTTCACCTATCCGGTCCTGATGGCCGCCGACATCCTGCTGTACCGGACCGACCACGTTCCGGTGGGGGAGGACCAGCGGCAGCACCTCGAGCTCACGCGCGACGTGGCGCAGCGGTTCAACGGCCGCTTCGGCGACACCTTCGTCGTGCCCCAGGCGACGATCCCCCCGGTGGGGGCGAAGATCATGGACCTGCAGCTGCCCCGGTCGAAGATGTCGAAGTCGGCCGAGTCGCCGCAGGGGACCATCGCGATCCTCGACCCGCCGGAGGACATCGCGAAGAAGATCCGGAGCGCGGTGACGGATTCCGGCCGGGATGTCGTCGCGTCCGAGGACAAGCCCGCGATCACGAACCTCCTGACGATCTATTCCGTGGTGAGCGACCGGTCGATCGAGGACCTCCAGGCCCAGTACGCGGACGGGGGGTATGCGCCGTTCAAGTCGGATCTGGCCGACTCGCTCGTGGCGTACCTCGAGCCGTTCCAGCGGCGGTACCGGGAGCTGAAGGAGGATCCCGGCGAGATCGCGCGGCTGCTCCGGGTCGGCTCCGCGAAGGCCCAGGAGATCGCGGCCCGGACGAAGGAGCTGGCGTTCGAACGGGTGGGGTTCCTTCCGCCCGCACCGTCATGACGAACGACCACCGCAGGGCGGAGCTGATCAGGGGCGCGAAGGCCGCGACGCTCGGCGCGGCCGTGGGGGCGATCCTGCTGCTGCTGTCGCGGCGTCGCCGCGCCTGAGGCGGCGGCTACGCCGGCAGCCGAGCCTGCCCGTTCGACGCGCGATCGTCCAGTCCCGGCGAACCCTGGGCCCCGGGACGTGCGCCGAGGAACCGCTCGACGCCGCGCGCGATAGCGATCGCGACGTCGCGGCGGAAGGGTTCCTCCGACAGCAACCGCTCCTCCCGCGGGTTGGTGACGAAGCACGGCTCGATCTGGACGGCCGGCATCCGCGTCTCGCGCAGGATGGCGATGGACATGGAATGCGTGCGTCCGTCGGTGAGGCCGATGCGCGACGTGAGCTCCTCCTGGATGGCCTCGGCCAGGCGCTGGCCGCTCGGCGAAGAGGTCGTCTCGTTGCCGTAGAACAGGCACATGCTGCCCTCGGCCCGGGGGTCGGTGTGGGCGTTGAGGTGCACCGACAGGCAGATCTCGGCGCCCCATTCGTTCGCCGCGGCCGCGCGCGCGGACACCGGTGGGTCCTCGTCGCGCTCGCGGAGGAGCAGGGGCTGGGCGCCCCGGCGGTCGAGCTCGGCGGCCAGCGCCACCGAGAGGTCCCAGGCGGCGTCGGCCTCGGCGAGGAGCCCCTCCGCCCCCGCGGCGCCCGGCTCGTCCGGTCCATGGCCCGGGTCGATCGCGATCCGCGCGCCCTCCAGCGTCGCCTTCATCCTGCGGAGGGCCTCCGTCTCGCGGAGCACGGCCCCCGACCTCGCGTCGACGGTGGCCGGTCGGACGCGCTCGAGCTCGTGCAGGGTCTCGGGACCCACGATGCCGTCCTGGCGCATGGCGATGTTCCGCTGGAACTCCCGCACGGCACGATCGCATCGCTCGCCGAAGATGCCGTCCTCCCGCCCGGCGTCGAACCCCAGCGAGTTCAGTCGGCGCTGGAGGGACCGGACGTCGTCTCCGCGCAGCATGGGCATCCGCAGGTACAGCACCCGGTCACCCAGGCGGTAGCCGGCCTCGACGAGCTCGTTCCAGGTCTCGGAGCCGACGCGGCCGTCGACGAGCAGCCCGCGGCGTTGCTGGAATGCCCGAACCGCGGACTCCGTCTCGTGGCCGAACCCGCCTTCGATCTCCGCGGGGTCGAGGTGGACGCCGAGCGCCACCAGGCGCTGCTGGACGTCGCGGACGTCATCCCCCCGGTCGCCGCTCCGGATGGTCCTCATCGAATCCACAGTATGGGGACGCGCCCGAGCCCGGCGCAACGGTCGTACGCTCGCCGGGCCGAGCGGATCGGAATGCGGGTGCGATCAGGCCGCGAAGTGCGGCTCGATCTCGCGCAGGATCGCGTCCTTGCCGCGGGCGCCCACGACGCGGGCCTTCTCCTGCCCGTCCTTGAACACGATCAGCGTGGGGATGGAGAGCACGCCGTATCGGCGCGCCGTCTCCGGGTTGTCGTCGATGTTCAGCTTGGCGACGGTGAGCTGTTCGGCGTGGTCACGCGAGATCTCCTCGACCACCGGGGAGACCATGTGGCAGGGCACGCACCAGTCCGCCCAGAAGTCGATCAGGACGGGCTTGTCCGACTGCAGCACCTTCTGCTCGAAGTCCGAGTCCGTGATGTCACCGATGTTCGCCATGGTCGTTCTCCTCTCGAACGGC
>DATBHM010000260.1:0-3041 GCA_036557505.1 Actinomycetota bacterium | reverse complement strand
GTCCGTTCGAGCTTCGTCTCGGCGGCCAGCCGGAAGAACTCGGTGTCGCGGGGGTTGGCGCCCGGCCAGCCGCCCTCCACGAACGGCACGCCCAGCGAGTCCAGCGCGTGCAGCACCTTCAGCTTGTCCTCGACCGAGAACTGGAGGCCGGCCCGCTGTGCGCCGTCGCGGAGGGTCGTGTCGTACAGCTCGACCTGGGGCACCCACACGGCGTCACGCATTGGCCGCCGCCTCCGCGATCATGTCCCCCACCTCGGACGTGGTGAACCCCATCGCCGCGGCGCGCATCGACCGCAGCTTCGGCGCCACGGACCGGATGCCCGCGTCGACCCGCGCGGCCGCGCTCGGCTCCCCGAGCGCGTCGAGCATCATCCCGGCGGCCGCGATGGCCGCGATGGGATTGATCGTCCCCCGTCCGGTGTGGTCGGGCGCGGTGCCGCCGATCGGTTCGAACATCGACACGCCGCGGGCGTCGGGGTTGAGGTTGCCGCCGGCGGCCACGCCCATCCCGCCCTGGATGGTCGCCGCGAGGTCCGTGAGGATGTCGCCGAACATGTTGTCGGTGACGATCACGTCGAACCGGCCCGGGTCCTCGACCAGGTAGATGCACGCGGCGTCGACGTGGCAGTACGCGGTCCCGACGTCGTCGTACGCGGACGCCGTCTCCGCGAAGGCCCGTGACCACAGGTCGCCGGCGTAGTTGAGGACGTTCGTCTTGTGGACGAGCGTGACGTGCCGCCGCCGCCCCGGGCCCCGCGCGAGCTCGAAGGCGTACCGGAGGCACCGGTCCACGCCGCGACGGGTGTTGAGACTCTCCTGGACCGCGACCTCCTCCGGCGTCCCCCGCCGGTGGAACCCGCCGGCGCCCGCGTACAGCCCCTCGGAGTTCTCACGTACGAACACCATGTCGATCTCCGAGGGATCGACCGACTCGAGCGGCAGCGCGACGCCCGGGTAGGGCCGGGTCGGGCGGAGGTTCACGTACTGGTCCAGCTCGAACCGGATCCGCAGCAGGAGGTCGCGTTCCAGCACGCCCGGCGGCACCCTCGGGTGGCCCACCGCGCCGAGGTACAGCGCATCGAGCCCCCGGAACTCCTCCAGCGCCGAGTCGGGCAGCGTCTCGCCCGTCCGCAGCCACCGTTCGCCGCCGAGGTCGTACTCGACCGCCTCCACGCCGAAGCCCGCGGCCACGGCGTCGAGGACCTTACGGCCCTCGCGCACGACCTCGGGCCCGGTGCCGTCGCCGGGGATCACGCCGATCCGGTACGTGGTCATCTCGCCGATCCCGTTCCCGTCAGTCCAGGCGCCAGTCGGCCTGGGGCGGCTCGTCTGGGGCCGGCCCGACGCCGGCGTGCACGGCGCCCCGCTGGGCGTGCAGCGACCGGGCGACCCACGGCATCAGTCCGCCGGCGTCGAGGATGTCCCGCATGAACGGCGGCAGCGGCGTTCCCTGGAACGTCCGCTCCCGGGTGACGTTCTCGACGACGCCCGAGTCGAGGTCCACGCGGAACGTGTCGCCCGACTCGGCGCCCCCGGTCACGCCCGGGCACTCCACGATGGGCAGCCCGACGTTCACGGAGTTCCGGAAGAAGATCCGGGCGAACGACTCCGCCACGACGCAGGCGATGCCGCTCGCCTGGATGGCGATCGGCGCGTGCTCCCTGCTGGAGCCGCTGCCGAAGTTCCTCCCGCCGACCACGAGGTCGCCCGGCCGCACCGTCTCGACGAAGGTCGGGTCGAGGTCCTCCATGCAGTGCCGGCAGAGCTCGTCCGGATCGATCGTCGTCAGGTACCGCGCCGGGATGATCACGTCGGTGTCGACGTTGTCGCCGTAGACGAACGCCCGGCCCTCGAACGACGTGTTCACGACGCCACTCCCGGGGCCGCGCCGTACGACGCGCCGACACCGGTGACGTATTCGCCGTCGGGGGGCTCCACGCCGAGCTCGTCGGGGTGGGCGAGGCGGCCCATCACCGCGGTCGCCGCGGCCACCGCCGGGTTGGCCAGGTACACGCGCGCGTCCTTGTGCCCCATGCGACCGACGTAGTTGCGGTTGGAGGTCGACACGCAGACCTCGCCGGGCCCGAGGACGCCCATGTGACCGCCGAGGCAGGCGCCGCACGTCGGCGTGGACACGGTGCCCCCCGCCGCGCCGAACACCTCGAGCAGGCCCTCGCGGTTGGCCTGCAGCCAGATCTCCTGCGTGGCGGGGATGACCATGAGCCGGACACGCGGATCGGCCCGGCGGCCGCGCAGGATGTGGGCGGCCATTCGGAGGTCCTCGAGCTTGGCGTTCGTGCACGACCCGATGAACACCTGATCGACGGCCACGCGTTCGGCCGCGGTCACGGGCTCGGCCCTCGACGGGAGGGAGGGGAGCGAGACCTGCGGCTCGAGCACGCCGACGTCGACGGTGTGGGTGGCCTCGTAGGCCGCGTCGGCGTCGCTCTGCAGGACGTCGAACTCCCGCACCCGGCCGGTCACCCGCTGGCGCTCCCGGACGTATGCGAGCGTCACGTCGTCCGGGGCGACGATCCCCGACTTCGCGCCGGCCTCGATGGCCATGTTCGTCAACGTGAACCGGGAGTCCATCGACAGGTGCTGCAGCGCCGGCCCGGTGTGTTCCATGGCCTGGTAGGAGCACCCGTCGTCACCGACCAGCGCGATCACGGACAGGATGAGGTCCTTCCCGACCACCCACGGCCCGGGAACGCCCTCGTAGACGAACCGCACGCTCTCCGGCACCCGGAGCCAGATGCGGCCGGTGGCCAGGACGGCCGCCAGGTCCGTGGACCCCACCCCGGTGCTGAACGCGCCGAGCGCCCCGTACGTGCAGGAGTGCGAGTCGGCGCCGATGATCACCTGCCCCGGCAGGGCGAGCGCCTGCTCGGGGAGCAGGATGTGCTCGATCCCGCCGCGGCCGAGCTCGAAGAAGTGTTCGATGCCCTGCTGCCGGGCGAACTCCCGCATGGTCATGCCGAGCTTCGCGCTCGCGATGTCCTTGGCCGGAACGAAGTGCGAGGGCACCAGCGCGACCTTCG
>DATBHM010000259.1:0-20024 GCA_036557505.1 Actinomycetota bacterium | reverse complement strand
CAGCGAACACCGCGAAGGCCAGCAGCGCGGCACCGATCCGGCGGTTGCGCTGGCGACGCACGGCTCGGCCCATCGCCCGGTCGAACGCGTCCGGGATCGGCGCCGGGCGAAGCTGGGCGGCTCGGCGTTCGAGGAGGTCCTGGAGGTCAGGCATCGGAGTCTCCGTCGTCGTCGTTCAGGGTCTGGCGCATGGCGGCCCGGGCGCGGGACAGGCGTGAACGGACGCTGACCGGCTCGATCTGCAGCACGCGGCCGGCTTCCTCATGGGAGAGACCGAGCCACGAGACCAGGACCACGGCCTCGCGCTGGCCGCGCGGCAGCGCGGCGAGCGCCCTCGCCACCTCGTCGCCCGCGACGGCGGCGTCGGCCGGATCGGCCGACGCCGACGGCTGGTCTCCACGCTGCTTGCGTCGCGTCACAACCTTGCGCAGTCGGCTGCGGTGCAGGTTCAACGCGGTTCGGTACAGGTAGCCCTCCGGCGAAGACATCTCCGACACCCGCGACCATCGTTCGTACACCCGCACCATCGCCTCCTGGGCCAGGTCCTCGGCCTCGCCCGCGTCGCCGCAGAGCAGGAACAGCGCCCGCGCCAGCCGCTCGTAGTGCGTCGTGAAGAACGTCTGGAAGGTCGGTTCCTCGTCGGGTGGCACTCGCGGCACCGCCGCCAGCTCGGCCTGGTCGTTCACGCCGGACCATGAACGCGTCCGAACGCGTTCCGTTGCGGTGCTCGCGCGATCAAACCGCGAGCGCGCGGGCCACCTCCGCGGCCAGTGCGGCGTTCGCCGAGAGCAGTGAGAGGTTGGCCTCGAGCGACGCCCCTCCGGTTCGCTCGGCCAGGCACGAGAGGAGGAACGGCGTCACGTCCTTGCCGCGCACGCCGCGACGTTCGGCCTCGGCCTCGCATGCCGCGACCGCCTGGGCGACGGCCGCGGCGTCCATCGCCCGGTCGGCGGGGATCGGATTGCAGAGCAGCACGGCCGTCTCGACGCCGAGATCCCGGCGCGCACGAGCGAGCGCCGCTGCATCCGCGGGAGTGTCGGCACGATGCTCCAGCTCCAGCCCCGACGTGGTGGAGAGGAAGAAGGGCAGGCGGTCCACTCCGTACCCCGCCACGAGGATGCCGAGCTCCTCCAGCCGTTCCAGCGTCGCCGCCGGGTCCACGATCGACTTCGGCCCGCTGCACACGACGAAGCCGGGCACCCGCGCCATCTCCAGCAGGTCGGCGCTGACGTCGCCCGAGCCCGGGTGCACGCCGCCGATCCCTCCCGTCGCCATGACGTCGATGCCGGCCCGATGCGAGGCCCACAGCGTCGCCGAGACCGTCGTCGCGCCCAGTCCGCCGCCCGCCACGGCCGCCGGGTAGTCGCGCCGGGCCACCTTGGCGACGTTCGAGCGGGGGTCGGCGAACTCCTCGATCTCCTCCTCGGTCAACCCGACCCGGATCCGGCCGTCCTTGACGGCGATCCACGCCGGCACCGCCGCCCCCGACCGGATCCGCCCGGCCATGTCGCGGGCCGCGTCGAGGTTCCTGGGATGCGGGAGGCCCTGCGAGAGCACGCTCGTCTCCAACGCCACCACCGCCCGGCCCTCGCGGAGCGCCTGCCCGACCTCGTCGTCGATCTGGACCAGGCTCATGGCCGCGCCTCCGCGGGGGGCCACGCGTCGTCGCTCGAAGCGGCCTCGGCGCCCGCCCGGCAGCCGGCGTCGAGCGCCTCCTCGGTCGAAGCCCCCCGTGCGAGCGCGGCGAGCAACGCGCCGTCGAACGCGTCGCCGGCCCCGGTTGTGTCGCGAACCTCGATCGGCGGCGCCGACGCATGCGTCAGCCGCCCGCCCTCGGCGTGCAGGACGCCCGACGGTCCGAGCTTCACGCAGACCGCGGCGTACCGGTCGCTCAGCTCCTTCGCGGCCGCCTCCGGGTCGAGCCGCGTCAGCGAACGGGCCTCGTCCTCGTTGGCCAGCAGGAGCGTCGCCTTCGAGGTCGCCTCGAGGAACCGCGACGCGCCGTACGCCTCGACCAGCGGCCAGGACGACGCCTCGACGGCCACCACGCCCGCCCGTGCGCGGTCGAGGGCCGCGAGGCCGGCGGGCTCCGACGTCGGATGGAACAGCAGGTAGCCGGACACGAGGACGGCGCCCGCCTCGAGGGCCGCCGGCAGGTCCTCCGGGGAGACGGTCGCGTTGGCCCCGCGGTCGGCCACCATCGATCGCTCGCCGGCCACGCGCGTCGCGAGCAGGCACCCCGTGCGCCGGCCCAGGGCGACCACGAGCGCGGCCTCCACGCCGCGTTCGGTCATGGCGTCCCGGAGCACGCGCCCCGTCACGTCGTCGCCCACCCGCCCGTGGAACCGCACCCGCGCTCCGGCGCGCGCCGCCCATACCGCCGCGTTCGCGCCCGATCCACCCGGGCGCGCGATGACCGTCCCGTGCACGTCTCCGCCGGTCGCCAGCGCCGGGGCGTCCACCGCGACGTCGAGCATGAGGTCGCCGACCACGACGACGTCGGGGTTCACGACCGCCGGACCGTCTCGACGCGGGCCGGCCCGAGCGACACGTTGCGCCCATCCACCGACGCCGCCACGGCTTCGGCCGAGGGGTTCCACAGCCGGACCTCGATCGCGCCGTCCACGCGGCGGACGTTCGAGAGCCGCGCGCCGCCGGTTGCGAGGTCGAGCAGCGAGCCACTCGGAGCCAGCGCGCCGCCGCCCACGGCCGGGGCCTCCACCAGCGGCAGGGCGAACCGTTCCCACGCGTCGAGCAGATCCTCGCGGGAGGCCCCGGCCATCAGCCCCAGCGCGAACTCCGTCCGCCCGATCATCTGCGCCTCCGGCGTCGCGATGTCCGGACCGGCCGGCCACTTCCTGGTCTCGAACCCGCCCCGGCTGATCGTGCCCGTGCATCGCAGCAGCGTGATCGCGAGCGCCCGCCCGTGGACGACCTCGTACTCCATGACGCCCTCGTGCAGCGCCGCCATGCCGCCGGCCAGCACGACCCCCCGGGCCGGCCAGCACGGCGAGTCCGGCTCGAACCCGCCCTCGCTCACCAGCCCCCGCTCCACGAGCTCGAACGGCGCTCCCGCCAGGGCCCCCGAGACCTCGGTCGGCAGCGTCACGACCAGGCGCAGCCGGTGGTTGGCCTCGGTGTTCTCGATCGAGCCGTCCAGGCGCACGAACGGCTCGAGCGGCCGTCGCGAAGCCCGGAACGACACGACGCACCCGTCGAACGTGGCCGTGACGTGCCGGCCGTCGACCGCCACGTCCTCGGGGGGGATCGGCGACCCGCCCTCGTCCGGGCAGAAGTTGTAGAGGTCGCCGACGTCGGCCTCGTCGAAGAGCGCGATCTCGAGCCCCTCGACGATCACGCGCCCGTGGCGAAGCTCCACGGAGATCGGGACGTCGCCGCGGCGTTGGTGCGTCGGCTCGACCCGCCAGCCGAGGCCCGGCACGCCGTCGCGTTCGAACGGCGAGGGGTTCCACCGCAGGAACCCCGGCTCACGCACCTGCGACCCGAGCAGCGCGACCGCCCGCGAGGCGATCTCGGTCGCCAGCTCGCGGGCCTCTGCGTGGCGGGCGTCGACCGCCCGGCCGACCTCGTCCACGGAGCACCCGCACACGGAGTCGTGCGCGCCGTTCCACAGCAGCAGCTGCCAGATCCGGTCGAGCTTGTCCGCGGGCCACTCGAACCCGTCGACCAGCGCGGCGAGCGGCTCGGCCACGCGTTCCACCAGGGCCTCGACGCGCCCGCGCTCGCGCTTCTGATGGATGCGCGAGGAGTACACGTTGGGGAGCAGGAACGCCCGCGCCCCCGATCGCAGCTCGCCGTGCCAGGTGGGGATGTCGGTCGGGGGCGGCCCCTCGACGAACGCCGCGACCGGGCCGATCGACGTCTCGAGCTCCGGCGCGAGCGGCTCGATCTCGCGCAGCCGCTTGGGCAGCGTCCGGTCCGGCCCGTGGTGGTCGCTCCCGGCCATCACGAGCATGGCGTCGGGGCGGGCGGTCATCCCGCTGAGGTTGTGGACCTCCTCGCGGAGCATCGTCGCCAGCGATCCGGGCTCCTGCGCCGTGTGGAGGTTCATCCCGATGGAATAGCCGAACGCCAGGTACTCGGTGAGGACGCGCGTGCCGTCCGGCGACTCCCACCAGAACGCGGTCCGCTCGACGGCGCGGGGGACGCCGCGCCACACCACCGCACGGTCGAGGCCGCCGCGCACGAGGATCTGCGGCATCTGACCGATGTGGCCGAACTGGTCGGGCAGGTAGCCGACCACCGGCTTCGCGCCGAGGTCGCGGTTGCGGGCCAGGCCGCGTTCGAGGTTGCGGATGTGCGACTCGCCCGAGGTGAGGAACTCGTCCATCTGCGTGAACCAGGGCCCGACGCTGATGCGGCCCTCCGCGGCGAGCCGGCGGACGTCCGCCTCGCGCTCCGGCCGGACGTCCAGGTAGTCGTCGATGAGGGCGGTCTGCCCGTCGAGGTGGAAATGGGGGAACCCGTCGTCGAGGAGATCGAGGAGGGTGTCCATCATCTCGACCAACCGCCTGAGGAACCCCTCGAACGGCTCGTACCACTCGCGGTCCCAGTGGGTGTGGGGGACGATCGTCACGCGTGTTCGTTCGATGACCATGGCCGGAGTGTGCCACGCCGGCCCTGCGAAGCCGCAACCGGCGTGCGGCGCGACCCGCTCCGATTCGAAAAGTGCGCCAAAACCGCCCCTCGGGCTTTACACGCCGACGGGGGACCCACTACAGTCCGCGACGTCAGGACTGAGTGATCGGCGGGCCGAAAGGTTCGCAGAGCACGAAGACCTGATTGAGGGGCCGGTCTTCGGACCGGCCCTTCGCTGTGTCCTCCGAAACCCTTGCGCCGCAACGATCTCGGCGGACGCGAGAAAGAGTGACAAGAACCCGGTCTGGGCTTTACACGGCGCACCGGCACCCACTACAGTCCGCGATGTCAGGACGGAGTGATCGGTGGGCCGCAAGGTTCGCAGAGCACGAAGACCTGATAGAAGGGCCGGTCTTCGGACCGGTCCTTCGCTTTGCGCCGGCCGTGTGCGGCGAGGGGCCGCCCGCCGCCCGTACGATGAACGGCGATGCGGGAGGAAGCCACCGGCAAGACCGGCCGCCCCCAGCCCGAGCGGCTGAAGCCCCGGCGGCCGCGCGACGAGCTCGGCCGGCCCCAGCCGTGGGAGGCGGAGAACCGGCTGCACCTTCCCGACTTCGACGCGAACCCGATCGAGGAGAACCATCGCCTCGGCGTCGAGATGCTCGAGTCCGGCAACTACTTCGGCGCCCACGAGGCGTGGGAGACCGCGTGGAAGCAGGCCCGCGACACCGACGAGGCGGAGTTCTTCAAGGGCCTCTCGCAGCTCGGAGCCGGCTGGACCCACCTGCTGCGCGGGAACGCCCACGGCGCGACGACCCTCCTGCGGCGCGGGGCGGGCCGCATCGTCGCCTACCCGGACGGCCACCGCGGCATCCACACGACGGCCCTCGCCGAACGGGCCGAACACGACGCCGCTGCGGTGGAGTCCGGGCGGCTCCGGCCTGGTTCCGACGCCGGGGTGCGTCCCCCGAGCGTCTGACCGCCTCCCGAGCGACTGGCCTGCCCGGCTTGTACGCTTCGCGGCACGTCACCACCCGACCGGGAGGCCCGAATGCCCAGCGTCACGCCAGATCCGGCCGTGAAGGCCGAGCGAACCGCCATCGATGCCGACGTCGAGTCCCTGACGCTCGGATCGATCCTGGCCAGGAACGCCGACCTGTACTGGAACGAGCCGGCGCTGTCCTGGAAGGACGACCAGGGGATCTGGCAGCGCATGACGTGGAAGGAGTACCGGGAGCGTGTCGCCGAGGCCGCAATGGGCCTCCGGCGGCTCGGGGTGGAGCCCGGCGACCACGTGGCGATCATGGCCCGGAACATGCCCGAGCACCTGATTGCCGACCTGGCGGCGGTGCACCTGGGGGCGACGGCGGTTTCCCTCTACAACACGCTGGCCCCCGAACAGATCCAGTACGTCGCCGGCCACTGCGCGGCCAGGGTCGCCGTCGTGGAGTGCCGGCCGTTCATGGAGCGGTGGGAGAAGGTGCGCTCCGAGCTTCCCGCGCTCGAGCACGTGGTGATGATCGACGACGCCGCCGACTTCGCCGACTACGAGTGGGTGTCGTCCTGGGATTCGCTGCTCGAGACCGGCCGGGAGGCGCTCGAGGCGCCGGACGGCCGCGACGTGTTCGAGGCGGCGTGGAAGCGGACCTCGCCCGAGGACGTCGCCACGCTCATCTACACGAGCGGCACGACCGGCCCGCCCAAGGGCGTGGTCCTCACCCACCGCAACGTCATCTGGACCGCCGCCTCGATCGACCGGACGGGCGCGTACCCGGCCGGGCTCCGCGGGGTGTCCTACCTGCCGCTGGCCCACGCGCTGGAACGGCTCGCCACGCACTACCTGTCGCTCTACAAGGCGGCGCACGTCCACTTCTGCCCCGAGGTCCTGAAGGTGTTCGAGTACGTCCCGGACGTCCGGCCGCAGGCGTTCGCCGGGGTCCCGCGCCTGTTCGAGAAGCTCCAGGCCGGAATCCTGGCCGGCATCAACGAGGAGCCCAACGAACGCCGCCGGAAGATCGCCCTTGGCGCCGTGAAGGCCGGCCAGGAGGCCGCCCGTCTGGAGCGGGAGCGCGGATCGGTGCCGTTCGGGCTGAAGGCGAAGCGGGCGGCGTTCGACAGGTTGGTGTTCTCGAAGATCAGGAACATGATCGGTCTCGACAGGTGCATGTTCACCGTGACGGGGGCGGCGCCGATGGCGCCCGACACCCACGACTTCTTCGCCGGGATCGGGCTGCCGCTGTACGAGGGCTACGGCATGACGGAGTCGTCGGCGCCGGCCACGCTGAACCTCCCGGGCCGGCGGAAGGCGGGTTCGGTCGGTCCGCGGCTCCCCGGCGTCGAGATCGCGCTCGCCGAGGACGGCGAGGTGCTGATCCGAGGCGACAACGTGACCTCCGGCTACTACAAGGAGCCCGAGAAGACGGCCGACACGGTCGACGACGACGGCTGGCTGCACACCGGGGACATCGGGCGGCTCGACGCCGAGGGGTTCCTGTTCGTCGTCGACCGGAAGAAGGAGCTCATCGTCACGAGCGGCGGGAAGAACATCTCCCCGTCGAACATCGAGGCCCTCCTGAAGAGCCACCCGCTGATCGGACAGGCCGCGGCGATCGGCGACGGGCGCAGGTACATGTCCGCGCTGATCGTGCTCGACGCGGAGGCCGCGCAGCAGTGGGCGAGGGACAACGGCCTGCCGTTCACGGATCTGGCGTCGTTCGCGGAGGACGACCGCGTCCGGGCGGAGATCCGGCGCGCGGTCGACGACACCAACCAGCGCCTGTCGCAGACCGAGGCCATCAAGCGGTGGACGATCCTGCCGACCGAGTGGACCGTCGACAGCGAGGAGCTCACTCCTACGCTGAAGCTGAAGCGCCGGGTGATCGACGAGAAGTACGGCGACGAGATCGAGCAGCTGTACTCCTGACCGCGTCGTGACGGAGGACTCCCAGCGTGCCCGGATGGTCCGGGGCGAGCTGTACGACGCCTCCGATCCGGAGCTGACCGAGTCGCGCCGCCGGTGCCGCGCGCTGCTTCGCCGGTTCAACGATTCCGACGACGAGGACGAACGCGATGCCGTGCTGCGGGAGCTGTGCGCTTCGGTGGGGGAGCGGACGTTCGTCCAGCCGCCGATGTACTGCGACTACGGATGGAACCTGTCGATCGGCGCGAACACGTTCGTGAACTTCGGGATGGTGGCGCTCGATGTGGCGCCCATCACCATCGGGGAACGGTGCCAGGTCGGCCCGGGGGTCCAGCTCCTCGCCGCGACCCACCCGGTCGAGCCGGAGCTCCGTCGCACCGGCGCCGAGCGCGCCGCCCCGATCTCCGTCGAATCCAACGTCTGGCTGGGCGGCGCCGTGATCGTGTGTCCCGGCGTCACGATCGGCGAGGACGCCGTGATCGGCGCGGGGAGCGTCGTCACCCGGGACGTCCCGCCGGGCGTGGTCGCCGCCGGCAACCCCTGCCGGGTGATCCGCTCGCTCTGAGCCCCCGCGTCTACCAGGCCGGCTGCATGTCCAGGTGGGGCCCGCCGAGCAGCGTGCGCTCGTTCGAGCCGTCGGCGTTCACGACGCAGAGGTCGCTCTTGGTCAGCGAGTTGCACGTGAACGCGATCTCCCGGCCGTCGGGCGACCACGCCGGCCACACGGCCACGCCCGGGGCGGTGAGCTGGGTCGGGAACCTGCCGTCATCGTGCATCACGTAGATGCTCGACCCGTTGAGCCCAGTGGGGGCGGTGGTCGCCCCGGACTGCCCGACCACCGCGCTGAACGCGATCCGCGTCCCGTCGGGGGACCAGGCCGGCTCGAGCTCCTCGGCGGTCGTGTGCCGGAGCGCCCGCGCCGCGGTGCCGTCGGCGTTCATCACCCAGATGTCGCCGTCGAGGGACTGGAACGCGATGTGTTTCCCGTCGGGCGACCAGGTCGGATCGGTCGCCCCGGCCGCGAGATTCGTGATGCGGTGCACGTCGCTGCCGTCGGCGTTCATCACCTCGATCTGGGAATGGAGCGGCGTGGTCGATGTCACGCCCGCGAACGCGATGCGCGTGCCGTCGGGGGACCAGTGCGGGTGGACCGCCGCGACCAGGCCGGCCGGGAGCCGGAGCACGACGGCATGGCTGCCTTCGGGGGTCGAGACGCAGATGGACGACCTGGTCGTGACGCAGGTGAACGCCAGCTCCGAACGGTCCGGCGACCAGTCCGCCTGGCCGACCGAGTCCAGGGCGCCGCCGAACAGCTTCGCGTCCGCCCGGGCGATGGCGACCAGGTGCCGGACGTCCCGGCCGTCGGCCGTGACCGTGTCGATCGACCAGTACGCGCCGGAGAGCCGGGTGAACGCGAGCGACGGTTCGTGGGCGGGCGCGGCGCTCGGGCCGGGCGAGCGCGGACGGGTCGCTCGGGGTTGCGCTGCGCCGCTCGTGGATCCGCACGCCGCCGCCGTCGCGAGGAGCAGGACGAGCGCCACCATGCGCGAGAAACGCATGCGGCATTGTCCACGCTTCCCGCGTCGAGGCGGGTGGGCGAGACGCAGGCAGTCCTGGCGAGCGCCGGGTCGGTGGGCCCGGGGTGGTGCCCCACCGGCGGGGTGTAGCATCGGCCTTTCCGGCGAATGGCGCCCGACGTGGGGGGTGCTGATGGAGTTCGGACTTACGTTCATGCTCGACCCGCCCGTGTCGCGGACCGTCGGGTGGGCGAAACGGGCTGAAGAGGTCGGGTTCGACTACGTGTGGGCGTGGGACTCGCACGTGCTCTGGCAGGAGTTCTACGTGACGTTCGCGCTGATCGGCGCCGGGACGTCGAAGCTCCGCCTGGGCCCCTGCGTCACCAACCCGGCCACGCGCGACGTGACCGTCACGGCGTCGGCGATGGCCACGCTGAACGAGGTCACCGGCGGCCGGATGGACGTCGGCATGGGCCGGGGCGACTCGGCACGCCGGGTGATCGGCAAGACGCCCGTGACCGTCGAGCACATGGAGGCCGACGCCAAGCTGATCAAGGAGCTCGCCGAGGGGCGGGAGGTCGACTACGACGGCACGCCGCTGCATCTGAAGTGGTCGGAGGGCCACGCGCTGCCGATCTGGTTCGCGGCCTACGGCCCCAAGGCGCTCCGGGCGTGCGGGCGGACGGCGGACGGCCTGATCATGCAGCTCGCCGACCCGTACATCCTGGAGTGGTCGTTGCAGTACGTGCGCGAGGGGGCCGAACAGGCCGGCCGGAGCTTCGACGACATCCGCATCCAGGTCGCGGCCCCCTGCTACGTCGGCGATCTGGCCAAGGCCCGCGACCAGGTCCGGTGGTTCCCGGCGCTCGTGAGCAACCACGTCGTCGACCTGGTCAACCGGTACAAGACGCAGGAGCTCCCGCAGCACCTCACCGACTACATCGAGGCGCGCAAGGGATACGACTACGAGCACCACGGGCGGACCGGATCGGACAACGCCGAGTTCGTCACCGACGAGGTGGTGGACCGGTTCTGCGTGATCGGCACCGCCGACGAGTGCGTCGCCAAGCTCCAGGAGCTCCAGGGGCTCGGCATGACCCAGTTCAACATCTACACCATGCAGGACGACCCCGGGCCCGGCGGGATCATCGAGGACTTCGCGCGGGACGTCATGCCGGCGTTCCGCGCATCGTGAAGGAGGTGCATTCGCCGTCATGACCACCGTGCGAGCAGCCGTCATCCAGGCCAAGGCGAACATGTCGAAGGAGGAGGCAGTCGACAAGCACGTCGAGCTGATCGGCAAGGCCGCCGCCGAGGGGGCGCTGGTGACGTGCCTGCAGGAGATCTTCCACGGCCCGTACTTCTGCGCCGAGCAGGACCCCAAGTGGTACGAGACCGCCGAGCCCGACGACGGCCCGATCGTCCAGCGGATGCAGGCGCTGGCCAAGCAGCACAACATGGTGCTGATCGTGCCGTTCTACGAGCAGGCCGACGTGGGCGTGTACTACAACACCGCGGTCGTGATCGAGAAGGACGGGACCGTCGTCGGGAAGTACCGCAAGACGCACATCCCCCAGGTCGGGCCGTGCTTCTGGGAGAAGTTCTACTTCAAGCCCGGGAACCTCGGGTATCCGGTCTTCGACACCTCCGTCGGTCGGCTCGGGCTGATCATCTGCTACGACCGGCACTTCCCGGAGATCGGTCGTGCGCTCGGCCTGAAGGGCGCCGAGCTCGTGTTCAACCCCTCAGCGACCGTCGAGTCGCTCTCCAAGTACCTGTGGGAGCTCGAGCAGCCCGCCCACGCCGTCGCCAACGGCTACTGGATCGCCGCGATCAACCGGGTGGGGGTCGAGGAGCCGCTCAACTCGGCGAAGTTCTACGGCTCCTCCTACTTCTGCGACCCCCGTGGCCAGATCCAGGCGAAGGCCAGCGACTCCGACGACGAGGTGCTCGTGCACGACGTCGACTACGAGGTGAACCGCAAGGTGCGGAACACGTGGCAGTTCCTGCGGGACCGCCGTCCGGAGCTGTACGGCGACCTGACGGCGGTGGTCGAATGACGTCGCACGAGGACGTGCAGTACCCCGACGACGCGGCCGAGCTGCTCGAACGCCACCGCAAGGTCATCCCGAGCTGGATCGCCCTGTACTACGACGAACCGATCGAGCTCGTTCGCGGAGAAGGAACCCGCGTGTGGGACTCCTCGGGCACGGAGTACCTCGACTTCTTCGGCGGGATCGTCACGACCATCAGCGGCCACGCGGTCGAGGAGCTCGTCACGGCCCTGCAGGAACAGGCCGGCAAGCTCGTCCACACCTCCACGCTGTACCTGATCCGCCCGATGATCGAGCTCGCGGAGAAGCTCACGGGGAAGGCGCCGATCGACGGCGAGACCAAGGCGTTCTTCGTGGGGAGCGGGACCGAGGCCGTCGAGGCGGCGCTGCTGTTCGCCACGCAGTACCGGAGGTCGAACCAGATCATCGCCCTGCGGAACTCGTACCACGGGCGGTCCTTCGGGGCGATGGGCGTCACGGGGAACCGCGGGTGGTCGGCCTCGTCGCTGACCCCGCTCAACGTCCAGTACGCGATGCCCGCGTACTGCTACCGATGCCCGCTGCACCTCACGTACCCGTCGTGCGGGGTGGCCTGCGCGGAAGACGTGCGCAACGTCATCGAGACCACGACGTCGGGTGACGTCGCCGCGATGATCGCCGAGCCGATCCAGGGCGTCGGCGGGTTCGTCACTCCGCCTCCCGAGTACTTCTCGATCGTGAAGGGCATCCTCGACGAGTACGAGATCCCGTTCATCGCGGACGAGGTGCAGACGGGGTTCGGACGAACCGGCGACACCTACTGGGGGATCGAGGGCTACGGCGTTGAGCCCGACGCGATGGTGATGGCCAAGGGCCTGGGGAACGGCATGGCGATGGGCGCCGTCGTGGGCCGTGCGTCGATGGTCGACAGCCTCGGGGCGAACTCGATCTCGACGTTCGGCGGCAACCCGCTCTCGACCGTGACCGCGCTCGCCAATCTGCAGAACATCGACGACAACGACCTGCAGCACAACGCGCAGCGCGTCGGGAAGATGCTGAAGGACGGGTTCAACGACATCAAGGAACGACACGACATCGTCGGCGACGTCCGGGGCAAGGGCCTGATGATCGGGCTCGAGCTGGTCCGGGATCCCGACACGAAGGAACCCGGCCCAGACCTCGCCGGGCGGGTGCTCGAGGGCGCGAAGGAACGTGGCCTCCTGGTCGGCAAGGGCGGCCTGTACGGCAGCGTCGTGAGGATGTCGCCGCCGCTCACGATCACCGAGGACGACGCCGCCCGGGCCATCGAGACGATCGAGGCGGCCGTCATGGAAGCGCATAGGTAGCCTCGTGCGGTCGCATTCGCGCTCACGACCACACAGCGGGCTCATCGGGGGACTCCCGAGAGGGATCTGATCATGGACGACCGTTCCTTCACCGAGGCCAACGACCGTGAGCGCGAACGTCTTCGGGCGCTCGTCGACCGGTTGGACGACGACGCCCTCAGCGCTCCCGTGAACGAGTACTGGACGGTGGCCGGAGTGCTCGGCCACATCGCGTTCTGGGACATCCGCGTCCTGCTGCTGGCGGACAAGATCGATCGCGGCGAACCACTGGAACCCGAGGACGAGGACGCCGATGACGATTGGGTGAACGACGCGACCCGCCCGCTGATCCACGCCATCCCGCCGAGGGACGCTGCGAACCTCGCCCTGCGGATCGCTGAGGAGACGGACGAGCGCGTCGCACGGCTCCCGGTGGACCGGATGTCACCGCACGACCCCGACAGCCCGCTCCACGCCGTCCGTGCCGACCACCGTGGCGAGCACCTCGACCAGATCGAAGCCGCGCTCGGAGGCCCGCAAACGAGGGGATGATCGGGCCGAACCCGCCGTTCGGTATCGGCGCGCTCGGGAACGCCGGCCGTCGTTGACTCGATCGTTTGGTCCGGCGCGTTTCGACGCCAAGAGGATCAGACTCTCCGGCGTGCACGTCGAGGTGAACGGGACCCGGTTGTGGTTCGACGTCGAGGGGGCGGAGTCGGTCCCCGAGGGCCGGGGGATGCGCGAACGGCCGGTCGTCGTGCTGGTGCATGGAGGCCCGGCGTCGTGGGACCACTCGTACTTCAAGCCGTGGTTCGGGCGGCTCGCCGAGGTCGCGCAGGTCGTGTACCTGGACCTGCGGGCGCACGGGCGGTCGGCGCGGGGGTCCGAGGCGGAGTGGTCGCTGGAACAATGCGCGGACGACGTTCGGGCGTTCTGCGACGCGCTGGGGATCGAACGCCCGGTGGTGCTCGGGCATTCGATGGGCGGGTTCGTCGTGATGCTGTACGGGGCGCGGCATCCGGGGCACGCCGCCGGGTTGGTCCTGCAGTCGACGTTCGCGCGGTTCGACCTGGAGCGGATCGTGAGGGGGTTCCGTCGCGTCGGCGGGGACGAGGTCGCCGAGCTCGCCCGGCAGTCGTACGGCGACGAGGACGTGAGCGACGACGAGTGGGCGCTGGTGTTCCGCGCGTTCGGGCCCCACGTGGTCGACCCCGACGCGATGGCGCGGAGGATGGCGAACCCCGACCTCGTGGAGCGCGGATTCGAGGCGTTGCAGGGGCTCGACGTCGTCGATCAGCTGGCGCGCATCGACGTCCCGACGCTCGTGGCGGCCGGTGACCTGGACCCGATCACGCCCGTCGAGACGGCACGGGAGATCGTGGCCGCGCTCCCGCCGGGGATCGCCAGGCTCGAGGTGCTCGAGGGCGCCGGCCACTTCCCGTGGCTGGACGTGCCCGACGCGTACTGGCCCCTGCTCGCCGGCTTCGTGGAACGCCCGGACGGCCGCTGACCGCGATTTCGACTCCCGAGGTCGATGTTCGTAGGCTGTCGCCGTCCCGAGAGCGGGGGAGGAGCCTCGACATGCGAACGATGATCAAGGGCGGAACGGTGGTCACCGCGACGGAGTCGGTCGAGGCCGACGTCCTGATCGAGGACGGGAAGGTCGCGGTCATCGGGGTGAACATCGCCGCCGAGCCCGAACGGACCATCGACGCCACCGGCAGGTACGTGATGCCGGGCGGGATCGACGTCCACACGCACTACGACCTGCCGTTCGGCGGGTCGTTCTGCTCGGACGACTTCTCGACCGGGACGCGCGCGGCCGCGTTCGGCGGGACGACGACCTCGGTCGACTTCGCCGTGCAGGACTACGGCGGCACCCTTCGGGACGGGGTCGACACCTGGTTCAAGAAGGCCGAGACCGCCCAGACGGACTACGGGCTCCACATGATCGTCCGCGAGGTGAACGACAACACCCTCGACGAGATGGGGACCCTGATCGGCGAGGGCATCACCAGCTTCAAGCTGTTCATGGCCTACCCCGGCGTGTTCATGTCCGACGACGCGTCGATCTTCCGGGCGATGCGCAGGGCGGGCGAGGCCGGCGGGCTGATCCTGATGCACGCCGAGAACGGCGGCCCGATCGACGTCCTGGTGAACCAGTACGTCGCCGATGGCAAGACCGACCCGAAGTACCACGGCGTCACCCGGCCGGCGATCATGGAGGGCGAGGCCGTCGCCCGCGCGTTCAAGCTGGCGGAGCTGGCCGGATGCCCGACGTACATCGTCCACCTGTCCAGCAGGGACGCCATGAACGCCGTGCGCGAGGCGCGCGACCGCGGCCTGCCGGCGTACGCGGAGACCTGCCCCCAGTACCTGTACCTGTCGGACCAGGACATGGCCCGGCCGGGGTTCGAGGGGGCGAAGTTCGTGTGCTCGCCGCCGCTTCGTCCCGCCGACCACCACGAGGACCTGTGGGCGGGACTCAAGGCCGGCGACCTCCAGGTGGTGTCCACCGACCACGCGCCGTTCAACTACAAGGGCCAGAAGGACCTCGGCCAGGGGAACTTCGCCAAGATCCCCAACGGCCTGCCCTCGGTCGAGGACCGGTTCACGCTGCTGTACCAGGGCGTCGTGAACGGCCACATCTCACTCAACCGGTTCGTCGACGTCGTGGCCACGGCTCCGGCCCGGATGATGGGCCTGTACCCGCGGAAGGGGACGATCGCGCCGGGGTTCGACGCGGACATCGTGGTGTTCGACCCGGAGCACGAGCGGACGATCTCGGCCGAGACCCATCACATGAACGTCGACTACTCCTGCTACGAGGGGTGGAAAGTCAAGGGCCTGCCCGAGGTGGTCATGCAGCGCGGCGAGGTGCTGGTGCAGGACGGCGAATGGCACGGCCGGGAGGGGTTCGGGCAGTTCGTCAAGCGGTCGCCGTTCGGCTACGGGGGCTGAGCCCGGACGTCCGGCCCACCGCGCCAGCAGGGGCCTTTCATCGCGGCACCCCACCGTGCAATCATGCGGCCGACGTCGGGTGGCTCGGGGGTGGCCCGGCCCGATTCCGGGGGGAAACGACCAGCAGGCACGCCCGGGGGGCCGGTCGACCCCCTGCGAAGCGGACGAACGGCCTTGCGGAGCGGGAATCCCGGACATACGGTGGCGGTCGACGGGGGCCGCCGCGCCGTCGTCCCGGGGCCGGTTGCCGGAGGCCCGGGACTCACAGATCGGGGAAGCGTCGGGATCGTGAAAGGGGGAGTCGGCGGGAGGTTGGCGACCGACACGAGGGGGCTGGGGGGAACACCGCCCCGACTCGTCGGAAGACGTTGAAGGAGGACCTCGATGCGGAGGAAGTTCGCGCTGCTCGCGCTCGTCGCGGTGGTCGCGCTGGTGGGAGCGGCGTGCGGGAGCAGCGGAAACAACGGCGACAACGGAAACGGCGGCGGGTCGACCGGCCAGAAGCAGATCACGGCCGCGTGGATCTACGTCGGCTCCAAGAGCGACGCCGGGTGGACCCAGCAGCACGACCTGGGTCGCGAGGCGGTCGTGAAGCAGTTCGGGAACCAGGTCAAGACCATCTACAAGGAGAACGTCCCAGAAGGGCCCCAGACCGCGTCCGCGATCAACGCCCTGATCAACCAGGGGGCGGACATCATCTTCGCCACGTCGTTCGGGTTCCAGGACGCGATGGTCGCGGCCGCCAAGGCGCACCCGGACGTCAAGTTCGAGCAGGCCACCGGGACCGCGCTCGCCCCGAACCTGTCCGAGTACTTCGGGGCCGGTGAGGACGCGGACTACCTTTCCGGCATGGCCGCGGGCTACGCCACGAAGAGCGGCAAGCTCGGCTACGTGGCGCCGTTCCCGATCCCCGAGGTCATCCGCGAGGTCGACGCCTACACGACCGGCGCCCAGTACGTGCACCCGGGCGCGACGGTCAAGGTCGTGTGGACGAACTCGTGGTTCGACCCCGCCAAGGAGCGGCAGGCGGCCCAGAGCCTCGTCGCCTCGGGCGTGGACGTGCTCGGGGACGGTGTGGACGACCCGGCCGTGGGTGAGGTCGCACAGGCCAACAACCTGAAGTGGACGGGCTACGACTCCGACCAGGGCCAGTTCGCCCCGGACGCCTTCCAGACGGCGACGGTCTACAACTGGGGGCCGTACTACATGAAGGAGGTCAAGGCCGTACTCGACGGCACGTGGAAGAGCAGCTTCTACTACGGCTCGATCAAGGACGGCATGATCGGGATCGCGCCGTTCGGCAAGACCGTCTCCCAGGAGGCGCAGGACGCGATCAACAAGCGGATGGGTGAGATCAAGGACGGAACGTTCGACCCCTTCACCGGGCCGCTGACGAAGCAGGACGGCTCCGAGGGTCTCGCCGCGGGCAAGACCCTGCCGGTCTACGACGTCCAGAACCCGGACACGCCCAGCAAGTACAACATCAACTGGTTCGTGCAGGGCGTCATCGGCAGCGCCTCCGGCTAGAGGACGGCGATTCCGTGACCACGGAAGGAGGGCCGGCGGTCCCCGAAGGGGGGTCGCCGGCCCCGTCCGCCTCGGGAGACGGGCACCGGCCGGCCGCCGCGCTCGCCGCGCGGGACATCACCAAGCGGTTTCCCGGGGTCGTCGCCAACGAGGGGATCACGCTCGAGATCCTGCCGGGCGAGGTCCACACGCTGCTCGGCGAGAACGGCGCGGGGAAGACGACGCTCTGCAACGTCCTCACCGGCCAGTACCGCCCGGACGACGGCCACGTCGAGGTCCGGGGGCAGCCGGTCCGGTTCCGCTCGCCGCGTGACGCCCACGCGAGCGGCATCTTCCTCGTCCACCAGCACTTCCGGCTGGTGCAGTCGATGTCGGTGGCCGAGAACGTCGTGCTCGGCTGGTCGCGCAAGCGGGGGCGGTGGTTCTCCCCGAAGGACGTCCAGACCGAGGTCGCCGAGATCGGCGAGCGGTTCAACATCCCGGTCGACCCGAAGGCCAAGATCTGGCAGCTCTCGGTCGGGGAGCAGCAGCGCGTCGAGATCCTGAAGGCCCTGTACCGGGGGGCCCGCACCCTCCTCCTGGACGAGCCCACGACGGTCCTCACCCCCCAGGAGGTCGAGCAGCTGTTCGTGACGCTCCGGCAGATGGTGGCCGACGGCGCCACGGTGGTGTTCATCTCCCACAAGCTCCCGGAGGTGCTGGCCATCTCCGACCGCGTCACCGTCCTCCGCGGCGGCCGGAACATGGGCACGGTCGCGACGAAGGAGTCCGACGCGAGGTCGCTCGCCCGTCTGATGGTGGGCCGCGACATCGAGCTCACCCGCAAGGAGGCCGCCGAGCGGTCGACCGGGGACGTGGTGCTCGAGCTGTCGGGCGTCGGCGCGCTGGGCGACCTCGGCCTCCCCGCCCTCGACGACGTGTCGCTCGAGGTCCGGGCCGGGGAGATCGTCGGCGTCGCGGGCGTCGCCGGGAACGGACAGCGCGAGCTGGCGGAGGTCATCGCCGGGGAACGAGCGCTGACCGGGGGGGACGTGACGATCGCGTCCCGGCCGGCCCAGGACACGCCGTGGGAGGCGATCGACGCGGGGCTCGGATACGTCCCCGAGGAACGCATGGGGGTCGGCGTGGCCCCCGGCCTCTCGATCGCGGACAACCTCATCGTGAAGTCCTACCGGGAGGGCGGCCCGATCATCCACGCGAAGGAGACCCAGGCGAACGCCGAACGCCTCATCGAGCGGTTCGGCATCGTCGCCAGGGGCCCGAAGACCATTGCGCGGGAGCTGTCGGGCGGGAACATCCAGCGAGTGCTGCTGGCGCGGGAGCTGTCCGGCCGCCCCAAGGTGCTGGTGGTCGCGTCGCCCACGCGGGGGCTCGACGTCGCGGCCACCGAGAGCGTCCGCAAGCTCCTGGTGGGTGCGGCCGCCGGCGGGGTCGGCGTGCTGCTGATCAGCGAGGACCTCGACGAGATCCTCGACCTCTCGGACCGGATCGCCGTGATGTACCGCGGCGCGATCGCCGGGATCGTCGACGGCGACGATGCCGACGTCGACCACCTCGGCCTGATGATGTCGGGGGCCGACTCGTGATACGGCTCGAGGCTCGCGACCGGGTCCCGGGATGGGTGTCCGTCGTGGTCCCGATCGCGTCGATCGCGCTCGCGCTGGTCGTGGCCGGGATCGTCCTCGCCGCGACCGGTCACAACCCGTTCTCCACGTATCACCAGATCGTGTCGGCGAGCATCACCGAGCAGGGGGCCTTGGCGCAGACCCTCGTGACCACCACGCCGTTGCTGTTCACCGGCCTCGCCGCGGCGGTGGCGTTCCGGATGAGAGTGTGGAATATCGGCGGCGAGGGCCAGCTGTACCTCGGGGCCGTCGCGGCCTCGGGCATCGGGCTCCTCCTGCACGCGGGCCCGGCGCCGCTCGTGGTCCTGGCGATGGTCCTGGCCGGCGCGCTTGCGGGCTCGTTGTACGCGGCGATCCCGGGTGCGCTCCGGGCCTACCTGAACACCAACGAGATCCTCACGTCGCTCATGCTGAACTACGCGGCGCTCTACCTGATCCAGTACCTCGTCTACGACAGCCACTCCTACTGGCGCGACCTCACCTCCGCCGCGGCGAAGGTGTTCCCGGTCGGGAAGACCCTCCCCGCGTCGGGGACGTTCCCCCCGCTGCACATCTCGTCGGGCATCCCCATCCCGTTGGGGTTCATCGGCGGCGTCGTCATCGCCGCGCTGTTGTGGTTCATGCTCCGGTCGACGCGCTACGGGTTCGAGATGCGCGTCATGGGGGACTCGCCGGGGACCGCGCGGTACTCGGGCATCCGGACCCGCCGGAAGATCATGTCGGTGATGATGCTGTCCGGCGCCCTGGCCGGTCTGGCCGGGGTGAGCCAGATCGGCGACTTCAGCCACGTCCTGGACCCCAAGGGCCTGCAGGCCGCCGGATGGGGCTATACCGGCATCGTGGTGGCTGCGCTGGCCAGGTACAACCCGTTCGGGGTCGTGCTCACGTCGTTCATCATCGGGGCGCTGATCAACGCGGGGTTCGCGCTGCAGGGGCCCGGGTTCCCGATCGGGCTCACCGGGACGATGGAGGGCATCCTGCTGTTCTGCGTGCTGGGCGCAGAGATCATGGCGCGGTACCACCTCCGGTTCCGGTCGCAGCCCTCCCGGACGACCAGCCCGCCGGAGGGGCCGATGGCCACCCAGGTCGAGCCCGCATCGGTGGCGGCGGGGGAGTCGCGATGATCGGCTCGATCAACGGCAGCCTCGGGGTCTCCATCGTCGAGTCGGCGATCCTGTACGGCACCCCGCTCGTGTTCGCGGGGATCGGCGAGCTCCTCACCGAGCGGTCCGGCGTCCTCAACCTCGGCGTCGAGGGCATGATGCTGGTGGGCGCAGTGAGCGGGTTCCTGGTCTCCCAGAAGCTGGGCGGGCCGGCCTGGCTGGTGCTCACCGCCGCGGTGGTGGTTGCGGCGCTGGCCGCCATGGCCCTCGCCCTGATCCACGCGTTCGTCACGGTCACGATGCGGGCGAACCAGATCGTGTCGGGCCTGTCGCTCACGATCTTCGCCGGCATCATCGGGCTGTCGTCCTACATCGGCGAGTCGAACAACCTGGGCGGCGTGGCCGGGAAGCACC
>DATBHM010000258.1:0-12161 GCA_036557505.1 Actinomycetota bacterium | reverse complement strand
GCAACCGCGAGGAGCGCCGCGTTCGCGAGATGGAGGAGCGCGAGCAGGAGCTCGCGGAGGCCCCCGTTCGCGTCGGCCTGCTCGATGTCCTGCCCGAGGGGTACGGGTTCCTCCGGACCTCCGGCTACCTCCCGGGGCCGGACGACGTGTACGTCTCGCTCTCGCAGATCCGGCGGTTCGCGCTGCGCAAGGGCGACACCGTCGAGGGCGCCATCCGGCGGCCCAAGGACAACGAGAAGTACTACGCGCTGCTCCGGATCGACTCGGTGAACGGCATGGACGCGGAGACCGCGAAGCTGCGGCCGACGTTCGACAAGCTGACGCCGCTGTTCCCGGACGAGCGCATCCGGCTCGAGAGCGAGCCGACCGCGGTGAGCGAGCGGATCATCGACCTCATCGCGCCGATCGGGAAGGGCCAGCGCGGCATGGTGGTGTCCCCGCCGAAGGCCGGGAAGACCACCGTGCTCAAGCAGATCGCCAACGGGTTCATCAACTCGTCGCCCGATCTGCACATGATCATCCTGCTGGTCGACGAACGGCCGGAGGAGGTCACCGACTGGCAGCGGACGGTGGCGGCCGCGGAGGTCGTGTACTCCACGTTCGACAAGCCACCGGACCAGCACATCCAGGTCACCGAGCTCGTCCTGGAGCGGGCCAAGCGCCTCGCCGAGATGGGCAAGGACGTGGCCATCGTGCTTGACTCGATCACCCGGCTGGCGCGGGCGTACAACCTCGCGGCGCCGGCCTCCGGCAAGATCCTCTCCGGCGGGATCGACTCCACCGCGCTGTACCCGCCGCGGCGGTTCTTCGGCGCGGCCCGAAACATCGAGGAGGGCGGCTCGGTGACGATCATCGCGTCCGCGCTCGTCGAGACCGGGTCCCGGATGGACGACGGGATCTTCGAGGAGTTCAAGGGCACCGGGAACTGGGAGATCCGTCTCGACCGGCAGCTGTCGGAGAAGCGCATCTTCCCGGCCATCAACGTCGAGGCCTCCGGCACCCGCAAGGAGGAGCTGCTCATGTCGAACGAGGAGCTCGCCCTGGTGTGGCGGCTCCGGCGCGTCCTCCACGCGCTCGAGCCGGCCGCCGCGCTGGAGCTGCTCATCGACAAGGTCCGCGCGACCAAGTCCAACGAGCAGTTCCTGCGGGAGATCGCCAAGGCCCCGAGCGGGTAATGGGGGTTCGAGGGCCTCAAGAGCGGGGCCGGAACGACAAAGGAGATTGGTCCGTGAAGCCGAGCGGTAGGCCCCCGATCTAGATGGCCGGTTGGGGAGACGACCCGGTGATGGCCGAGCTGCAACAGGCCATCGCGGACGGATGGGAGCCGAGCGCGTTGCGTGAGGAGCGCGAGGGCACGACGTCCTTCGACGTGGTCACGGCCACGAAGGACGGCGAGTCCCGCGAGTTCCGCTCCGACCACCTGGCCTTCCACCGCTACGTGGAGGGTCTGATGGAGGACCACGGCCTCACGTACGGCTGAGGAATCCAAGCGACTGCGGCCCCGAGCGCTCGGATGCTCGGGGCCGCAGCGTGTTCCCTGAGGAGCTCAGCCGCGGCGGTACCGGCCGATTGCGAGCGGGGCGAAGATCGCCACCAGCACGACGCACCACAGCAGCGAACGCGACACCCAGTAGCTCGCCGGGTGCCCGAGCAGGATCTCGGCGGCCCGGCCCTGCGTCAGCGCCCGGACCGCGTTCACCATGTACGTGATGGGCTGATGCTCGGCGATCACCTTCAGGACGCCCGGCAACGTCTGCACCGGAACGAACGCGCTGGAGATGAACGTGAACGGAAAGACCAGCAGCGCCATGCCCTGCGCGGCCTGCGCGTTCCCGGCGACCATCCCGAGCGTCAGGAACAGCCACTCGAAGGCGAACCCGAACACGATCAGCAGCAGGTACGCCAGGATGGCTTCGCCGACGGTGCCGTGGATCCGGAACCCCACGGCGAACCCGACGATGACCATCAGGGTGGTGCTCCACGCCTGGATCAAGGTGTCCGCCACCGAACGACCGGTCAACACCGACGACCGGGGCATCGGGAGCGAGCGGAGCCGGTCGACGAAGCCCTGTTCCATGTCCTCGGCCATCGCGATCGAGGCACCCATGCCCCCGAACAGCACGCCGGTGGTGATGAACCCCGGCACCAGGAAGTTGACGTAGTCGATCCCCCGGACGCCGATCGCGCCGCCGAACACGTACCGGAAGATCAGCAGGAACATCACGCCCTGGATCGTCCCCAGCACCACGAGCTGCGGGGTTCGCATGAACTTCCTCAGGGCGCGTCTCGCGACCACCAGCGTGCTCGCGAGGAGCGTGGTGGGCTGGGTCGCGGGGGAGAGCCTCGCGGTCGTCGTCGTCGCTGCCATCGTCACTCGGTCCTTTCTCGCTTGCGTCCGGAGGCTCAGTTCGGCGCGCCGGCCGGGGCCTTCGAACGGCCCCGCTTCCGCTGCCCGTTGGCCGGTTCCTCTTCGAGGGCCTGGCCGGTGAGGGCCAGGAACACCTCGTCGAGCTTCGGCGGCCGCAACGCGATGTCGTCGATCGACGCTGAGAGGTCCTCCAGCATCCGGGCCCACGTCGCGACGTGGTCGCCCTCGCCGTCCACGCCGATGCTCACCCGGCGCGTGGCCTCGTCCACCGTGGCCTCTCCACCGGAGAGCCGTTCGAGCGCCCGTGCCACGACCGGGATGTCGTCGTTCGTCCGCACGTGCGCCTCGATCACGTTGCGCCCCGCCCGCCGCTTGAGCTCGGCCGGCGTCCCATTCGCGATCGCCTTCCCGTGGTCGACGATCACGATGTTCGATGCCAGGTGGTCGGCCTCGTCGAGGTACTGGGTCGTGAGGAGCACGTCCGTTCCGCCCTCCACCAGGCCCCGGATGGCGTCCCACAGGTCGAGCCGGGAGCGCGGGTCCAGCCCGGTGGTCGGCTCGTCGAGGAGCAGCAGCCGGGGGGCGCCGACCAGCGACGCGCCGAGGTCGAGCTTGCGCCGCATGCCACCGGAGTAGGTCCGGACCAGCCGGTCGGCCGCTTCCTCGAGCCCCATCTGCCCCAGCACGATCGACGTGTTCGCCCTGGCCGTCGCGATGTCCTGGCCGAACAGCCGGGCCACCATCTCGAGGTTCTCGCGTCCGGTCATGGTCGGCTCGACGGCGGCGAACTGCCCGGCGAGGCCGATCTGCCGGCGCACCTCTGCGGGCTCGCTCCGCACGTCGTGCCCGGCGACCCGGAGGGTCCCGCCGTCCAGCCGGAGCAGCGTCGCGACCGCCCGGACGAACGTCGTCTTGCCGGCGCCGTTCGGCCCGAGCACCGCGAGCACCTGGCCCTGCTCGGCCACCAGGTCCAGCCCGTCGAGCGCCACGGTCTTCCCGTACCGCTTGGTGAGGCCCTCGGCCTCGATCGTTGCCGTCATGCCGTTCCTCCCCCTGTCGTCTCGTCGTCGTCGTCGGAACCCTCTGCGGACGGCGCCATGGAGCCGTTGCCGGCCGCGAGGCGCTCGTGCCAGGCGCGCCACTGCTCGATGCCCTCGAGCGACCCGCCCTCGATCTCCTTCACCAGCCGCTCGACCCAGTCGAGCTCGGCCTCCTGCAGCATCTCCACGTACTCGTCCTCGATGGTGAACAGGCGGGGCAGCCCCTGGTGCTCGGCGCCTGCGCGTGCCCCACGCCGCATCGCGATCTGGACCATGAGCGCGTTCGCCCGCTCGCCGAGGAGGTCGACCGCCTCCTCCGGTGCGAGGACCGGCAGCAGCGAGAGCGCGGCCTCGAACTGCAGGTATTCCTTCACCGGCGTCGAGACCAGGTCCGACAGCCATTCCACCAGCTCGCGCGCGCCGCTGTCGGTGATCTCGTACACCGTCCGTTCCGGCCGGCGCCCCTCCCGGACGGTCTCGCGGGCGGAGATCAGCCCCGATCGCTCGAGGCCTTCCACGACGCTGTACAGCGAGCCGTAGTTCAGCCGGATGCTCTCGTGCTTGACCCGGTGCCTGAGGGTCTGGGCGACCTCGTACGGGTGCATCGGCCGCTCGTACAGACAGCTCAGGACGGCGAGGGCGAGTGGGTTGCGCCGGTTCCGCGGTGCCATGGCGACGGATAATACTCGATCTCGGATATTCGTCAAATGAACATTCCGCGACGGTCGCGGCGGGCGGCTGCGCGAGATCGACCCGGTGGCATCGAACACGCGAATGACGACCGGCGGACGCCCTCGAACTCATCGCCGGGGTCGGGGATCCCCGCGGCTACGGGCAGGCCTGTTCGACGAGGGTCTGCTCGGTGCCGCCCCCCGGTTGCACGAAGCCGACGCCCCACACGTGGCGATTGGAACCCGGCGCCGCCGCGCCGCCGTAGAAGAAGCTCCCTCCGGACGGCAGGTTCGTGGTCACCCGCTTCCAGCTGGTCCCGTCGTACCGCTCGGCGAACGGTGCGTCCTCCGACCCGTGCAGGGTGCCGCCGAACGCGTAGACCGCGTGCGGTCCCAGCGCGGCCAACCCCTCCAGGAACGTCTCGCCGGAGCCGGACGCGTTCACGCCCGTGAACCGCGTCCAGTGGGTGCCGTTCCATCGTTCCAGCAGGACCAGCTCCTTGCCGTTCTTGTGGAAGAACCCGGCCATCCACACGTCGTTCGGGGCGATGGCCAGCAGGGCACGCGGCTCGACGTCCCCGGCGCTCGGCTGCGTCAGCGTCACGTGCTGCCATGTCGAACCCGTGCGGTGGAACGTGGTCACGCGGTCGGCGTGTGTCATCGGGTCCGCGAACTGGACCGACACCCACACGTCGCCGGGGCCGGCGGCCGTCATGCCCTCGAGGAAGTTGTCGGTGGAGACCAGCGCGGGGAAGGAGACCAGCTTCCACTTGACGCCGTTCCAGTGCTGGAGGAGCACGCGGTCCACGCCGCCCACGGTGGCGGTCCCGGCCGCCCAGACGTCGTCGGTCGAGACCACCGAGAGCTCGTAGAGGTCGTTGTCACCCAGCCCGTCGTTCCGCGACGGGACCCGGACCCAGGTGCTCCCCGTGCGGCGCAGCGCGAGCGTCCTCGCCTTCCCGTGCGGGTTGTCGAAGCTCCCGACGGCCCAGACGTCGTGCGGCCCGGCCATGCCGACGGCCCCGAGGGTCTCGCCGGGCCCGACGGCGGGGACCGCCTTCGCCTGCCACGACGAGCCGTCCCAATGGATGGAGAACCCGCCGGAGTCGCCTCCGCCCACCGCCCAGGCGTTGGCGGGGGACGTCGCGTCCGCATCGCTGACGAACGTGTTGCCGCTGGCTCCATTCGGCGAGCTCACCTGCGCGAACGTCGGGCCGCAGGCCAGGCGGGCCGACGCCGATCCGCCGGTCGAAAGGATCGCCGCCGGAGCCACGGTCATCAGCGCGACCACTCGGACGATTCTCCGCATGCAGCCTCCCGGGCCTCGGGTCGGAGGAAGGCTAGGACCGGCGCGGAACCGAGTCAATCAGCCGGCCGTCGCTGGAGTGACCCCGATGCGACCGCCTATGCTCGCGACATGCCGGAGGGGACGAGGACCCCGCCACGGACCCGTCGACCGTCCGGGTCCGCAGCACCGGACAACGGGGGCGACCCCATCTTCCGGCCGCTCGATTTCCGGAACCTCACGGTCAAGAACCGGCTGTTCCGCTCGAGCATCTCGGGGCGAATCGACAACTACGACGGCTCGGGCACGCAGGCCCGGGTGAACTGGGAGGAACGGTTCGCGGCCGGCGGCGTCGGGGCGATCATCTCCGCGCACTCGCCGGTGGACGTGCGCGGCCGCGTGCTCCCGAACTACGCCTTCTGCGACGACGACGACAAGATCCCGTTCTGGCGCGCGGTCGGGGAGGCCTGCCATCGGCACGGCTGCGCGTTCATCCTGCAGATCAGCCACTCCGGCCGGCAGCAGGACATCCCCGGCGTGGAGAACGCCGGGAAGATGCGCATCGGGGTGGGGAGCAGGACCGACGCGTTCCACGGGTTCGAGAACCGGAAGATGACCTCCCGGGAGATCGCTGAGGTCGTCGACCAGTTCGGGCAGGCCGCCCGGCGGGCCAAGGAGGCGGGACTCGACGGCGTCGAGATCCATGCCTGCAACGGCTACCTCTTCACGCAGTACCTGTCGCCGGCCATCAACAGGCGCACGGATGCGTATGGCGGCTCCCTTCGGAACCGGGCCCGGCTGCTGATCGAGGTGATGGAGTCCGTCCGGACATCGGTCGGGGACGGCTACCACGTCCAGGTCAAGCTCACCGGCACGGACCACAACGACGCGATGCTGCCGTGGGCCGACGCGGGATCGACGATCGAGGACACCATCCAGGTGGCGAAGTGGTGCGAGGAGGCCGGCGCCGACGGCATCCACGTGTCGACCGGCGGGTGGTTCCCGCACCCGTTCAACCCGCCAGGCGACTTCCCCGTCGACGAGATCCTGAAGAACTACAACGCCATGATTCCGTTCGGGACGCACGTCCTGCGCAACTACCTCTTCTTCCGCTCGCCGCTCGGGCCGCTGTTCACCCGGCGGTGGAACCGGTCGCGGGGCGACCGGCCGATCGAGGGCATCGCGCTCGAGGACGCCGCGCGGATCAAGGCGGAGGTGGGCATCCCGGTGATCGTGGCAGGGGGATTCCAGACGGCGTCGGTCATCCGCGACGCCATCGCGTCCGGGCAGGTGGATGGCGTGACAATGGCCCGCCCGCTGATGGCCAACCCCGACCTCCCGCAGCAATTCGCCGCGGGCCGGGAACGGGCCGAACGCCCCTGCTCGTACTGCAACCGGTGCCTGTTGAACGTGCTGACCAACCCGCTGGGCTGCTACGACGTCGACCGGTTCGACGGCGACCACGACGCGATGATGCGCAGCGTGATGGCGTTCTACCGGCCGGACGGGTTCGCAGAGCGCGTCAGCGAGCCAGCCGCCCCGCCTGCCGCGCGGTGAGGTGCCCCCGCCCGGCAAGCCACCGAACCGTGGCCTCGAGCGTCCCGCGGAGGTCGCGGACGCGCACGCCGAGCTCGTCACGCGTCCGCGAGTCGTCGCAGTGGGCGTGCAGCGTCAGCGTGTAGAGCCCCTCGAAGTTGATCGGCAGGCGCCACGGGAGGGACCGCTGCAGCGCGCTCCCGGCGCGGCCCATCGCGAGCATCGCCCGGACCGGCATCGCGGCGACCTGAAGTCGCCGCCCGGTGAGCGATCCGAGCGTCGCGACGATCTCGCCGAACGTCGCGTACTCGCTGCCGGCCATGAAGCCCCGGGGGCCGCGTCCCGGTTCCATGGCCGCCGCGACGATCGCCGCGACGTCGCGGACGTCGACCCACACCGTGCCCCCGCCGGCGGGCCCGGCGGGCACCAGGCCGCGCAGGACGTTCCGGATGATCTGGTGGTTGTCGCCGAGGTGCGGGTCGTGCGGGCCCAGCACCACCCCCGGGTACACCGACGCGATCGGCACGCCCTCCGCCTGGAGCGAGCGGGCCACCAGCTCGGCCTGCGCCTTCGAGTCGGCGTACGTGGCCCCGGGGCGGCTGACCGGGGAGTCGGGCGCAAGGAGCCTGCCGTTCGGCGGGAACAGCGCCGTGAAGCTCGACACGTACACGATGGGATCCATGCCGAGGCGGCTGGCCGTCCACAGCACCGTGCGGGCCGCGGGGACGTTGGTCCGGCGGATGCGCTCGGCGTCGCGGCTGTCCAGCGAGTAGACGGCGGCCCCGTGGAACACCGCGTCGCAGCCCTCCATGGCCCGTTCGACGGCGATGGGGTCGGTGACGTCGCCGACGACGTGTTCGGGGTGGGGGACGCCGAGGGGGTCGAGCGCCGGCCCGATGCGATCGGGCCGGCGCACCAGCAGCTTGAGCTCGTGGCCGCGCTCTGCGAGCGCGGCCACGGCGTGCGACCCGACCAGCCCGGTTCCTCCGGTGACGAGGACCTTCACGGCGGCGCATCTTGTCACGTGGGCTCGCCCCGCAGCCAGGTCACCGACCGGCGCTTCGTGGTCTACCGTGCCCGCCGTGGCGGGGGGACGATCGAAGCGGGAGGAGCTCCTGACGGGGGGCGCGGCCATCGCCGTGCTGGCGGTGGCGCTCTGGCTGTTCTTCGGGCGGCTGCCGGGCCCGGCCCGGACGACCGTGGACCTCGGCCGCCCGGTCACGACGGACGCCGGCCGGATCACGGTGTTCTCCCTGGAACCCGTCCCGGCCGGATCGAAGGCGGCGCCGCCCCCCGAGTCCGGGCACACGCTGATGGCGATCAGGTTCCGGGCCTGCCGAGCGAACCAGGACGGCGAGGTCGTCGACCTGTCCAGGTTCGGGGTGCGGACACGGGAGGGCGTCGCCCCCGTCGCGGGGTCGAGCACCAGGGAGACGCCGGATCGCTGTGCGGTCGGGGAGGTGTTCAGCCAGGTGCCGGTGGGCGCCGTGCCGACCGACGTGCAGTACGACGCGAACCCCTTCGGCGACTGGCGGCTGCCGTAGCCGCGGAATGCCGGGCACGCCGGCGACGTTGACACGTGTGTCCAACCCCTGGTTGACCGGGGCGGGCTGAAGTACCCTGGTCACCGAACCCTGAGCGCGCGGCCGGCAATCGCGCGCCGCGAAAGGACGAACGATGAAGCAGGGAATCCACCCCGACTACCAGCTGGCCACGGTGCACTGCTCCTGCGGGAACACGTTCCAGACGCGTTCCACCAAGGGCGATCTGCGCGTGGAGATCTGTTCGAACTGCCATCCGTTCTACACGGGCAAGCAGAAGCTCGTGGACACGGGCGGCCGCGTCGAGCGGTTCCAGCGTCGGTACGCGAAGAAGTCGTAAGGGACCCTATGACCGAGCACGGCGTGCCCGCGGACCAGTCGTCCGTCGGCGCGCCGGAGCCCGGCGCCGCACCCGACCCGCCGACGGGCCCGGTCGGGCTCCCCGTTCCCGGCCCGCAGGCGTCCGACCCCCAACGCCAGCAGCACTTCTACGGGGGCCAGGCCGTCATCGAGGGCGTGATGATGCGCGGCCGCGACCACTGGGCGATCGCCGTCCGGCAGGCCGACGGCGCCATGCACGTCGAGTCGCATCGGGTCAAGACGATCGGCGACCGCTACCCGTTCCTCAAGGTCCCGGGGCTCCGGGGCATCCTGGCGCTGGGCCAGGCGCTGTCGATCGGCATGAAGGCGCTGACCATCTCGGCCAACCAATCGGTTCCGGAGGACGAGCGCCTCACCAAGAAGCAGATGGGCTTCTCGCTGGTGTTCGCGCTGCTCGTGTTCGTGGCCATCTTCATGGTCGGCCCGGCGGTGTTGTTCGGGTTCGCCCGCAAGCACGTCGTGCACTCCAGCCTGCTGTCGAACTTCCTCGAGGGGCTGTTCCGGGTGGCGCTGTTCCTCGGCTACCTGCTGCTGATCAGCATGAGCAAGGAGGTCCGGCGGGTGTTCCAGTACCACGGGGCCGAACACAAGACGATCGCCGCCTACGAGCACGACGCGCCGCTCGAGCCCGAGTCGGTCGACCGGTTCTCGACGCTGCACGTCCGGTGCGGCACGAACTTCCTGCTGATCGTGATGATCATGGCCATCCTCGTCTTCGCGCTGTTCGGGAACCCGGGATGGCTGTGGACGATCCTGTCGCGGATCATCGCGATCCCGATCATCGCGGGGCTCGCGTTCGAGATGCTGCGCCTGGGGGCCCGGTTCCAGAATTCCGTCGTGATGCGCGTGCTCATGGCCCCCGGCCTGTGGCTGCAGAAGATCACCACCCGCCAGCCGGCCCGCGACCAGATCGAGGTCGCCATCTCGTCGTTCGAGGCGGTCCTGGGGGCCGAGGCCGCGGAGCGGGCGCCCGCGGCCACGTAGTCCCCCGCCCGGCGCCTCCGCCGGGTCGTTGAAATCGCCACAGCGCGGGCTAGATTGGGCTCGTGCGGCTCTGGACGGATCGTCCGAGGCGCCCGGCGAGGCATGCACGTCCGCCGGCCGCCCGGACTGGGTGCTGAGGAGGAACGATGTCCATCCTGGACATGGACGTCCCCGGGGGACGGCGCGCCGGCTACATCCGGTCCCGCGAGTTCGCCACCATCCGCAAGGGCTACGACCAGGACCAGGTCCGGCAGTTCCTCGAACAGGTGGCGGGCTGGTTCGACGACCTGGAGACGGACGTTGCCGAGGCCCGGGCGGCCGCGGCCGCCAAGGAACGGGCCGATGCCGTCCAGGTCCCGTCGACGCCGGCGGAGACCCCGGCCGGCGATCCCTACGCGGCCGTGGGCTCGCACGTCGCCGAGGTCCTGCGGCATGCCGAGGAACACGCCCAGAACATCCGCCAGGAGGCCGAACAGGAGGCCCAGCGCACGCTCGACGAGGCCAGGCGTGAGTCGATCAGCGTGCGCGCCCGGGCGCAGGAGGCCGCGGACGAGATCCGCCAGTCCGCGCAGCAGCAGGCCGACGCGGCTCGGCGGGAGGCCCAGGAGGAGGCGGACCGGGTCCGCGGCGATGCCGCCGGCGCCCTGGAGACGGCTCGCGTCGAGGCCGAGCGGTCGGTCGCCGGGTTGTCCGAGCGCCGCAACGCGCTCACCGCGGAGCTCCAGGCGACGAGGACCCGGTTGCTGAGCATCGTGTCCCAGCTGGAGGAGGACCAGGGAACGCTGCCCGAGCCCGATCCGGCCCAGACGTCGATCCCGAGCTGGGCCGAGGGGTTGTCGCCGACCATCCCGGTGGACGATCCCCGCCGTGACCCGATCCCGCCGGACCTGCCGGCGTTCTCCCCGCCCCCTCTGCCCGAGCGCCCCTCGACCGAGTCCGGGGGCGCCGACGAGGGGTCCGGGCAGCCCGAGGGCACCCCCGGCCATCCGGAAGGCACCACCGGCCACCCCGAGGGCACCGAGGTGTTCGAGCCGCCGGAGATGTCGTCGGAGAGCGCTTCGGACATCGTGGCCCGCCTCGTGGAGGGGATCCCGCGGTTCCAGGACGACCCCGCGCTGTCGCCGGACGCGTTCACCGACCTCAACGAGGAGCTGTCGGGGACCTCGCTGCACATCGAGCCCGACGAACACTTCTCGAGTCCCGGCGAGCTGCCGCACTGGGGTCGCTCGGATGCCGGGGAGAGCTCCCCGGACATCTCCCTGCCAGATTTCCCGTCGATCGACATTCCGATGCTCGACGACGAGGGCCGGTTCGACTAGGAGCTCCCGAACGGCGCGTTCGTGACCGCGCCGCTCGCCGTCGCACGCCGCCCGCGATAATCGAGGCATGGCTCAAGGCATGGAGGAACGCCTCGGCGAGATCGAGGCGCGATACGAGGACCTCGAGCGGCAGCTCTCGTCCCCGGAGGTCGCGTCCGATCCCGACCGACTGCGTGAGCTCGGAAAGGACTTCGCCGAGCTCCGCGACATCGTCGTGCCCTGGCGCGACTATCGGTCGGCGCTGGCGGCGGCGGAGGAGGCCCGGTCGCTGGCCAAGGGCGAGGACGACCCCGAGATGGCGGCGTTCCTTCGCGAAGAGGCCGAGACGTCGTCGGCACGAGCGGAGGAACTCCGTCGACGCCTGGAGGGCCTGTTGGTTCCGAAGGATCCGAACGACGACAAGGATGTCGTGCTCGAGATCCGGGCGGGCCCCGGCGGTCAGGAGGCCATGCTCTGGGCCGGCGACGTGTACGAGATGTACCGGCGGTATGCGGAGCGCCACCGGTACAAGACCGATGTGCTGTCGGCGTCGCCGAGCGACCTGGGCGGGTTCAAGGAGGTCGTGGTCGAGGTCAAGGGCAAGGGTGCCTACTCGCGGCTGAAGCACGAGAGCGGGACGCACCGCGTCCAGCGCGTTCCGGTGACCGAGTCCAGCGGGCGCATCCACACGTCGACCGCGACCGTGGCCGTGCTGCCGGAGGCGGAGGACGTCGAGGTGGAGATCCGGCCGGAGGACCTCCAGATCGACGTGTACCGGTCGAGCGGGCCCGGCGGGCAGTCGGTGAACACGACCGACTCCGCCGTCCGCATCACCCACAAACCGACCGGGATCGTGGTCGGATCGCAGGAGGAACGCTCACAGCTCCAGAACCGGGAGAAGGCCATGCGCTACCTGCGGGCGCGGCTGTTCCAGAAGGCGCAGGAGGAACGACAGGCGGCCGAGGCGGCGGCGCGGAAGCAGCAGGTGGGGACGGGGGAGCGGGCCGAGAAGATCCGGACCTACAACTTTCCCGACAACCGGGTGACCGACCACCGG
>DATBHM010000257.1:0-6058 GCA_036557505.1 Actinomycetota bacterium | reverse complement strand
ACAGGCGGAACGCGGCGTCGGTGAGCTGCGCCCGCGTCTTCTGCTTCTTTCGTTCGCGGAGTCCGATGTTGGTGTCCATGACGGTCAGAGTGTAGCACTTGGCGGTTGGTGAAATCTGGCAGGAGTTGCCAAAAGACATCCTCTGCGTGTAGGGTGTGCCACATCTCCGGCGGGCTGGTTCGCCGGAGGGGCCGGATTTGGAAACGCCCGCACCGTAGGAAGGAGAACGCTTTGACCAGGAGCGACGCCTACGTGCTCGTTCAGACCGACGGCGACACGGCCCCGATTGCTCGTTCCCTGCAGGCCCTCCCGGGCATCGTCCTCGCCGAGGACGTGCAGGGCCCGTACGACGCGGTGGTCCTGGCGAGGCCCGACGGGCTGGTGAGCTCGGTCGAGGAGATCGTCGAGGAGATCCGCGCCCTGCCGGGAGTGATCCACGCGCTCGCGGCGCCGATCGCGGTCGTGCAGGTGCCGACGCTGACGGCCGCCTGATCCCGCGGCGGCTCCGCCGACCTCAGGCCGACGCCTCGTCGAGCCGGCGGCGGAAGCCTCCGGCCGGAGTCACCTTCGCGCCGAGCTCCTCGACGCGCTCCGCCAGCCGGTCGTCCGACGTCACGACCGTGATCCCGGACGGATCCTCGTCCTCGCCGACCATCCGGACGATCTCGTCGTCGGCGGCGTTGCGGCCCCGGTGCCGGGCGAACGCCACGACGAGGTCGCCGTGCCGGCCGGGTTCGAGATCGCGGGGCTTCCGATCGAAGACCACGGTCACCTCGTCACCCGTCCGTTCGGCGAACGCCCGGAGCGAGTCGACCATTCGGTGCACGGCGCGGTCGACGTCGTTCCACCACTTGTCCGGCCTGGACCCGACGACGTTCATCCCGTCCACCAGCCATCGGCGGGGTCGTCGTCCGGTGTTCGCCACGGACACGAGGTTCCCATGCATCGGCAACCTCGGCGCGGAGGGCAGGCCGATCGGGCCGGCCGTCTCGGGGGATTGCAACGCGCGACCGGACGCGACAGGGTTCACCCATTGCCGGACGCTCGCCGGCCGATCGATCGAACGGGGGCAGGGGATGGCGGCGCCCGAGACGCGATACACGAAGACGTCGGACGGGACGCACCTGGCGTATCAGGTGGTGGGGAAGGGGGCCACCGACTTCGTGTTCGTGAGCAGCGCTTGGGGCTCGGACATCGAGGGCTGCTGGCAGTGGGAGGTCACCCGGGATCTGTACACGTGGCTCGCGTCGCGGGGCCGGCTGGTCCTGTTCGACCGTCGCGGCGCCGGCATGTCCGACCCCCTGGCCGGACAGAGCCTGCCCACTCTCGAGGTCCGCATGCAGGACATCCGCACCGTGCTCGATGCGGTCGGCATCGAGCGAGCCGTGCTGGTCAGCATCGAGGACGGCGGGGCCGAGTGCTTCCTGTTCGCGGCCACCTATCCCGAGCGCACCGCCGCCCTCGTGGCCGAGTGCCCGACATCACGGGGCACGTGGGCGCCGGACGCGCCGTGGCAGTGGACCGAGGCCAAGTGGGCCGAGTGGATGCACGAGATCGAGGCCGACTTCGGTTCGAAGGCCTTCGTCGAGCGGATGGTCGAGTGGCTGTTCCCGTCGCGGATCGGGGACGCGGTGTTCGCCGAGACGTGGGGCAGCGTGATCCGGCACGCGCTGAGCCCGGGAGCCGCGCTCGCGGCCGAGCGCATCAACATGGAGACCGACGCCCGCCACGTGCTCCCGCTGATCCAGGCACCCACCCTCGTGATCCACTTCGTGGACGACAGGGTCGAATCCGTCGAGGAGGCGCGCTCCATCGCCGCCCACATCCCGGGTGCCGTGTTGCTCGAGGTTCCCGGAAACGAGCACATCTGGTGGCCGGGGACCCCGCCCTCGGCCAAGATCGACCAGGGCATCGAGCGGTTCCTCGCGTCGCTGCGGGCCGAGGAGGCGGAGTTCGACCGCGTCCTCGCGACGGTGCTGTTCACCGACATCGTCGGGTCGACGTCGGTGGTCGCCGAGCTGGGTGACGACGCCTGGAAGGAGCTGGTCGAACGGCACCACGCGACTGTCCGGGCGCTGCTCGGCCGGTACCGCGGGCACGAGGTGGACACGGCGGGGGACGGATTCTTCGCCACGTTCGACGGTCCGGCGCGGGCGATCCGGTGCGCTCGGGCCATCGGGGAGGCCGTTCGATCGATCGGGTTGGAGGTCCGCTCCGGTCTGCACACCGGCGAGGTGGAGACCATCAACGACAAGGTGGGCGGCATCGCGGTCGCCATCGGGGCTCGCGTCGCGTCGTTTGCCGGGCCATCGGAGATCCTGGTGTCACAGACGGTCAAGGACCTCGTCGCGGGCTCGGGGCTCGCCTTCGCAGACGTCGGCGAGCGCGAGTTGAAGGGCGTCCCGGACCGCTGGCACCTGTACCGCGTGGTCGGCTGACCGGGCCAGGCCGATCGCACCGCAGGTCCCTACAGGAGCCCGTTCTCGGCCAGGAAGCTCCGTGCGGCGTCGGCCAGGTTCTCGCCGTGGACGACGTGGCCGACCAGCCCGGTCACGTCCTCCGTGGTGAGGTGGGCGCTCACCGCGTCGAGCAGTCCCCGGATCCTGTCGTTCAGCTTGTCCGTGCGGATCACGGGGGTGATGTTCTCGGCGTTCTGGAGGTGCTTGTCGTCGGCCAGCGGGACGAAGCCGTTCTCCCGGATGCTGGGGTCGGTGGAGAACAGCAGGCCGACCTGCACCTTGTCGTCCTTCAGCGCGGCGATGGTCTGCGGCCCTCCCACGTCCAGCGGCTGGAAGTCGTCGAAGAGGATCCCGTAGACGCGGTCCAGTCCGGGGAGGCAGAACGGCCGCTGCGCGCACTCCGGCGGGCCGCCGAAGGTCAATCGACCCGCGACCGGGGCCAGGGAGCTCATGGTGGTCAGGTCGAAGCGCCTGGCGGTCTGCGCGTTCACCACGAACTCGTTGGTGTCGTTGGCCGGTGACGGCGTGAGCACGGTGATGCCCTTCGACTCCAGTTGCTCGCGGTCCAGCCTGGCGACCCGTTGCCGATCCTCTCCCACCTGCGCGTTCGGATCCAGGAACAGCAGCAACGACGACAGGTACTCGGGCATCAGGTCGATCTGCCCCGACTCGAGGGCGTTCTGCGACAGCTCGCGAGACCGGAGGTCGAACTGCCGCTCGACGCTGTAGCCGGCCCGCTGCAGGACCTGCGCGTACATCTCGGCCACGAGCTGGTTCTCCGTGAACGCGCCCGACACGCCGACGACGATCGTCCCCTGCGCTCCGCGCGGAGCCGGGCCGGCGCCGGAGGTGCCGCACGCCGTCATGGCCACGCAGACGGCCGCCAGGAGGAGCTTCCTCATGTGCCCTGCGTCGATTCCACGGGAATCGGGACGTCGGCGCGGCGTCCCAGCAGCACGCGGGCCCGGGTCGGTCCCTTGCCCTTCAGGTCGATGATCCGCGTCGGCCCGAATTCACAGGCGTCGTCGAGATGGTCGGCCGTCGCCTCGGAGACCAGGGCCTGGGAGGGCTCCGCGGCGTCCTGGAGCCGGCTGGCCAGGTTCACGGTGTCGCCCCACAGGTCGTACGCGAACTTCCGCTGCCCGATGATCCCGGCGACGGCTGGCCCGGTGGCGACGCCGATCCGCACCTGGATGGGGTCGCCGGAGGGCCACCGGATCTCACCCGCCTGGTCGAGGATGTCGAGTGCCATGGCCAGGGCGGCCTCGGCGTGGTTCGCCCTCGGGACGGGCGCCCCGGCCACGGCCATGTATGCGTCGCCGATGGTCTTGATCTTCTCGAGGCGGTGCCGGTCGGCGATCTGGTCGAACCGGCGGAACAGCTCGTCCAGGGTGGCGGCGAACTCCTCGGCGGTCGACCGTGCGCCCTGCTCGGTCGACTCGACCGCGTCGGCGAACAGGACCGTCACCTGGTCGAACGCCTGCGCGACGTGCCCGTCCGGCGAGGTCTTGAGCTGGTCGATGACGGCCTGGGGCAGGATGTTCAGCAGCAGGCCGTCGGACCGCTCCCGCTCGTGCTGGAGGTCGCGCTCGCGGAGGAACACCTGCCGCGCCGCGCGTTCCATCCGATAGGCCGCGATGCATCCGAGGAATCCGAACGAGAACAGGAAGAAGGCCGCGATGACCTGGCTCACCTCGACGATGTACCGCGCGGTGAAGGCGTACGGGAGGTACGCGGCGATCCCGATCACCGTGACGAGGACGACCAGGATGAACCGGAGCCGGAGCAGCGTGTAGGTGAACGCCGTGATGAGGATGATGCCGACGTACCCGTACTCGGCGGGCAGCGTGAGGATGTTCGAGGCGTAGTAGATCCACAGCAGGAGCGTCAGCGTCGCGATGACGACCGTCATCGACTGCCAGATGCGCCGGTACAGCGGCGTGAACGTCAGCCCGAACCCGATGACGAGCAGGGGGATGAACACGCCGTAGCGCATGACCGTGTCGAGCCTGCGGTCGGCCAGGGCGAGGATGTGCGGCTGCATGAGCAGGCCCCACACGACCCAGAGGAAGATGCCGGCCAGGAACGCGAACCGGATGTTCCCGATGTTGTGGTGGAACCGGTCGTCGCGGAACTCGGCCTCGAGGTCGTCGTCGCGGAATCGCAGGCGCAGTCGTTCGAGGCCGAATGGCCCGTCCTTCGCAGTTTGGGTTGGTGAGTCGGCGCGGTCCAACGGTTACCCCCCTGGTCGTTCCATGATGACCGGTTGCGACAGGGTTGTCAGCCGAGCAGCCCGTGCACCCGGGTTCTCCGTGACCGGCGACGGCAGCGATGTTCGCATGCCCCGTCCGCAAGCTCCCACGACGAGCGCTGGAGCTGACAGAGCCGGGTGCCGATATTCCTCCGGTGAGGTCCCTCCGCACGCTGCTCGCGCTCCCGCTGGCCGCGCTCGTCGCGGGGGCCGTCGCGGTCCCCTCCGCCCGGTCCGTCGAATCCCGCGCGCCGACGCGGGGGTTTCCCAACACCTCGCACGGGATCCACGTCTTCGAGGACCAGCTGACCGACCCGCTCACGCCCGGGCTGCTCCGGTTCGCCGCGACGCACTACGACGGCAGTCAGAAACAGCGCCGCTCGATGGTCGACGCCCTCCACGGCAGGAACCCCGCGTTCGTCGTGCTGCAGTACCGGCTCGGTCTGGGGCTCGGCTACCGGGCCAGCGCGACGGGATGCAGCCACGACGGCGACTGGCTGTACGTCATCGACGGCGACCGCTGGGTCCGCGAGTGGCCGTCGAAGCCGAACGAGCGGTGGTTCTTCCATCGGGGCGGCCATCGCGAGTACATGTGCGACTGGGGCTGGTACCTGACCAACCCGGACAGCGCCGCATGGCGCCAGTGGTTCCTGCCGAAGCTCCGCGGGCAGGTCACGCGGACCCACGCCGACGGCGTGTTCCTCGACTCCGTGAGCGTGCCCAACGAGTTCGGCGCCGACGCGTGGGATCCGCCGCTGCCCGCGGTCGATGCCGCGTTCGAGCGGGCGTGGTCCCGGCGGATCGAGCGGTGGCTGCCCTTCGTGCGGTCCGCCCTGGATCGACCGGTCGTGGTGAACGCCGGTTCGTGGATCACCACCCGCGACGTGACCGACTACTCCGGAGCGTCTGGCGTGATGATCGAGGGGTGTGCGCAGCCCTCGTCCGGCGGCTCGTACGCGCCGGCCGACTGGGAGCTGCAGGCCGACCGGGTCATCGGCCTGGTCCGCATCGGCCGGATCGTGATCTGCCAGGCCTATCCCGACCCCGCCGACGTCCGAATGCGAATGTTCGTGCTGGGGACTTCCCTGCTGTGGCAGGGGGCGCACACGTTCCTCAACCTCGAGATCGGCATGGACCCGGAGTGGTTCCCCGAGTACGGCATCGACCTCGGCGCCCCGGTCTCCCCGCTCCCGTCAACCGTCGCGGGGTTCCGGCACGGAGGCGTCTACGTCCGGCGATTCGAGCGCGGCCGCATCGTCGTCAACCCGACCGAGTCGACCCACACGGTCACACTCCCGGCGACGATGTTCCGCGTCGTGCCGCACGGGGGTGGGTTCGTCCCATCGTC
>DATBHM010000256.1:0-10669 GCA_036557505.1 Actinomycetota bacterium | reverse complement strand
CCTCGAGCTGTTCGAGGGGAATCCGGGTGTGGCGCGCGACCACCTGTCGCGGGCGTCGGACATGGCCGCCGCCATGGGCACGGAGGAGCCCGGCCTGCTCAGGTTCGTCCCGGACGCGGTGGAAACGCTGGTGGCGTTGGGCGATCTGGACGCGGCGGCCGCGCGGCTCGAGCCGTTCGAGGAACGATCCCGGCGATTGGATCGCGCGTGGGGGCTCGCGACCGCGGCCCGGTGCCGCGGGCTGCTCCTGGCGGGAGCCGGAGACCTCACGGGGGCGCTGGCCTCGCTCCGCGAGGCCCTCGTCCATCACGAACGCGTGCCCGAGCCGTTCGCCCACGCCCGCACCCTGTTCTCCCTCGGCCGGATCCAGCGGCGGGCGAAGCTCAAGGCCGAGGCCAGGGATTCGTTCGAACGCTCGCTCGAGATCTACGGCCGGCTCGGCGCCCGCCGGTGGGCCGAACGGGCCGGCCGGGAGGTCCGGCGGACCGGCATCCGAAGCGACGGACCTGGTGCCCTCACGGCAACCGAGGAGCGGGTGGCGACGCTGGTCGCAGAGGGTCGGACCAACCGGGAGGCCGCGGACGAGCTGTTCATGAGCGTGAACACCATCGAGTGGAACCTCACTCGGATCTACCGGAAGCTCGGGGTTCGTTCCCGGACCGAGCTCGCCGCCAAGCTTCGCGACGGCTCGTAGCCCGGACTCCACGGCCGCCGACTCGGTTCTCCATGGGTTTCCGTGGTTCCTCGTCGCCCCGTGCTCCCTAGGGTCGACGCAGGTGGCCGCGACCGACGCGGCCCGAGCCGAAAGGGGACACCGATGAGCACACGGACCGGGGAGCAGTCGCCCGCAACCCTTCGGCGCACGCCTCAGCGGACGCGCCGCACCTGGTGGATGGTCGGCCTGGCCGCCCTCGTCGCGGCCGGCGCCGCGATCGCCCTGTGGCAGATCGGCGGGTCGCCGGCGACGAGCCCCGTGCCGCGCGCGAACGGATCGGGGATCGTCACCGGCACGGGGCCGGATCTGGTCCGGGTGGCGGAGCAGTCGGCCGCGGATCGCCTCGTCACGGGCACCGGCCCGGACCTCGCGACGCTGGCCGACCGGTACCTGGCCGGGCAGTCGAACGGCCGGGTGACCGGGACCGGCCCCGGGCTCACGTTCGTGGCGCGGCAGTCCGAGGCGCACGCCATCCGGATGATCTCCGGAACGGGTCCCGACCTGGCCCGGGTGGCCGGAGATCCCCCGCCGGCCATCACCGGAACGGGCCCCGACCTGTCGAGGGTCGCGAACCAGTGAACCCCGCCACCGGCGGAGGGAACCGGGAGGGCCGGCGGAGCCGGCCCTCCCTTCGCCTCACGGGCGTTCCCGGAGGATCCGTACGAGCCGGTACGCCGGCGGCACCGCGTCGAACGGACCGGAACACGTGATCGTCCGCTCAGGCCCGGGGTGCTCGACCCGGACCTCGACGGAATACTGGGCCGGACCGACGCGGAACCGCGCGACATCCTCCTCCTCACCCAGCCGGGTGCGCCCCATCAACACCACGTCGTCGAGGCCGGACGCACCGACGTTCTCGCGCAGGAACGACTCCGCCGCCTGCGTCGCGAACGGGTACGCGCACCGGCCGCGGTAGCACTCGAGGGGGATCTCCCCCCCGTCGAACCGCGAGACCACGTCCACCGCGATGCCGGGCTCGACCCGCCCCAGGTACACCCCGGCCGGCAGACAGACGACGTTGGGCGCGAACCGGTCGCCGCCGATGTGGCTGACCTCCCACACCCGGTCACCGAACGCCCGGTGCAGCACGTTCGCGACCGGCCGGCCGCGCTCCGAGCAGCAGACGTCGTGGCGGCCGTTCGTGCAGACCAGGTAGATGGGCTCGGCCTCCTCGCTCCCCAGCCCGAGCCGCCCACCGCCCCGCATCCCCGACAAGTCCACCTCGAGCAGCGCCTCGGGCCCCGGGAGGTGGGCGCGCTCCAGCCAACGGGACCCGGCCCCGGCGTGCGCCGCGAAGACCTGGATGCCCTCGGGGACGTGGCGCCCGTGACGGCGGATCAGCACGACGCGCACGCGGGCCCGACGAGCCTGCCGTCGCAGGTGCGCCGCGACCCGGGGCGGGAGGCGGCTGTCGCGCAGCGCCCTCCGGCCCCACGGGCCCGGTTCCTCCACCAGGAGCCAGTCGACGACCGTCGACGCGGTCCCCCGGAGCGGCTCGCCACGAGCCAGCGAGACGGCCGAGCAACGCTCCGGCGAGCTCACTCCACGAACTCGAGCAGGCCCTCGCGGACGAGGCGCCGCGCCAGCACCAGGCGCCCGGCCTCGTCGAGCCCGGGCAGGTCCGTCGGCCGGAACGCATCCGTTCGAGCCGCCACGAACCGAGCCGCCGGCTCCGCCCGCGCGGGCATGCGGAGCTCCCGGTCGCCGAGGAGCGCCACCACATGGTCCCCCTCCACGCGCACCTCGCAGAACGACCCGGCCCGGCGCCGCAGCGGCGTCCAGTCCTTCAGGGAGTCCAGACGAACCAAGTCGACGAGCGACCCGCCGAGCGACGGCAGCCGCGTCGTCAGGAACGACCGGATCCGCCGGTCCGCCACGGCCTGCGCGTCCACCCCGTCGAGCCACCGCTGGAGCTCGGCCAGCCGCTCCTTCACCGCCATGGCAAAGCCCTCGGGGTCCCGGTGGTAACCGGCCGGCAGCGCCTCGGCGAACGAGGAGTCCTCCCTGAGGTCGTCCACCACCTCGCCCAGGAGCTGGCCCCAGGTCGCCGTGAGGATGCCCACGGTGAGGTGTCCCGACAGCACGGTCTGCGTGGACGCGGCGTGGGGCGTTCCGAGGGGCATGTACATGGCGTCGCCGGGCGACATGGTCACCGAGAGCACTGGCTCCTCGTCGTCGGCGGGCTTGTCCGAACCGAGCGGCCGCGGCGCCCACACGTCCCACTGCTTGCTCCCGAACGATTGCAGGACGAACACGTCGTGCGAGTCCTGGTGCACGGCGAGCCCCTGCGAGCCCGGCGGCGTGATGTACGCATTGACCTGGGCCGGGTGTCCGAGCGACGTCTCCAGCTCGCGGCAGAACCGCCCCAGCGGCGGCCAGTACCGGTGCAGGCCCTGCAGCACGAGCGTGGCCCCGTCGGCGAACCGCTCCAGCATCCTCGCGGGGTCGGCCATCCCCGTGACCGGCTGCGATCCAGTCCGCCCGGACTTGGTGTAGCCGGAGGTGGGAAGCGTCTCGCCGTCCTTCACCAGCCGGAAGGCCGGCAGCCGGAGCGACGACCCGGTCAGCAGGCGGTCGACGTCGGCCAGGGAGAGCAGGTCGTCGAAGGCGCCGTCACCGGTCCGGTACACCGGACGCCGGCCCCAGACGCCGGCCAGGAACGAATGGACGTCACCGGCGCAGCGCTCGAGCGCGCCCTCGGTCATGCGGCACGTGGAACCGGGCTGCGGCTACGAATCCGTGCCGTCGGTGTCCCCGGAATCCGTCCCGTCGGCGTCCTGCGAGTCCACGCCGTCCGTGTCCCCGCTGTCGACGCCGTCCGCGTCCTCGGTGGCGGTGTCCGTCCCGTCGGAGTCCCGCGCCGTCTGGTCCGTCTTCGGGTCCACCGAGTCGGTGTCGTCCGCGTCCTGACGGTCGGTGCCGTCGTTGTCGCTCTGGTCGGCCGTGTCGGTGTCCGCCCTCATCGTCGCGGTCGGCGACTGCCCGGCGAAGACGGTCTGAATCTCCTCGTCGGCGAGGGTCGTGTCGGTCGGTTCCATCGCTCACCTCCACGGTTCGATTGGACATTCGAGTCTATGCCAGCGCCGGGGACTCCGTCGTTCAGAAGCTGAACCCCGGCGGGAGCGGGGCCTCGCCGGCCTGCTGACGGAGGACGTCGTAGGCGCGGACGAACGCGTCCTTGTCCGGGTCGGTGGCCGCGGCGCGGTGGGCGCGCAACGCGTCGAGGGCCTGCGTGGCGGCGGCATCGTCGTGCGCGAGGTCCGCCCGGACCAGCCGGAGGTAGTTCTGGTCGTCGGCGACGGCATCGCGGAACGCGGTCTCGAGCAGCTGGTTCACGAGCGCGGCCTCGGGAGGCACCGCCCACGTCGTCACCTGCCGGATCGCGGAGCGCCGCTGTGCGATCACGTCCCGCACCGCCGACACGTCCTCGCTCGGATCGGTGGGACTGCCCGAGCCGGCATCCCCCACCGCGGCGACGAGCCGCTGCCGGGCCTCGCCCGACTCGGTGAGCAGGTCGTCGGCCCCCCGGATGTACGCCGTGAGGGCCGGTGAGGCACCGGTGGACCCGGAGGGGGAGGGCCCCGACGTCGGCGACGCCGATGTGGGGCCGGACGGCGACGGCCCCCCGCCGGTGTCCGAGCCGCCGGTGGTGACCAGCACGGCCGCCACCCCGCCCGCCGCCAGCAGGACGACGATCGCCGCCACCAGCCACGTCCAGCGCCGGCGCGGGGGCTCGTCGCCACGGCGGTGCCCCACCAGCGTGGTGGGGCCGCCGACCGCGGGGACGGAGGCCGTGGGCGCCTCGGAGAATCCGGGGCCCGGCGGCGGGCCCGGGCCCCCCGCGACGAACGGGGGCGCCGGGGCGGGGGGCGGCGCGACCACGGTCGCCCCCCCACCGGCCAGCGCCCGGTGCGCGGCCTCCACCATCGCATCGCACGTCGGGAAGCGCTGGTCGCGGTCCTTCGCCATGGCCTTTGCCAGCACGGCGTCCAGCGCCGCCGGCAGCCCGGGCCGGAGCGACGACACGGCCGGCGGCGGCTCCATCAGGTGGGCCGCCAGCACCTGCGCGTCGCTGTCGCGCGGGAACGGCGTCACCCCCGTGAGGCACTCGTGGAGCACGCAGGCCAGCGAGTACTCGTCCGTGCGGCCGTCGACCGGCTTGCCGGCGGCCTGCTCGGGGGACGCGTAGTCCGGTGTTCCGACGAAGATGCCGGTCCGGGTGAGGCCACTCGAGGAGCTGACCCGCTTGGTCAGTCCGAAGTCGGTCAGGTAGACCCGCTCCGGCTCGGGGCCTCGGCCGTCCTCGATGAGCACGTTCGCCGGCTTCACGTCGCGGTGGACGAGGCCGACCGCGTGCGCGGCGTCGAGGGCGTCGGCCAGCGCCCCGGCGATCCCCAGCGCGCGTTCCGGATCGAGCGGGCCTTCCAGCTGGAGCACGGTGCGCAGGTCCAGGCCCTTCACGTAGCGCATCGACAGGAACAGGCGGCCGTCGGCCTCGCCCGCGTCGTAGACGGGGATGATCTGCCGGTGGTCGATGGCCGCCGCGAGCTGGGCCTCCTGCGTGAAGCGCTCCCGGAACTCCGCGTCGTCGGACAGGTCCGGATTGATGACCTTGAGCGCGACCCGACGGTCCAGCGCGAGCTGCTGCGCCAGGTACACGACGCCCATGCCGCCGCGCCCGAGGACGGACGCGATGCGGTACCCCCCGAGCTGCGTCCCTGGAGGGAGGTCCGTCATCGCAGGGTGTTCTACCACCGGCTCCCTCGCACGGCTGCGGGTGCCGGAACCTCCGCGGTAGGGTCGGCGGCGACACCGCACCCACAAGGAGCCGGACGTGGACATCGTCAACCCCGCCGTCGAGGACTACATGGGCACGCTGGAGGAGCGTCACGACGAGCCCGTCCTCCTCGAGATGGAGTCCGAGGGCCGGGAGCGGGGATTCCCGATCATCGGGCGCCTGTGCGGCGTGACGATCGAGCTGCTGGCCCGTTCCATCGGAGCGAAGCGGGTGTTCGAACTGGGGAGCGGCTACGGCTACAGCGGGTACTGGTTCAGCCGGGCGGTCGGGCCGGACGGGGAGCTCCACCTCACCGACGGCAACCCGGAGAACGAACACAAGGGCATGGACTACCTCCGAAGGGCCGGGCTCGACGGGCCGGTGACGTACCACGTCGGGGACGCGCTGACGTCGTTGGGGGAGGTCGAGGGCGAGTTCGACGTCGTGTACTGCGACATCGACAAGGACGGCTATCCGGACGCCTGGGAGGCCGCGAAGGAACGGATCCGCGTTGGCGGCCTCTACATCTGCGACAACGTGCTGTGGTCGGGCCGAGTCACGTCCGACCCCGACGTGGAGGACAAACGGCCGGAGCTCACCGACGCCATCAAGCGTCACAACGCGGCCATCGCCGCCGACGAGCGCTATCTGTCGACGATCGTCCCAACCCGCGACGGGATGTTCGTGGCGTTCCGGACCCGCTGACCCTCGTTCAGCCCGCCTGTTCGGCCGCCCACCGGCGCATCCCCTCGATGCCGGCCAGCAGCTCGTCGCGTGTCATCGATCGCGGTTCGGCGTGGGCCTCGGCGATGCCGTGCAGCGAGAGCGGCACCGGCTTCCCACTGGCGGCGAGCTGCACGGCCGTGACGGGCAGTCCGTGTGCCACCACCAGCACCACCCGCTCCTGTCGGTGCACCACCTCCGAGAACCCGGCGTAGTACCGCCGAATCACCGCGACGCGTGATTCGCCCCCGCCGGGGAACTCGGCCAAGGCGCCATGCTGATCGACGAACGCCCGTACCTCCTCGATCGGATGTCCCTCGAGGTCCCCGAACGTGGGATCGTTCAGTTCGGGGACCTGCAGCCGGGGGACATCCCGGCCGGCGAGCGCCACGTCGGCGGTCTCGCGCGTCCTGGGAAACTCCGTGACCACGCACAGATCGATGACGCGGTCCGCCAGCTCCGCTCCCAGCCGCCCGGCCTCCTGGCGTCCCCGTTCGGTGAGGTGGATCGGCTGTCTGGGGTCGCCGTTCACCCGGCGGACCGGGTTGTGGTCGGCCTCGCCGTGGCGGGCAAGGATCGCGAGCTCCATCGGGCGCCGAACGTATCAGTCCGCGATGGCCGGTCCGCGGGGTTTCCGGTTCTTTATCTCGGGAATACACCCTCCCGCCATCCACGGGAGGGAACCTCGTGCGCAAGCGAACGCTCGTCCTGGCAGGGTCCGTCGTCGCCGCGCTGTCGATCGCAGCCGTCCCCCCCGGGGGGTTCGCCGGGGTGTTCGCGCCGACCGGGCTCGGCTTCGCAGCTCCCCCGTCGACCGGCGCCGCGAAGGCCGGCCCGATGGCCGCGGCGAAGACCGTTGCCGCCCCCGGCGGGTTCGGCTCGTTGTCGATCACCCAGGTCGGGCCGAAGCGAGCCGGCGGCGAGCCCTCCATCGCGAGCGGCCCCGACGGCAAGCTGTTCGTCTCCTATCCGGGGAGCGGGATGAACTTCTTCCGGTCCTCCGACGCCGGGCGGACGTGGACCGAGGGCGCGAACGAAGCCGACACCCAGAGTGGCGACACCTCGGTGAACGTCGACTCGACCGGCGCCGTCTACCAGTCGAACCTGAACGGCATCAACCTCGACCCCGACGCGTTGCAGGGCGTCGTGTACAAGTCGACCGACCTCGGCGACCACTGGACGAAGGGCGGGGGGTTCGTCAACGACTCGAACTCCACCAACCAGCCGTTCTTCGTCGACCGGCAGTGGGCGGACGCGTACGTCCCACCCGGGAAGACGACCGGCCAGGGGCTCGTGTACTTCACGTACCACGACTGGGGCCCGAACCAGATCTGGGTGAACGTCTCCACCGACGGCGGGAAGACGTTCGGCATCCCACAGGACGTCATCACGTCACCGCAGGCCCAGGCCGACTCGTTCTGCGACACGATCCCGGGCGGCATCAAGGTCGTGCAATCCGGCCCGCACGCCGGCCGGGTGTACGTTGCCTGGCTCGCCGCGAGCGCACCGACCGACGAGGTCACGGGCTGCAACGTGACACAGCTCGACACGTTCCACAGCGTGTGGCTCGCCGTCTCGGACGACCGGGGCGCCACCTGGACCGACCGGCTCATCTTCGACGGCGGGTTCGGGCACGACGCGAGCGGCCTGTTCGCCGACTTCACACTCGACGACCAGGGGAACCCCTACGTCGCGTTCGCGGACAACCTGAGCGGCGAGTGGGACATGTACGTGATGGCCTCGTTCGACGGCGGCGTGACGTGGAACGGGAGGTCGGACGGGACGGGCGTCCCGTACAAGGTGAATGCCGACACCGGGACCCACTTCTTCCCGGCGATCGCCGTCGGCGACCCCGGCAGGGTCGACGTGGCGTACATCCGGACCCCGGCCGTGATCCCGGTCAACCCCTACGGCAAGCCGTCACCGGGCGGGGGCGACGGCGACTCCTGGTATGTGTACATGGCGCAGTCGACCAACGTGCGGGCCGGCTCGCCCACCTGGAACGTCGTCCAGGCCGCCCCGGGCACCATCCACGTCGGGGACGTCTGCACGCTGGGCATCTTCTGCATCGACTCGACCACGGGCCTGCCCCTCACCGGCGCGAACCGCTCCCTGCTCGACTTCATCGACATCGCCGTCGACCCGCGGGGGTTCGCCCACGCCGCATACACGGCCGACCGGCCGCTCCCCGCGGGGCCCAACGGCATCTTCTGCGCGAACCAGGTCAGTGGAAGTCGGTGTATCCGGCCTCCATCGCGCCGGCGGCGGGCAACCCCGCCTCGGGCGCGTACACCACGACGGCCACGTTCGTCGTCCGCACGACCCGGATGGCCGCCGGAACGGCGGTGACGTTCTCCCTCGGGGCGCAGCGCGTCACCGCGCCGGTCGGCTCGGGCGGTTCGGCCACGGCGAAGATCGTGCTCAACCAGCACCCCGGTGCGTACACGCTGACCGCGACCGCGGCCGGCGTCTCCGCGTCCGCGCCGTTCACCCTGACCAAGGACGCGACGACCACGTCGGTCGCCCGCACGTCGAAGACGCTGCAGGCCACGCTGGTGGCCGCCGGCAGCCGCGCGCGGGTGGCCGGCCGCTCGATCGGCTTCTTCGTCAACGGCACGAAGGTCGGCACGGCGACCACGAACTCGAACGGGGTGGCCGATGTGAAGGCGATCGTCGCGGCGCACCGCACGGTCAAGGCCGTCTTCTCGGGCGACGCCTTCTTCACGGCCTCGTCGGCGACCACGACCACCTGATCCGGGGCCGGTCCCACTGGACCGCCGGGCGCCGGGCTGGGACACTCGTGCCATGCCACAGGCCGTCTGGACGGGGACGCTGTCGTTCGGGCTCGTGTCGATCCCGGTGAAGCTGTACGGGGCGACCTCACCCCGGGACGTCCGCTTCCACCAGTTCGAGGGGCGCAGCGGCCGCCGGGTCCGCTACCGCCGGGTCACGAACGAGGACGACGTCGCGCTCTGGGAGGCGGCCCGGCTGACGCCGTCCGACGACGTCCGGAACGAAGGGCCGCTCGAGCCGTTCGACCGGCGGGGCGAGACGGAGTCGGTCGAGCCGCCCACCCGCCGGGCCGCGCCGGAGCCGGGGCCGGAGTACGAGCGCCCGACACACGCGGAGGCGCGTGCTCCGGAGAGCGGGTCCGGCGAGCCGAGTGAGGTGGCGTTCTCCGACGTGGTTCGCGGGTTCGAGATCGACCCCGGCCGGTTCATCGAGGTCACCACCGAGGAGCTCGAGGAGCTCGCGCCCGAGCGGAGCCGGCTGATCGAGATCGAGGACTTCGTTCGCCTCGCGGAGATCGATCCGGTGTACTTCGAGAAGAGCTACCACGTGCTGCCGAAAAGGGGCGGCGAGACGACCTACCGGCTGCTCGTGGAGGCCATGGAGCGGGCGGAGTTCGTGGCGATCGCGCGGTTCGTGCTGCGGACGCGCGAGCACGTGGCCGCGATCCGGCCCTCGGGCGGGTTCCTGATGCTGGAGACGCTGTTCCGGGCCGACGAGGTGCGCGACCCGTCGATGCTGCCGTCGGGCGCCGCGTTCGCGGAGGAGCCTTCGGCGCGCGAGCTCGAGGTCGCCGTCCGCCTGATCGAGGCCCTCGCCGTCGACTGGGACCCCGCGCGGTACCCCGACGACTACCGCGAGCGGGTCCTCGAGATGATCCGCGGGAAGGCCGGCCCGGCCCCCGAGCCCGCCCCGGAGCCCCTCGAGGCCGGAGGCGAACCTGCGGTGTTCGACCTCATGGAGGCGTTGAAGCGAAGCCTCGACGAGGCCCGCGCGGCGCGCGGTTCCACTTCGGAGTCCTCCGTGAAACCCCGTCGCCGGACCAGCTGACCATGTGGAGCGGAAGGAGTGGGAGACGGTGAAGTTCCTGGTCCTGTACAACTCGCAGATGTCCGCGTCGGAGGTGATGGCCAGCTCCACGCCCGAGGAGGCCAAGGCGGGTATGGACGCGTGGATGGCCTGGGCGCAGAAGGCCGGCGACGCCGTGGTCGATCTCGGCTCGCCGCTCGAGGCGCGCACGCACCTCGAGTCCGGTTCCACGACCGACAGCTCGAACCAGGCCTCCGGCTACTCGGTCCTGCAGGCGGAATCGGTCGACGCGGTGACGAGCCTGCTGGCGGAGCACCCGCACCTCACGGTGCCGGGCAACACGGTCGACGTGCTCGAGATGCTGCCGATGCCGGGCATGGAAGGCGCCTAGCGAATCCGAGCCTCAGACGGCCGAGAGCACGCACTCCAGCGGGCGGGGCACGCGGTCGGGCTCGAGCGCCTCGACGAGCGCCGGCGCCAGGCGGATCTTGCGGCCGCTGCCCACACCGAGGAACCGCCACAGCTGATCCTCGACCGGTCGGTCGCGCCATTCGGGCTGCTTCTGGAAGGTCCGGAACATCGACTGCTCGCCGTGTGCCTCGATCACCATCAGGACGGCCGCGGCCCCGAGCGCG
>DATBHM010000255.1:0-18430 GCA_036557505.1 Actinomycetota bacterium | reverse complement strand
CCGGCCGTCCGCCATCAGGTTCCGGACGTGGCGCTCGACCATGGCCCCGCCCGGCAGCTGCGCCCACGACGTCGAGAGCGCCTCCCGGACCCGCCGGACCCGGCCGGTCAGCCTGGCCACGAGGTCCTCGGGGTCGAACGGCTTCGGGACGAAGTCGTCCGCGTCGAGGTGGAAGCCGTACGCCCGGTCGCCGGGGTCGTCGCGACCTGTGAGGAGGATGACCACCGTGAACGCGGTGCGGTGGTCCCGGCGGACCCGGTTCAGCACCTCGAACCCGTCGATGCCGGGGAGCGCGACGTCGAGCACGATGGCCTCCGGCCGCTCCGCGACCGCCCAGTCGACGGCCTCGCGGCCGTCGGCGAGGACGGTGACGCCGAACCCCGCGCCCTCCAGCACCGATCGGAGCAGCGCGGAGGTCGCATCGTCGTCCTCCACCACCAAGACCCGATCCGTCATTCGACTTCCCCGAGTTGCACCGGCCGCCCGCTGTTCGCAAAGGCGTCGGCATCCGAACGCACGATCTGGATGGCCGTTCCGGGGGGTTCGGCCGTAGTCCCCGTCCCGGGACCCATCCGCCGGTTGGGGCCGCCCCGGGTCCGCTCGCCGTAGGGCCGTCCGCTCCGGGACGGCCGGTCACGCCGGCGACGACGTCCCGGTTCCAGCCCCGGTGACCTCGCGCAGGTTCTCCTCCGGTGCCTCCGGCGGGACCGAGCATCCCGGCGCCACGACCAGGCCGACCCCGCCGGCGGCCTCGATCGCGGCGTCGCGCTCCGCCCGGACCTCGGCGGGCGTGCCGCGGACGAGCGCCCCCTCGTGATCGAGGCCGCCCATCACCGCGCGCCCGGCGAGGGACCGCCCATCGGCCAGCGCCGGGTTCCCCGGTTGGTGGCTCGACCAGCTCACCACGTGCGACGGGAGGTCGTCCGCCAGCTCGAACGACAGCCGGGGGCCGCACAGGTGCAGCACGTTCAGCCAGGCGCCCGCGACGGCGTCCAGCACCCGGCGATCGTATGGCAGGACCAGTCGGCGGTAGTCGTCGACGGACATGAGATCGACGGAGGCGAACCCCGAGACGGCGAAGAAGATACCGGCGGCGCCGGCGTCCACCGCCGAGGCTGCGAACGAGGCCAGATCGTGGGCGATCCGCGCGAGCGCCGGCCCGACCAGGTCGGGACGTTCGCGGAGCTCGGCGGCCGTGCGGGCGCGGTCCTCCCCCGCCAGGTACCCGGCCACCGTGAGCGGGGAGAACACCGTCTGGATCACCGGCACGCCCGGACCGAGTTCGCCGATCACCGCGCGGAGTGCGTCGTTCTGCTCGATGAGGGAGGGCACCGGCGCCTCGGCCGCCGTGACCCGGTCCCAGTCCTCGACGCGGAGCACCGCCGGGCGGACCAGCGCCGGGGCGTCCCGGAACTCCATCGCGGGCCGGTATTCCGAACCGAACGCCTGCGCGAAGCAGCACGCGCGGGGCTGGAGCTTCACGACGTCCCAGCCGAACTCCCGTTGGCGTCGGGCCGTGACTCGGGCCAGGTCCGGCGCCGACCACTCCTCCCGGTAGGTGTGGCCCCACCACGCCGCCGGCGGGCGGTCCGTCGGCTCCAGGGCGACGGCGGCACGGATGCGGTCCGCGGGTTCCACGCTTCAAGTGTGCACGCCCGGCCGCCGATGCGAACTACCGCGGCGGACCTGCTCAGCTTCCCGAGGACCCGCAGGGAACGCCGCACCGTGCCCACAATCACCCGAGAGGAGGCCGAACATGGGCCTGTTCAGCAAGGAGAAGCCGGGGACCACGCCGCCGGACCCCAACGATCCGGACTTCGCCCCGATCGCCGGCGTCAGCCTGGAGCTGTACGCCGAGATCGCCAAGGGCCTCGCCGACTACAACTACGACCAGTCGAAGGGCCCCGAGCTCGCCGCCGCCAAGGGCGTCCCGGCCGAGAGCTGGCAGGCTGCGGTGGACGGATGGAACGCCCGCATGCAGTCCAACCGGACCGTTGGGCAGCGGTTCAACGCCCTGTACATGGGCAGGGCCTGAGGCACCGCTGGACGACGGGCGCACGGCCTGCCACGCTGAACGCATGGACGCGGCGCCCCCCCGCATGCTGAACCGCCACCTGTCGTGGCTGGACTTCGACGCCCGCGTCCTGGCGCTCGCCGAGGACGAGGCCTTGCCGCTCCTCGAGCGGGTCAAGTTCCTGGCGATCTTCTCCACCAACCTGGACGAGTTCTTCCAGGTCCGCGTGGCGGAGCTCGACGAGCAGGCCGACGCCGGCATCCGCGAGCTCTCCCCGGACGGGCGCACCCCCAACGAGCAGCTCGGCGAGGTCCGGGAGCGGGCCCGCGCGCTCATGGATCGCGCCGAGGGTGAGTGGCGGGAGCGCGTCCGGCCGGCCCTGGCCGGGGAGCGCCTCTCCGTCTGCTCCTGGGAGGACCTGGCCGAGGAGGACCGCAAGGCGCTCGGCGAGGTGTTCTTCGAGCAGATCTTCCCGGTGCTCACGCCGCTCGCCGTCGACCCGACGCACCCCTTCCCGTACATCTCCAACCTGTCGCTGAACGTGGCGGTGCTGGTGAGCGACCCGGACGGCCCCCACCACCGGTTCGCCCGGATCAAGGTCCCCCCGCTGCTGCCGCGGTTCCAGCCCCTCCCCGACGGCAACCGGTGGGTCCCGATCGAGCAGATCATCGAGGCCCACCTCGACTCGCTGTTCCCGGGCATGCACATCGAGGACTCCACGGTGTTCCGGGTGACGAGGAACCAGGACCCGGAGCTCGGCGAGGACGAGGTGCTCGACCTCCGCCGCGCCGTCGAGTCGTTGCTGCGCGAGCGGCGCCGGTCGCAGCACGCGGTCCGGCTCGAGATCGACGCCACGGCCTCGGACGAGCTCCGCGACCTCCTCGTGGACGGGCTCGAGCTCGACCCCGGCGACGTGGACCCCATCACCGGGCTCATCGACTTCTCCGGGATGTGGGAGCTGTACGGGCTGGACCGGCCCGACCTCAAGGAGGATCCGTGGCCGCCGGTCACGCCGGCCCGGCTGCAGTCGGGGAACGTGTTCGAGACCATCCGCGAGGGCGACCTCCTCCTGCACCACCCATCGGACAACTTCGCGACCACGGTGGCGGCGTTCCTCCGGGCGGCCGCCGAGGACCCCCGGGTGCTGACGATCAAGCAGACCCTGTACCGGACCTCGGGCAGCGACCAGGGGATCGTGGCGGCGCTCGCCCGCGCGGCCGACGAGGGCAAGCAGGTGGTGGCGCTCGTCGAGCTCACCGCGCGGTTCGACGAGGAACGCAACATCGAGTGGGCCCAGGCGCTCGAGCAGGCCGGCGCCCACGTCGTGTACGGGGTCGTCGGGCTGAAGACCCACGCGAAGATCTCGCTGGTGGTCCGGCGGGAGCCCGACGGCATCCGCCGGTACGTCCACGTCGGCACGGGCAACTACAACTCGACGACCGCCCGTATCTACGAGGACATCGGGCTGCTCAGCGCCGACGAGGACCTCTCGAGCGACGTCGCGGAGCTGTTCAACTACCTCACGGGATTCAGCCGGGAGCGCACGTACCGCAAGCTGCTGGTCGCGCCGTCCACGCTCCGGTCGGGGCTGGAGGCGCACATCCGCGAGCAGTCCCGGCCCGGCGGGCGCATCGCCATCAAGGCCAACGGCCTGGTCGACCCCGAGATGGTGGAACGGCTCTACGAGGCCTCGCAGGCCGGCGCGGAGATCGACCTGATCATCCGCGGGATCTGCTGCCTCGTCCCGGGTGTCCCCGGACAGTCCGAGCGAATCCGGGTGCGGTCGTTCGTGGGCCGGTACCTGGAGCACTCGCGGATCTTCCGGTTCGGCGACGGAGCCGACGCGAAGTACCTGATCGGCTCCGGGGACCTCATGCCCAGGAACCTCGATCGCCGCGTCGAGGCGGTCACGCCGGTCGAGGACCCCGCCGGGCGGGAGCGTCTCGACGAGATCCTCGGCGTGTACCTGTCGAAGCGCGTCAACCGGTGGGAGCTGGACGGCAACGGCGAATGGCATCACGTGCAGCCGAAGTCGGGAGTCGACGCGCAGCGGCGGCTGTACGACCTGGCCGTCCGCCGGGCCCGGGGGCGTCGCCGCCCCGGCTCCTCGCCGGCCTGATCCGCCTGCTCAGCCGGCCGGTGTCCGGGCCCCCCGGCGCTCGCCGGGTTCCGGCTCGTCGAGCCGGATCACCCTCGCCGGCAGCGACACCCTGAACGCGGCGCCGCCGCCGGGGCGGTCCTCGATCCAGGCCCGTCCGCCGTGCAGCTCGGCGAAGCGCGCCACCAGCGACAGCCCGATCCCGACCCCCGGCGAGTGCTCGTCGCGGCCCGGGCCCTGTCGGAACGGTTCGAAGATGCCGGCGCGGAGGCCCTCGGGCACCCCCGGCCCTGCGTCCTCCACGCTCACCACGACGCCCGCCTCGAGCGACTCCACCCGGACCCAGATCGGGGTCCCCCGGGCCGTGTGGCGCACGGCGTTGATCAGCAGGTTCTCGACGATGCGCTCCACCATGGCGGGGTCGACCTCGGCGAGGATCGGCTCGGCGACGACCTCGATCGGGCGGCCGGCGAGCGGTAGCGACTGGTCGTCCACCAGCCGCCGGGCCATCGCGGCCAGGTCGACCGGGAGGCGGTTGGGCTCGAGGATCCCGCGGTCGAGACGGTCGAGGTCGAGGAGGTCGGACAGCAGGCGGTCGAGCTTGCGGGCGTTGAGGCCCAGCCGCCGGATGAGGTCCCGGGCGTCCTCGTCCGACAGCGGCATCTGGTCGTTGTCGAGGGTGAGGGCCGAACCGAGGATCGAGGCGAGGGGCGTCCGCAGCTCGTGCGACACCGCATGGAGGAACGTGGTCTTCATCTCGTCGAGCGCCCGCAGTCGTGAGCCGGCCTCCCGCTCGCGACGGAGGGCCCGGCGCAGCGCGTCCTGGGCCAGCCGGTGCCCGGTCACGTCGAACATCACGCCCTGCCACCGCCGGTCGCCGTCGCCGTCCAGGCGGTCCGCCGCGACCGTGGCCTCCTCGCGGACCCACACCGTGCGGCCGTTCGCGACGACGCGGTACTCCTCCCGGAAGGCCGTGCCCTCCGCCCGGTGCCGCCGGCGGGCCTGCTCGACCCGCTCGCGGTCCTCGGGATGCACCAGCTCCCGCCGCGCGCCGTCGGCCCACTCCCGGCGCGAGCAGCCCAGCATGGTGTCGACCTGCGGACTGACGTACAGGACGCGTTCGATCCCCGGGTTCCCGGCCGGCACGTCCTCGATGTAGGAGACGGCGGGGATGTGCTCGACCACGCCCCGGTAGCGGGCCTCCGCCTCCTCCACGCGGCCTCCCTGCCGGCGGAGCTCCTCGACGTTCGACTCGACCTCGCGCACCAGGCCGGACATCCGGTACAGCACGAGCAGGAACAGGACCAATGACCCCGCCGCGACGACGACCACCGCTTCGGGGTGGCTCCTGACGACGGGGAACAACAGTGCGATCGGCGCGGCGAGCGCCGCCACGGCCAGCATCGCGAGCCGCCGACGAGACAGCTGCATCACCCGGTCCTCGGCCGGCGCCCCCAGCTCGCGCATCGACGGGTGCAGCCCCGCCACGCCGAAGAACACGAACCCCAGCAGCCAGCCGAGGTCGACCCACGAGCCGTCGACGTAGGTCCCCGTGAGCACCATCCGGGCGTAGACGGCGTCGGCGACGAGCATGCTGGTGAAGCTGAGCGCCAGGAACCAGAACGCCGGCGGCCGCTGCCCGCCGCCCACCACCAGCCGGACCACGACGAACAACAGGAAGATGTCCATCAGCGGGTAGGCGATCGAGACCAGCTTCTCCTGAAGGGAGAGCGTGGGGTCGGTCGCGTACGGCATCATCAGGAACACCCACGACAGCATCCCGAGCCCCACGGCCACGATCGTCGCGTCGACCAGGCTGGCGCGGTCGCGGCCCCGGCTCCTGCTTCGGACGAGCAGCAGCAGCCCCGAAGCCATCACGGGATACGCGATCAGGTACAGCGCGTCGGAGAGCCCCGGGAACGGCGGCGAGATGTGCCGGATGAGCGAGTCGTAGTCGTAGGAGAAGTTGCCGAGCGCGGACAGGGTCTGGCCGGCCGCGAGCAGGTACCACGGCAGCCGCCGCGGGGGCCGGTACAGCCGCACGCCGATCACCAGCGCGGCGGCCGAGGCGAAATTCATCGCGTCGTACAGCCCGTTGAGCGCGAACCCCTTGGGCAGCAGGAAGTAGCCCAGGGACAGGGCGACACCCATGCCGAGCACGATCCGCCACGCGCGGTCTCGCATGCCACGCATATCGGCACGGTTCGAGGCCCACGTGAGCACGCGGTGCGGCATTGGGTCCGTTCGGCAGAGGCCATTCGGCCCCGGGTGGATCAGCCCCGGACCCGGGCGAGCTGACGCGACAGCGCCACCAGCCGCCCGGTCGAATCCCACACCTCCCCGTCCTCCTCGACGTACCCCTCGATCAGGTACCGGGACCGGAACCGGCACTGCAGCCACCCCGGCGCCGGACGTCCCCGGACGTGGACGGCGAACTCGATCGTGGGGACCCACCCGGTGGGCATGAGGTTGAACAGCGTCGGCGGGAACGCGTCCGCCACGAGGGGCAGCATGGCGGTGTCCGGCTCCCTCCCGTCGGCGAACCGGATCCACCCGGACATCTCCGGCCTGCCGCTCGGCCGGCTGGTCGCCCAGACCGCCGTGTCGGGGGTCAGCCGGACGTCGAACCGCTTCGTGAACTCCGCCCCCGGCCCGACGGCCATCACGCACTCGTCCGGAGGCGGGAAGGCGGGCGTCTCCTCGAGCACCCTTGTCGGGCCGGTGGCGGTGCCGAGGTCGCCGAACGTGGCCGTGAGCTGGACCCGCGTCTGTCCGTCCTGCGCCAGCCGGGCGACGGCCGTCGAATGGCCGCCCTCCCGCAGGACCTCCACGCCGACCTCGGCCGGGCCGGGTTCGGTTCGGCTGGGGAAGTGTGCGCTGACCGCGACCGGGTCGGGGCGTTCCACCGAGGCCCTCATCGCCGCCAGCGCGACGCAGACCAGGTAGCCGCCGTTGGGCGCGATGCCGATGTTCCACCGGTCGGTGATCATCGCCCGGAACCGCCCGCCGCCCTCGGGCTCCACGGCGGTGGCCTCGTCGAATTCGAACCCCGTCACGCGCCCGTTCCCCGCGGCCGGCTCACCGCAGAACGACCCGGACGAGGCGGATCTCGCCGCGGAACGGCCCCAGGGGGTGGAAGTAGCCGATCGTGACCGCCCGCCCGCCGTCGGCCGAGAGCTCGGGGTGCTCGAACGCCGCGTAGTCGGCGGTCGGCCCGCCGGGTGGTCTCCCGGTGAACGCGAGCACCGGCGCGCTCCACGGCCCCTCGGGGCGCGGTGCGGTGCGCATCAGGACCCGGTTGGAGAACGGCTGGCTGTACACGGCCAGGTAGCTCCCCAGCCAGGCGTTCCACGAGACCGACGGGCCGCCGCTCGGCCCGGCCAGCACCACCGCCGCGCGCCGGACCGCGGGCGACCAGGCAGCGCCGTCCCAGAACTCGTACGCGGCGGGGTCGTGGACCTCGGCCGTCCGGACCCGGGCCACGTCGCACCCGAAGCCCGGCCGATCCACCCGGTGGCATCCGTACAGGTACACGAACCCGTCCGACCGCACGGCGCCGCTCGAGAAGGCCGGGGCCGGCGAGTGGAACAGGAGGTTCCCGTCGCGCGCCGCCGTCCTCGAACCCGGCCGGACGGTCGCGACCCCGGACCCCAGGACACGGAAGTGCAGCCGCCCCGGCGCGACCAGCACCTCCCGGAAGAACACCAGCGCCGAGCCGTCGTCCTGGGCGAGCACGCTGGCCGGCCACAGCGCCACGCGGTCGTCCGACCGGCCGCTCAGACGGTTGTAGGCGGCCTCCAGCTCGTCGAACGGGACGAGCTGGACGGGCGTCCCGTCCGGTTCGACCACGTCGTCGAGGGACTCCGGGCGCCCGGGGTCGCTCCAGGCCCAGGAGCTCGATCGCAGGTGGGTCCCGTCGGGGGCCGACGACGGGAACAGCGTGTCGCCGAACGCCCACAGGACGCGCCCGCCGACGAGCGCTGTCTCGCCGCCGTCCCGGAGCCACCCGGCCGGCTGGACGAGTGGTCCCTCGTCGGAGACCGAGGACACCCTGAGGGGGCGGGTCGTGCGGCCCGAGACCCACACCACGGCGATCGTCGTGACGACGGCGACCGCCAGAACGGCGGCCACCTGGCGGAGGTTCCTCCGTCGCGACGCGCCGGGGCGGGCGGGCGCATCCGCCGCGCTCCGGTCATCGACATGCGAGGCGCTCCGGATCCCCACCTGCCGTTCGCTCCTCCCAGCCGGGATCCGCCCAGCCTACGGGGAGCCGTTCGAATTGTTTCGGTCCTCGGCCCGGCCCGGCGTTGACGACCGCGCCCCACAGCCGGATGCTGAGTGGTCACAGCCGTCATCCGCCGCTCGAGACCCGCCCGGCCGCCCGCCCCGGTTCGGCCGGAGCCGGATGACGCGAACAGGGCGATCGCCAATGGGGAGCAGGCCGGCGTGAGCGTGGGGAGTCGACGGGCGGACGTGAGCGGAACCATGCGGATCGGTTCCCTGTGGCGGCTGCGGTCGTTCATCCGCCCCTATCGGGGGCAGATGTGGCTGATGCTGGTGAGCGCCGGGCTCGGCGTCGGCGCCGGCACCCTCGTCCCGCTGGTCACGATGGCCATCGTCAACGGGCCCATCGCGGACGGCGACCGGGCCCAGCTGGTCGAGATGGTGTTCCTGGTCCTGCTGCTGGGGTTCATCGAGGCCGCGCTGATCTTCGGCCGCCGGTGGATCCAGTCGGTGGCCGTGCTCCGGGTGGAGGCGCAGATCCGCGACGACCTCTACGGACACCTCCAGCGGCTCCCGGTGGCGTTCCACGACGGGTGGCAGACGGGACAGCTGCTGTCGCGGGCGACCACCGACCTGAGCGCCGTGCGACGGTTCCTGGGGTTCGGGGCGATCTTCCTGGTGGTGAACACGGTCCAGGTGACGGCCGTGATGATCCTGCTGCTGTTCCTGTACTGGCCGCTCGGGCTGCTCGTGGCCGCGACCATGATCCCGGTCATCTGGCTGGGGAAGCGCTTCGGGTCGGGGTACGCCGACGTGTCGCGGCGGGTGCAGGACCAGCAGGGCGACCTGGCCACGCTCGTCGAGGAGGCCGCCACCGGCATCCGGGTCATCAAGTCCTTCGGGCGGGGGCCGCTCATGCAGAAGCGGTTCGGGGCCGCCGCCCGCACCCTCCGCGAGTCCCAGCTCGACAGCGTCCGGCTGCGGGCCAACTTCTGGTCGCTGCTGCAGCTGCTCCCGAACATCACCATGGCGCTCGTCGTGCTGATCGGCGCGACGGCGGTGGCGGACGGCGCGCTGTCGCTCGGGGCGATGGTGGCGTTCGCCTCCATGGTGGTGCTGCTCCAGTGGCCGGTGATCGACCTCGGCTGGATCCTGGCCATGGCCCAGGAGGCGGCGACGGCCTCGGAGCGCGTGTTCGAGGTCTTCGACGAGCAGCCGGCCATCGCCGACCGGCCGGGCGCGGCCCCGCTGGTGCACGCACGGGGCCGGGTGGCGTTCGAACGGGTGTCGTTCCGGTACCCGGACGCAGGCGCCCACGAGGCGCCGATCCTGCGGGACGTCGACCTCGAGATCGAGCCCGGCGAGACCCTGGCGGTGGTCGGGGGCACCGGCAGCGGGAAGTCGTCGCTCGCCCTGCTGCTGCCCCGCCTCTACGACGTCACGTCCGGCCGGATCACGCTCGACGGCCACGACGTCCGCGACCTCACCCTGTCATCGCTCCGGCAGCACGTGGCCGTGGCGTTCGAGGAACCGGTGCTGTTCTCGATGAGCGTGCGGGAGAACCTCACGCTCGGCTACCCCGAGGCCACCGACGACGACATCGAGGAGGCGCTGGCGGTCGCGCACGCCGACTTCGTCGACGATCTCCCGTGGGGGCTCGACACCCGGATCGGCGAACAGGGGCTGTCGCTCTCGGGCGGGCAGCGGCAGCGCCTCGCGCTGGCCCGGGCCGTGATCGGCCGGCCGGCAGTGCTCGTCCTCGACGACCCGCTGTCGGCGCTCGACGTCCACACCGAGGCCCTCGTGGAACGCGCCCTCCGGGATGCGCTGACCGACACGACCGGACTGCTCGTCGTGCACCGCCCCTCGACCGTCGCGCTGGCCGACCGCGTCGTCCTGCTGCAGGGCGGAACCGTCGCCGCCGTCGGCACCCACTCCGAGCTGATGGCCCGCGACCCGCGCTACGCGGCCGTGCTGTCGGCCACCGACGAGGAACGGGCCGCCTCGTGAGCGCCGCCCCCGAGACCCCGCCCCAGACGAGTCCGGACCCCACCCAGGGGTGGCGCGGCGTCGCGGCCGAGGACCGCGACGACATCCCCGGGAAGATCTCCTCGGTCCTCCGCCGGCGATCCCGGCGACTGCTCGGCTCGCTGATCCGCCCCCACCGGCGCCGGGCGATCTGGCTGTTCGTCGCGGTGGTCGCGGCGAGCGTCGCGGCCATGGCCGGGCCCCTGCTGGTCGGGGTGGGCATCGACCAGGGCATCCCGGCCGTCCGGAACGGCCACCCCCAGACGCTGTTCCTCATCGTCGGCGGGATGTTCGTGGCGGCGGCCGTCCAGGCGGTGCTGTACCGGACGTTCATCAAGGGCATCGGCAGGGTCGGCCAGGAGGTGCTGGTGGACCTCCGCCAGCGGGTGTTCGAGCAGTTCCAGCGGCTCAGCCTGTCGTTCCACGAGCGCTACACGTCGGGGCGCATGATCTCCCGGCTGACCTCGGACCTCGACGCCATCACCGAGCTGTTGAACGAGGGCGTCGACACCCTGATCACGTCGGTCCTGTCGATCGTCACGATCGGCGTGATCCTCGTGCTGCTCGACGTCCCCCTCGCGCTGGTGACCCTGGCGTCGTTCGTCCCCCTGCTGCTGCTGACGCGGTGGTTCCAGCGGAACTCCGCCGTCGCCTACCGCAAGACCCGCGAGACGGTGGCGCTGGTCGTGATCCACTTCACCGAGTCGCTGGCCGGCATCCGGGCCGTGCAGGCGTTCCGGCGCGAGCCGCGCAACGACGAGATCTTCCACGAGGTGAACGACGACTACCGCGTCGCCACACAGCGGTCGTTCCAGCTGATCACGTGGTACTGGCCGGGCATCCTCCTGATCGGGAACGTGACCACCGCGGTGCTCTTGCTGTACGGCGGCATCCGGGTCATCGACGGCGTGCTGGCGATCGGCGTGCTGACGTCGTTCCTGCTGTACATCCGGCGGTTCTTCGAGCCGATGGCCGAGATCAGCCAGTTCTACAACTCCTTCCAGGGCGCCGCGGCCGCCTTGGAGAAGCTCTCCGGCGTCCTCGAGGAGGAACCGTCCGTCCCCATGCCGGCCGAGGCCGCCCCCGAGCCGGTGGACGGCTGGCGGGGCCGGGTCACGTTCGACCGCGTGGGGTTCGGGTACCGGGAGGAGGCGGAGGTCGTGCGGGACCTCGCGCTCGAGATCCCGGCGGGGCAGACCGTCGCCCTGCTCGGGCGGACCGGCGCCGGCAAGACGACGATCGCCCGGCTGCTGGCCCGGTTCTACGACCCCACCGCCGGACGCGTGGCCGTGGACGGCGTCCCCCTCCCCGAGCTCACCGAACAGCAGCTCCGCCGGGTCGTGGCCATGGTCACCCAGGAGAACTTCCTGTTCTCGGGGACGGTGGCCGACAACATCGCATTCGGGCGCCCGGAGGCCACGCGTGAGGACGTCCAGGCCGCCGCGGCGGCCATCGGGGCGGAGGGGTTCATCCTCGAGCTCCCGGACGGGTTCGACACCGACATCGGCAAGCGCGGCAGCCGGCTCTCGGCCGGGCAGCGCCAGCTGGTGGCGTTCGCCCGGGCGTTCCTGGCCGACCCGGCGGTGCTGATCCTCGACGAGGCGACCAGCTCGCTCGACATCCCCACGGAGCGCGCCGTGCAGCGGGCCCTGCGGACGATCCTCGCCCACCGGACCGCGCTGATCATCGCCCACCGCCTGAGCACGGTGGAGATCGCCGACCGGGTGCTGGTGCTCGAGAACGGCCGCGTGATCGAGGACGGGCCGCCCACCCAGCTGCTCGGATCCGACGGGCACTACGCCCGGCTCCACCGGGCCTGGCGCGACAGTCTCGTTTAGCCGTCACGCGATGGGCCGAGCCAGTCGCATCCCCTCCCGGCCACGCCGTGCCCCCGGTCTGGGCGTCCCCCGAACGACCCTTGACGCCCGCCTCGCCACCCGCGACGGTGGACGGACAGGGAGGTGAGGACGTTGTCGGTCGAACAGCGAGCGCCCGCCGACGACACCAACGGCCAGGCGGCGAAGCCGGCCGCCCGCCACGGTTCCGGCCGCCGGGGCCTGACCCCCGCGCAGGTCGCCCTGCTGGACCGCCGGCGCAAGCTGGCCTGGGCGGCGCAGCAGGCCTACTACGAGCGCTCGGCGATCCTCGGCAAGCTCAACTACTGGATCGGTGTTCCGGTCGTGATGGTCACGGCGATCGCCGGCAGCGCGATCGTGGCGAACAACTCCGGCAAGGACCCCATCCCGATCTGGGTGGGCGTGATCACCGTCACGGCGGCCGTGCTGGCGAGCCTCCAGACGTTCTTCCGGTTCGGGGAGCGGGCGGCGTTCAGCGCGGTGGCCGGGAACCGCTACGCCAAGCTGCGGCGGCGCATCGAGGACTGCCTGGCGTTCCCGCCCGAGGGGCTGGACGACCGGCTGACGGAGATCCAGAAGCTGGAGGACGACGCCGGTGAGCAGTCGCCGCCGCTCGGCGAGCGCCGGTGGCTGCGGTGGCAGGCGTTCGCGGAGCTGCAGCGGCCGCCCACGCCAGGGGAGCGGTGGCGGGCGATCCTGCGGCCGCCCCGGTCGACGCCGATGGCCAACCGGGCCGGCTGACGAACCCGCTGCCCGGGCGGCGATTGTCTGGACAGGCCGGCCGCGGGCGCGAAGACTCAAGCCCCGGAGGGGGCCGGACGGGGAGGGCGGTGCAGATGGCGCGGTGGGGGCGATGACCGACGTGCTGGGACCGGACGTCTACCACGGGAACGTGGACCTGGTGCCGGCTGCGAGGATCGCGGCCGATGCGCGGTTCGGCTTCGCGGTGATCAAGGCCACGGAGGGCGTGTCGTACTCCTGGGCGGAGTCGTGGTTCCCCCAGAGCTGGAAGGCCGTCGGCGCCACCCGGCTGGTGCGCGGGGCCTACCACTTCCTGATCGTCGACCGATCCGGGAAGGAGCAGGCCGAGTTCTACCTGCGGACCATCGAGGCGAACGGCGGCTTCCGGGACGCCGACATGCACCCCATCGTCGACGTCGAGTGGAAGCTGAACGACGGTGCCACCAAGCAGCAGACGGTGGACTGCGTCGAGCAGTACGCGGAGACCATGCACGCGGAGGGACACCGGGTGATCCGGTACGGCCGGAGCATGTTCCGCGACCTGGGCATCACCACGTCGACCGGGTGCGATTTCTCGTGGGTGCCCCGGTACAACGACGAGCTGGGCCCGACCGACGACATCGGATTCCCGAAGCCCGACTTGTGGCAGTACGGCAACGGGCAGTTCAACTTCACGGCCTGGCCGGACGGCGCGCCCGGCATGCGGCCGGGCGACATGAACGTCGTGCTCACCGACCTCGCCCGGCTGACCATCGGCGGCTCGGCCCCGCCGGTCGCCGCCGCGACCGCCAGATCCAAGGGCGCCGGCCACCGGGGCACGCCCGCCTCGTGGTCGGACGAGGACTGGGAGGCGCTCGCGGCGCACCTGCCGCGGACGAGCGACGACGACGACCGCGTGCAGGACTACATCCTCGGGCAGCTCGACCGCCGGTTCAGCCGCCCGGTCCCGGCCGACCAGGGGCCGCGCCGGGCCGGGTGGAAGCACGAGGACGACCTCATCGCCGTGCGGAAGTCCCTGGGCTGAGCGGTGGCGGGCGCGGCGGTCCCGGGGTTCCTGCCGTCGACGCACGGGTTCCGCTTCGCCAACGACTTCCCCCACGTGCCGCTGCGGTCGATCGGCATCCCGGGCGTGGTCTCGATCCCGATCGGCGACGCGTCGAACGGGCTGTGCGGCGGGATGGCGTTCGCGGTCCGGGACTACTTCGAGGCCGGACGGACGCCTCCGGGAGACACCACCCCGCCGGCGTCGGGGCCCCTGTACGACTACCTGGTCGGGCGGCTGTTCGACAGCTTCGGGCTGCCGCTCGGGCCGGTCCGGTACCTCGAGCTCATGGCCCCCGCGCTGTCCGACGGCGAAAGCGTGTGGAGCCGGATCGGATGGGTGCCGCACGGCCGAGCCTGGCGGATGGTGAACGAGGAGTGGCCCAAGGTCCGCACGGACATCGACAACGGCCTGCTGTCCCCGCTGGGACTGGTCAAGGTGAAGTCGCTCGATCCCATGGACCTCGGTCAGAACCACCAGGTGCTGGCCTACGCGTACGAGCTCTCCGGCGGCCGCCTCACGATCCGCATCTCCGACCCGAACTGGGCGGGGCGCGACGACGTGACCATGCAGCTCTCGATCGCCGACCCCACGAAGCCGATCGCGGTGACGTGCTCGCCCTCGACGACCGTCTGGTCGTTCTTCCGGGTGCCGTACACGAAGTCGATCCCGCCGGCGTAGCGTGCTCGGTGGCGCCGGTGAGGACATCCCACGGCGCCCCCCGCGCGTAGTTCTGGAGACGACGACAGGCCCGAGGAGGCCGGACATGCACACAGTCAGAACGCATCGGTGGGTCAAGATGGCGGGTGGGGCGCTGGTGGCGCTCATGCTGGTGGCGACCGCCTGCGGCAAGTCGAGCTCGCCGTCCTCCGGGGGCGGCGGATCGACCTCGAGCGCCGGCGGGACGACGTCGGGCGGCGGCAGCGCCTCGGCGACCGTCACGGCCAAGAAGATCGGCGCACTGGGCATGGTCCTGGTGGATTCCAAGGGGTTCACCCTGTACCGCCTCACCGGCGAGACGCCGTCGAAGATCGAGTGCACCGCCGCCTGCGTCCAGTCGTGGCCGCCCCTCAAGGCGTCCGGGTCGCCGACCGGCGGCTCCGGTGCCACGGGCACGCTCGCCACGGCGATGCGGCCGGACGGCATCACACAGGTCACGTACGACGGCGTTCCGCTGTACACGTTCGCCGGCGACACCCAGCCCGGGCAGGCCAACGGCCAGGGCATCGAGGGCAAGTGGTTCGCGGTCACCCCGGCGGGCCAGTCGGCGGGCAGCGCCGGCGGCTCGACGACCGGCGGCGGCTCGACCTCCGGCAGCGGCGGGGGGCGCTACGGCGGCTACTGAGCCGGCAGACCTTCGCTGACATCGGCGCCACCGCGCCGTCCGCGCTCGAGTGGCGGGCGGCGCGGTTCGCATTCCCGGCGAACGACGGGGACGTGACGTGGAGCCCACGCCCGGCGCCCGCCTGAGCCTGGCTTCAGTCCCGACCCGCCCTTCGCTACCCTTGCGCCCGACCACCCATCCGAGGGAGCGTTCGGACGTGATCTGCGCGGTCTGCGGCCTGGAGAACGAGGCCGGGCGGAAGTTCTGCGGCGAGTGCGGCTCGCCGCTCGCCGCCGTGTGTCCGGCGTGCGGCACGGCGAACTCCCCGGGGATGAAGTTCTGCGGCGAGTGCGGCTCGCCGTTGGGCGACGTGGCCGCCGCCGTGCGAGCCGGCGCTTCCATCTCGGACGCCGAGCGGCGCCTCGTCACCGTGTTGTTCGCCGACCTCGTCGGGTTCACCGCGCTGTCGGAGTCGCGGGACCCCGAGGAGGTCCGGGAGCTGCTCGGCTCGTACTTCGAGACCTGCCGGCGGCTGATCGACCGGTACGGCGGGACCGTCGAGAAGTTCATCGGCGACGCCGTGATGGCCGTGTGGGGAACGCCCACCGCGCAGGAGGACGACGCCGAACGCGCGGTCCGCGCGGCGCTCGAGCTCGTCGAGGCCGTGGCGGCCATGGGCGAGGGCATCGGCTCCCCGGACCTCCAGGCCCGCGCGGGGGTCCTCACCGGCGAGGCCGCCGTCAACCTGAGCGCGGCCGGCCAGGGCATGGTCGCCGGCGACATGGTGAACACCGCCAGCCGCATCCAGTCGGCTGCCGAGCCGGGCACCGTCCTCGCGGGCGACGCCACCCGCCGGGCCACCGAGGCGGCGATCATCTACGAGGACGCGGGCGAGCACCTGCTCAAGGGCAAGGCCGATATCGTGCAGCTCCATCGCGCGGTGCGCGTGATCGGGGGTCGGGGCGGCGCGCTCCGGTCGACGGGCCTCGAGGCGCCGTTCGTCGGGCGCGACCGGGAGCTGCGCCTGCTGAAGGAGCTGTTCCATGCCTCGGCCGAGGACGGGTCGGCGCACCTCCTCTCGGTGATCGGGGTCGCCGGGATCGGCAAGTCGCGGCTGTCGTGGGAGTTCTACAAGTACATCGACGGCCTGGCGCAGACGGTCTACTGGCATCGCGGCCGGTGCCTCGCGTACGGCGAGGGCGTGACGTACTGGGCGCTCGCGGAGATGCTCCGGGGCCGGGCCGGGATCGCCGAGGGCGAGGGCCAGCCCGACGCGCTGGCGAAGCTCCGCGCGAGCCTCGACGAGCACGTTCACGACCCCGAGGAGCGCCGCTGGCTCGAACCCCGCCTGGCGCAGCTCCTCGGCCTGGAGGACCGCACCGCGGCCGAGCGGGAGGACCTGTTCGCCGCCGCGCGCCTGTTCTTCGAGCGCCTCACCGACCGCTACCCGTCGGTGCTCGTGTTCGAGGACATGCAGTGGGCGGAGCCGGCGCTCGTCGAGTTCATCGGGTACCTGCTCGACTGGTCGCGGGGGCATCCGCTGTTCGTGCTGGCGCTCGCCCGGCCCGAGGTCACCGAGCGCCACCCGGGATGGGGCGCCGGCCAGCGCAACGCGACGTCGCTGTACCTCGAGCCGCTCCCGCCGTCGGCCATGGACTCGCTCCTCACCGGCCTGGCCCCCGGCCTCCAGCCCGAGCTCCGCGGCCGCATCCTCGACCGCGCCGAGGGCGTGCCGCTGTACGCGGTGGAGACTGTTCGGATGCTGATCGATCGCGGCGTGCTCGTCCGTGACGGGAACGGATACCGGCTCTCCGACGAGGCGCCCGCCGACCTCGACGTCCCGGAGACGCTCCACGCGCTGATCGCGGCCCGGCTCGACGGGCTCGAACCACGCGAGCGCCGATTCCTCCAGGACGCGAGCGTGCTTGGCAAGACGTTCACCCGGCGCGCGGCCGCCGCCATCAGCGGGATGTCCGATGACGAGGTCGAACCGATCCTGTCGGGGCTCGTTCGCAAGGAGGTGCTCTCGCTGCAGGCGGATCCGCGGTCGCCCGAGCGGGGGCAGTACGGGTTCCTCCAGGACCTGGTCCGCCGGGTCGCGTACGAGACCATGCCGAAGCGCGAACGCAAGGCCCGCCACCTGGCCGCCGCGGACGATCTCGAGCACGGGGAGGACTACGAGGAGTCGGACGTCGTCGAGGTGGTCGCCGCGCACCTGCTCGACGCCCACGCGCTCGCGCCGGACGCGGAGGACGCACCCGCCATCCTGGAACGCGCGCGGGCGGCGCTCACGATGGCCGGCCGCCGCGCCGCGTCGCTCGCCGCGAACGACGAGGCCCGCCGCCACTTCGAGCGCGCGGCGGAGCTGACCGAAGATCCGATCGGGCGCGGCCATCTGCTCGAGCAGGCCGGCGAGGTCGCCTGGCGCGCCGGCAAGAGCCACGAGAGCCTGCCGCTCTACGACCGCGCCATCGAGCTGTACACGCAGTCGGGTGCGATCCAGGACGCGGCCCGCGCGTCGGCCCGGACCGGACTCTCCCTGTGGACCATCGGGCAGCTCGAGGAGGCGCTCCGGCGGATGCAGGAGTCCGAGACCGTGCTCGGCGCGCAGGATCAGCCGGGCGACCCCGGCGCCCTCGCGGAGATCCTCGCCGAGCTCGCCCGGCTGCTGTTCTTCCGGGGGGACCTGGCGCCGGCGATGGACCGGGTGAACCGGGCGCTCGAGCTGGCCGAGGCGATCCCGAGCCACGACGTCATCTCGCAGGCGCTCAACACCAAGTCCCTGATCCTGTCGGCGGAGGGCCGGATCGAGGAGGCGCTGGCCCTGCTCCACCACGCGCTGCGGGTGGCGCTCGACAACGAGCTCGCCGCCGCGGCCGTCCGCGCATACATCAACCTCTCGCACATGACCCACGAGCTCACCCGGCTGGACGAGGCCCTCGACATCCAGACAAGGGCGCTGGCGCATGCGCGCCGGGTGGGGATCCGGTGGGCGGAGTGGTGGATGCTCGGTCACCTCACCCACACGCACATGGAGCTCGGCGACTGGGACGCCGTCGAACGGGAGGCGGCCGAGATCCCCGACCCGGAGGACCTCCCGGAC
>DATBHM010000254.1:0-12209 GCA_036557505.1 Actinomycetota bacterium | reverse complement strand
CGTTCGCGGGCCCGGCGGAGCACCAGGCCGGCGGCCGCCGCGTCCTGCACCGCCACGCCCACCGACTTGTAGAGCGTGAGCTGGTCGGCAGAGGTCCGGCCGGGCCGGGTCCCGGCCAGGATCTCCCCGATCTCCGCGTGGACGTGGTCCGGGCCGACGACGCCGTCCCGGATGGGCCACACGAGGTCGTTGGCCCCACCGGGGCCCTCGGACAGCGCGGAGGACCGGGACTCGACCACCACCATCGCGTCCCGAACCGTCTCGGGGTCGACCTCGCTGCCGGTTGCCGTCCATCCCACGGAGTTCACGTGCGCCCCGTCGCCCAGCCAGGCCCGCCTGAGCACCGGCGTCTCCGCGTGGGTTGCCGCGCACACGACGTCGGCTCCCCGGACCGCGGCCTCGATGGATTCCGCGACCGAGACGGCGCCGCCGAGCTCGGCGGAGACCGCCCCCGCGAGCGTCCGGGCGTGGTCCGGATTCCTGCCGGCGACCACCACCTGTTCGAACTCCCGGACCCGGACGACGTACCGAAGGTGCGCGCGCGCCTGGACCCCGGTCCCCACCACGGCCAGTCTGCGGCTGTCCGCGCGGGCGAGCAGGCGCGTGGCCAGGGCCGATCCCGCGGCCGTCCGCTGCGCCGTGATCTCCGTCCCGTCCATCAGTGAGGCCGGCTCGCCCGTGTCCTGGTCGAACACCACGATGACCGCCTGATGGGTCGGGACGCCGCCCGCGTTCCGGGGGAACACCGAGACCAGCTTGGTCTCCAGCACCGAGGCCGACGGCAGCCACGCGGGCATGGCCCCCAGGAGGCCGTCGGTTCGGGGAACCAGCGCGGCCACCCGCGTGGGCATCGACGCCTCCCCCGACGAGAGGTCAATCATCGCGGCTGCGAGCGCCTCGACCAGCACGTCGGGGTCGAGCAGCGAGGCCACCTCGGCCCTGGACAGGACCAGCACGTCCGAATCATCTCCGGAGAGCGGCCGGGACGGCCACCCCGCCACCCGCATGTGCCAGGCGGAATGTCCCGATTGCGACGAATCCGTGGTACCTCGACGAATCGACGCGGCGGACTGGCGCAACCCGGAGAAAGGCCTACACTTGGCACCGAGGCCTTCGAGAAGGAGTGCGCATGCTCGGCCTGTTCGAATCGCTCGGTGCTCCCGAGATCCTGATCATCCTCGCGGTGTTCCTGCTGCTCTTCGGCGCGAAGAAGCTCCCCGAGCTGGCCCGCTCGCTGGGCAAGTCCTCGACCGAGTTCAAGAAGGGCCTGAAGGAGGGCTCGTCCGAGAACGCGCTCCCCGAGGAGACGCCGGTCACCACGGCCTCGGTCGCCGAGACGAAGCCCGCCGAGAAGGCGCCGGCGCAGGACGCCGACTAGCCGGATCCCTCCGGCTCACCCTCGTCCGGAACGAGCGTCGTTCCGTCGCGCCCCGGTTTCCCCTGACGGTCGCGCCCTGCGACGTCGGGTTCCGTCGCGATCCGTCCCAGCACCCCGTTGACGAACCGTCCGCTGTCCTTCGTGGACAGCTCCTTGGCGGCGTCGACCGCCTCGTCGATGGCTACGGCGACCGGGGTGTCCGTTCGGAACATCAGCTCGTAGGTCGCCAGGCGAAGGATCGCGCGGTCGACGGCCGCCATGCGGTCGACCGTCCAGTCGTGGGCGGTCTCCCCGATCAGGATGTCGAGGTCCTCCTGATACTCCTCCACGCCCGCGACCAGCTCGCGGGTGAATGTCGCGACCGCCTCCCCCGTCGCCTCCCGCCACTGCTCGAGCACCGCGGTGGGCCGGATGCCCATGACGTCTGCCTGGTATAGCGCGTCGAGCGCCCGCCGGCGATCGGCGTGGCGGGGGTTCATCGCCCGGCTACTTCTCGCGCGTGAGGTACTCGCCGCTGCGGGTGTCGACCTTCAGCCGGTCACCGACCTCGATGAACAGCGGGACCTGCACGGTGATCCCGGTCTCCAACGTGGCCGGCTTCAGCGCTCCCGATACCCGGTCGCCCTTGACGCCCGGGTCGGTCGCCGTCACCGCGAGGGCCACCGAGGCGGGCATCTCGACCGAGATCGCGCTCCCCTCGTGCAGCGACACGATCGGGGTGAACCCCTCGGTCAGGTATTTCACGGCGTCCCCGGCGACCTCCGCCGGCACGGGGTGCTGCTCGTAGCTGTCGGTGTCCATGAAGATCAGGTTGTCGCCGTCCCGGTACAGGTACTGCATCTCCTTCTTCTCCAGGATGGCGAGACCGACCTTCTCGTCGTGCTTGAACGTCCGGTCGAGCACGGCGCCGGTCTTCACGTTCCGGAGCTTGGTCCGGACGACCGCCTGCCCCTTGCCGGGCTTGTGGTGCAGGAAGTCGAGGACGGTCCACAACTGCCCCTCGAGGTCGAGGGTCATGCCGTTCTTCAGGTCGTTGGTGGAGACGCTCATGGAAGTGCTCCTCGATGTGAGTGGTGCGGTCGGTGCGGAGGCCCGGCGAGCGGCGTTCGGGTCACAGGACCACGAGGTCCCGGGTGGAACGGGGCATCGGCCGGCAGCCGTCCGCGGTGACCTCGACCATGTCCTCGATGCGGACACCGCCGAGGCCGGGGAGGTACACGCCGGGTTCGACGGTCACGATGGCCCCCACCGGCAGCTCGTCCTCGCCCTTCGCCCGGAGCGTCGGACCCTCGTGGATCTCGAGCCCCACGCCGTGCCCCAGCGAGTGGCTGAACGCCTCGCCCCGGCCGGCGTCCTCGATGACCTTCCTGGCCGCGGCGTCGGGCTCGCCGCCGGCGACGCCGGCCCGGACCGCGTCGATCCCCGCCTGCTGGGCGGCCTTCACCAGCGCGTGGATCGCGCGGAGCTCGTCCGAGGGCTCCCCGAACGCGACCGTCCGGGTCATGTCGGAGTGGTAGCCCCGGTACAGCGCACCGAAGTCGAGCTTGATGACGTCGCCCGGCTGCAGCGCGCGGTCGGTCGGGTGATGGTGCGGCTCGGCTGCGTTCTCGCCGAACGCCACGATCGAGTCGAACGCGAGGCCGTCGGCGCCGTTCTGCCGCATGGCGAGCTCCATCTCGAGGGCGACCTCGCGTTCCGTCATGCCCTCGGCGAGCTTGGCGGTGATGCGGTCGAAGCAGTCGTCCGTGATCGCCTGGGCGTTGGCGACCATCTCGATCTCCTCCGGCTCCTTGATCCAGCGGAGGTGTTCGACCTCGCCGTCGGTCGGGACCAGCTCGACGCCCTCGGGCCCGGCATCCGTGAGGTCCCGGAACAGCTTGTACGTGAGGCCGGCGGACTCGAACCCGACCCGCCTGGCGCCCGCCTTCGTCGCGGCGTCGGCGAACGCGGCCGGGAACGCCGAGTACGTGTCGCGGTCGAGGTCCGGGACCTCGTGTCGGGACTGCTCCGTGTACCTCCCGTCCGTGAGGAACGCGGCGCCGTCCGCACCCAGCACCAGCTGCCCGTTGGAACCGGTGAACCCGGTCAGGTAACGCACGTTGGGCAGCCGCGTGACCAGGAACGCGTCGATCTCGAGGTCGTTCAGCCGCGCGGCGAGGCGCGCTCTCCGTCCGGGGAAATCCATGCCAGGGCCTCCAGGGCCAGATGATACCCGCGGGTCCCCAGCCCGGCGATGACGGCGCGGCAGACCGGCGAGACGACCGAGTGCCGGCGGAACTCCTCCCGCGAGTAGATGTTCGTCTGGTGGACCTCGACGACCGGGAGGCCGCACCCCTCGATCGCGTCGCGCAGCGCGTGTGAATAGTGCGTGAGCGCCCCGGGGTTGATCGCGACCGCGTCGAACCCCTCCTTCGCGGCCGCATGCAGCCACCCGATCAGGTCGCCCTCCCGGTCGGACTGCCGCCAGGCGACGTCGTGACCGCGGCCCGCGGCGTCCTCGGCCACCGCCGTCATGACCTCGTCGAGGGTCTCCGAGCCGTACCGCTCGGGATCGCGGGTGCCGAGCGCCCCGAGGTTCGGGCCGAACAGGAACAGCGCCCTCACATCGCCTCCAGCGTCTCGACGAGCGTGTCGTCCTTCACGTCGGCCACGACCGTGGGCCGCCCGACGTCCTCCAGCAGGACGAATCGAAGCCCGCCGCGCCGCTTCTTGTCCATCCGCATCGCCGCGAGGACCTCGTGCCCGGGCGGCAGCGGCCCCCCGGTCGGGAGCCCCAGCGGATCCAGGAGACGGACGTGGCGTTCGACCAGCCCAGCGGCTCCCAGCCCGAGATGCTCGGCCAGACGTGCCGCGAAGACCATTCCGATCGACACGGCCTCCCCGTGCGATCTGCCGTGGAACCCCTCGAGCCGCTCGAGCGCATGGCCCAGCGTGTGGCCGTAGTTCAGGAGCAGCCGATCCGCCGCGTCCCGCTCGTCCCGCGACACGACCTCGGCCTTGATCCCGACGCACCGCAGCACGATGTCGCGCACCAGGTCGAACTCCGTCGTGAGATCCGGGCCGGTCAACCGGGCGTGCTCGCGTTGCAGCAACCCGTACAACCCGCGATCGAACGCCAGCGCGTACTTCGCGACCTCGCCGAGCCCGGAACGGAGCTGGGGCTCCGCCAGCGAGCCGAGCGCCGAGGCGTCCGCGATCACCCGCGTCGGATGGTGGAAGGCGCCCACGAGGTTCTTCCCGGCGGGGAGGTTCACCGCCGTCTTCCCCCCGATGGCGGCGTCGACCATGGCGAGGAGCGTCGTCGGGATCAGCACGATCGCGACACCCCGCAGATAGGTCGCCGCGACGAATCCGGCCAGGTCCCCGGTCGAACCCCCGCCGACGCCGACGATCAGGTCCTCGCGCTGGGCCTCCCGCAGCGCGAGCTGCCGGTACAGCGCCTCGGCGACGGCGAGCGTCTTCGCATCCTCGCCCTCCGGCACGGCGAGATGGATCGGCGCCCACCCGGCCTCCGCGGCGCCCTGCAGAACGGTCTCACCGAACGCGTCGGCCACGCGCGGATCGGCGATCACGAAGGCCCGGCCGCCGGGCGGCGCCGGCGGGAGCCACATCCGGACCCGCTCGATCAGCCCCCGACCGACGACGACGTCGTAGGCGTGGCCGCCGGCATCGACCCCGACGACGTCCGGACGGAACTCAGGATCGCCGGTGAGCGATCGGGCGATCGCGTCGGCGGCGGCCGCCGGCTCGACGGACCGGCCTCCTTCCCCCGTCCGGAACGGCAGATCCTCGGCCGCGACGTAGTCCTCGAGCCGCTCGTCGTTGAGCCGCTTCCACGCCCGCCCGTCGCGGAGCAGCGGGCGGAGCGCGTCGTCCCCGGCGATCCGCGCCAGCGCGATCTCCTCGTCCACGTCGAGGCGGACCACCCACCCCGACCGGCGCATCACCGCCCGGTTCTCGGCGGCGGTGACGGCGCCGCCGCCCGTGGCGATCACGGCTCCGGGACCCTCGGCAACCCGTTGCAGGGCAACGAACTCCTCCTCGCGGAAGGCCCGCTCACCGTCCCGCGCGAAGATGTCGCGCACCGGACGGCCGGTCAGGCGTTCGACCTCGTCGTCGAGGTCGACGAAGGCCAACCCGAGGAGGTCGGCGAGGCGCGGCCCGATCGTCGACTTGCCGGACCCGGGCATCCCGACCAGCCACACGTGGCGGCCCCACGGCAGCGCCGTCATCCCGCCGACCCCAACGAGGCCAGGTATCCGTCGAGGTTCCTGCGCGTCTCGTCCACCGAATCGCCCCCGAACTTCTCGAGCATCGCGTCGGCCAGTACGAGCGCCACAGCGGCCTCGCCCACGACGCCTCCGGCCGGCACGGCGCACACGTCGGTCCGCTGGGCGAACGGCTTCGCGGCGGTCCCCCTCGCCGTGTCCACCGTCCGGAGGCCCTTGGGGACGGTCGAGAACGGCTTCATCGCCGCGCGAACCCGGATCGGCTCGCCGGTGCTCATCCCGCCCTCGATCCCCCCGGCCCGGTTCGACAGCCGGCGGGGACGACGTGGGGACGCCCCCGGCGCCAGCTCGTCGTGCGCGCGGGACCCCGCACGGGCGGCCGACGCGAACCCGTCCCCCACCTCGACACCCTTCACGGACTGGATGCTCATCAGGGCGAGCGCCAGCCGGGCGTCGAGCTTCCGGTCGAGCTGCACGTGCGACCCCAGCCCGGGCGGCACGCCGTACGCGAGCACCTCGAACACCCCGCCGAGCGTGTCCCGGGACCGCTGCGCGGCCCGGATCGCCACCACCATCCGCTCCCCGACGCCGCCATCGAAGCACCGGACCGGGTCGTGATCGATCGTGGCGAGGTCGCCGGGACCGGGCGTCCGCCGCCGTCCGGCGGGCACCGCGGCGCTCCCGATCCGAACCACATGGGACAGCACGGCCACGCCCAGCTCGGCCAGGAACGCCTTGCAGAAGTAGCCGGCGGCCACTCGCGCCGCGGTCTCCCGGGCGCTGGCCCGCTCGAGGACGTTCCTCGCGTCGTCGAACCCGTACTTCTGCATGCCCGCCAGGTCGGCATGGCCCGGCCGGACTGCGGTAAGCCGGTCGCCGGGCGGATCCTCCCCCTCGACGCCCATCCGCTCGCGGTATTTCGATTCGAACTCGGCGTTGGCGATGGTCACCGCCACCGGCGATCCCAGCGTCCGTCCGTGGCGCACCCCGCCCAGGACCTCGACGGGATCCTCCTCCAGGCGCTGCCGTCCGCTCCGGCCGAACCCGCGACGGCGCCGGGCGAGCTCGGCCGCGAGCGATTCGACCTCCACCGGGATGCCGGCCGGGATGCCCTCGAGCACGGCCACGAGGCCCCTCCCGTGCGACTCTCCGGCGGTCAGCAGCCGAACCATGCACGAATCATAGGCACCGCCCCGCGGTGCTCCGGCGCGCCGCCTGGAGCCGCACCACAATGGGAGAGGGGCGGCCCTGGAGAGGACCGCCCCTCGGGACCGGCGACCGCTCCCCCCAGAGGCAGTTCGCCGGTGGCCGTGGAATCGGGGACTACTTCTGCGGGTTCTCGCAGAGCACGAACCCCTCACCGTCGTGGGTGAAGGTCGCGCACGTCCCGCTGATCGACACCAGCTTGAAGCCGTCCGCGAAGGTCTCGCCCTCGCTCGGCGTGTACACGGTCGAGTCGACCTGCACCTGCGCCTTGCGCACGCCGCCCCGGGTGAAGATGTCGAGCAGGGTCACCGTGTGCCCCCCGACGTGCGTGCTCGTCCCGCCACCCGGCACCTGCGGGGGCGACGAGGGCGGGGACACCGTGATCGGAGGCGTCGACGTCGGGCTTTGCGAACCCCCACCGGTGCCGGTCGTGGAGGGACTGGTCGGCGATGTTCCGCCGCCCGACGGCCCGGTCGTCCCGCCACCGGTCCCGCTGGTGGAGGGGCCGCCCCCGCCACCCGTCGCGTTCACGAGCGGAGAGAAGGGATCTCTGCCGTTCAGTGCCGGTCCGGATGGCGGGGTGGTGGTGCGGGGCGTGCTGTGCGGGGACTTGTGGGGAGACGGCTGCGTGGTAGGCGGTCCCTGGCTGACCGTCGAGGTCGGGCCCGACGTCGAGCTGACCTGCTCGCTCCCGCCCTTCTTGAACAGGAGGAAGTAGGCGGCCAGCGCCACCACGACCACCACTCCGAAGATGATCAGTGCGCGTCGATCGCGTTCTGCCAGGGCCATCGGTCTCGTCTCCCGTCGTCTACGCCGGCGCCGCCGACGGCGATGCTTCGCTGGGTGCGGGGCCGCTGGTCGAACCCGGGGCGGGCGCCGACGGCGTGGGCGCCGTGGAGCCGGGCACGGAACCCGGGCCCGCGCTCGTGTCCGTCGTGTAGATCTCGCCGGTCATCGTGAGCGACAGCTGGCCAGGGCTGGTCCCCGATCCGACATTGATCTGCGTCACGCGAACGGCGCGGGGCAGCGACTCCAGCTTGAACAGGAACTCCTCCACGGAGAAGAAGCTCCCCAGCACCGTGATCTGGTTGGCGATCGTCGAGATGCCCGGCACGGTCTCCGTGGGCGTTCCCGGCGCCACTGCCATGAAGTCCACAGCCGATGAGTCGGAGGCGTCCTGGAGCAGCCGGATGAAGCTCGGCAGCTCGGCGGTCGGCGGGATCTTGGTCTGGAGCCGGTTCAGCTGCTTCTTGATGACCTTGGCCTGCTGCTTGTCGGACTTCAGCGACTGCAGCTCCGCCTCGAGGCTCTGCTGCTGCGTCCGCGCGGCGTCGAGGTCGTCCGACCGCTTGCCCACCGCGGAGATCCGCGGGAGGAGGAGGAAGACCAACGCCAGCAGGGCGACCAGCGCCGAGACCACCGCGGCGATGATGGGTCCACGACGCTCGTTCACGATTTTCCTCCTCCGTGGGCCGCGCGGGTGTCGAGGTCGACCGACGAGCTGAAGGTCCACACGGGGGTGCTGCCCACGTCGCCGTTCTGAGCGCTCGTGGTCCACGGGTTGACCCAGCCCTTGACCGTCTCGAGCTTGGTCAGCCAGGCCGCGATGGTGTCGGAGTCGAGCGAGCTGCCGGCGAACTGGATGTTCCCGATCAGCGCGGTGGGGCCGGTCGGCGCCGCCGGCGTCCCCGGAACCGGGGTGGTCGTGGACGCCGACACCGTCGTGAGCGACCCGGTCATGGTCGTCAGCCACATGTTCGGCGGCTCGATCTTCGAGACCTCGTTCAGCACGCCGGACCACGCCACGGTGGTCTGCACCGCGGACTGCAGGAGGGCCTTCTGCTGCTCGGCGGCCGTCTTCTGGTCCGCGTACTTCTGCAGCGAGTTGACCTGCTCCTGGATCTGGGCGTTGGTGGCCTCCTGGGCCGCAACCTGATCGTCCAGCTTGTGCAGGCGGACGCCCTGCAGGAACCAGAACGCCACGATCGCACCCACCACCACCGCGCCGAGCGCGATGATCATGCCGGTGCGGCGGCGCGTCGCCTGACGCTGCTTGACTTCACGGGGAAGGAGGTTGACCTGGGTCACTACTGGGCTCCTCCAGGCAGGGCGAGGCCGACGGCGACCGCGAGGAGCGGTTCGGCTTCGACCAGCGCTTCTTGTGAAAGGTCCAGCTCGGGACGGACACGTTCGAACACGCCGCCCGGCTCGGCCGGCGTGCCCAGTCGCTCGGAGAGCAGCTGGATGAACCCCGGCAGCTTCGACCCGCCGCCGGTGACCCGGAGGCGCCCGATGCGGGAGCCGGGGCTCTGGGCGGCATAGAACTCGAGCGACGAACGGATCTCGTCGACGAAGCTCACCGTCCGTCCCTGCGCCACGCGCTGGGCGTCGGCCGGGTTCGGGCCGCCCTCGACGACCTCGCCGCGCTTCATGCGGTCCGCCTCGTCCTCGGGGACGCCGAGCGCGCGGGCCACCGCGAGCGTGATGTCGTTGCCGCCCGAGGGCAGGATCCGGACGAACCGCGGCACCGCGTGGGAGTGCACACAGATGCTGGTGATGTCGGCGCCGACGTCGATCAGCGCCTCCTCCACCTCCTCCTCCATCACGGAGCCGTTCGCGTGCCCGATCGACCGGATGAGGGCGAACGGGATCAGGTCCAGGCCGAGCGGCTCGAGCTTGGCGGCCGTGGCCGTCTGCACGAGGCCCTCCACCATGGCCCGCTGCGCGGCGACGAGGAGCACGCGGATCATGCGGCGACCCTCCTGCTCGAACTCGTCCAGCGCGTCGAAGTCCAGCACGGCGTCCTCGACGGCGATGGGGATGAACTCCTGCACCTGGTAGGGCAGGGACTCCCGGAGCTCCTTGAGCGGCAGCCAGGGCAGCGCGACCTCCCGCACGACCACCCGCTGGTTGCCGACCCCCATATACACCTGGCGGTTCTTGAACCCGCCCCGGCGCCACAGCTCACGGAGGGCCTCGGTGACGGCCTCGGGCTGGCGGACCTCGCCGTTCTCGATCGCGCCCGGCTGCATGGGAACCTGCGCCGCCCGCAGGAGCACCGGCGGGTCCGAGGCCACGTTGACCTCCACGGCCCTGGCGGCCGTCGAGCCCACATCGAGTCCGATCCGTGTCTTCGCCATCGTCGTTCCGTTTCTTTCGGCCGTTCGCCGGCGGACTTGAGCCCCCCGACATCCCGTGCTGGGACTTTCGACCTAACCCTTCGCTCTACTCGCCTTCCACACGCACGGATCGCTCGGACAGGTACCTGTTCACGTCCGACTCGCGGATCCGGTAGTTCTTGCCGACCCTGATCGCGGCCAGCTGGCCGCTCTTGATGAGCCGATACACCGTCATGTTCGAGACGCGCATGGTGCCGGCGACCTCGGCGACGGTGAGCAGGCGGTCGCCAACGAACGGTCGCCGCTTGCCCATCTCACAACCTCCACAACTGCAACAGGGGCCCCATGTTCAACATCTTGAACTTCTGCCTCCCTTCCCTCTCGTGCATCATGCCGATTCGGGGGAGGCGCAAAGTAACTCTGGCAACAGTGGTTGTCAAACATCTCGCTTGTCATCTATCGGCACTGTAGGCCAAACTACATAAGTGTAATTTACAGAAATAGTCTCTCCATTCCAGCGCTATCATGCGGTCGTCCGACCGGCCCCATCCCCCGTCCGGACGACAGCAGATGTGGGCTCCGTTCCGGTCGCCCCCGCTGGCCCCTGCGCTTCTTTCCACGGGGCGTTGTCGCGTGCTCGAAGCGAGCTCAGGACGCTTCTTCGAGTGGACGTGGACGGCGCGCTCCAGTCCAAGGCTCCCCGTGTCCAACGCCTGTACGGCGCTCAGGGCCTCCGAAGCGGGTTCCCGTCAGGTCATGAGGTTGAGGTAGGCATTGGCGATCTGGGGGCCGAAGAACACCGCGATGGCGGCCCCGGCGGCGAGGAACGGCCCGAAGGGCAGCGCGGTCTTCCGGCTCCGGCCCATGATCAGCGCGACCACGCCCGCCAGCCCGCCCAGGAGGATTCCGGCCCCGGCGGCGACCGCGACGCGCGAGAGTGCGATCGAGCCCAGCACGAGCCCGATCAGCCCCGCCAGCTTGACGTCGCCCAATCCCATGCCGCGTGGGGCGATGAGGGCGACCACGAGCAGCGCCCCGCCGTAGGCCGCCAACCCGATGAGGCCATGGACCACGTTGGGCCCCCGATCGGTGAGGTCGAGCACCAGCATCGCCACCCCGAAGACCACCACGCTCGGATAGACGATCCGGTTCGGGATGATCCGGCGCTGCAGGTCGATGATCGAGACCGCGACCTGCACCGCCAGGAACAGCGCCATGGTCACCGCCACCCACACGTCGTCGAAGGAGAGCGAGGCGCCGAGGAACAGTCCCGCGGTCAGAAGCTCGGTGAGCGGGTACATCGGCGAGATCCGCGCCCCGCAGTTCCGGCACCGCCCGTGAAGGAGGATCCATGAGACCACGGGGATGTTGTCGCGGGCGGCGATGACCTTCCCGCATCCGGGGCACATCGACCGCCCCCCCACCACCGACCGCCGCTCGGGCACCCGGTGGACGACCACGGTGAGGAACGACCCGATGAGGAGCCCGGCGACCGCGAACGCGACGTTCCTCATCGGCGACCCGTCTCCGACCGAGGGTTCGTGGTCGTCGCCGGCACGGCTCGGAGCGGCGAACCGTCGAACGTGGACGAACGCCTGACGGGGCCCTCCATTGGATCGATGAACGTGTGCGCTCGCATGCTCTCACGCGTGTCGGCACCGATCGGGATGGCTTGAGGCAGAAACGGACCGGCTCCCCCACCGGACCGCGACCCATGCCGCGTGAAACGGGCGCCCGGCCTCGCAAGGCCGGACGCCCGTGGTGCCGTTCAGCCGTGTGCCTACGAGCCGACCAGGGGGAGGGCGGCGCACTTCGTCACCGTGTTGACGGCCCCGTAGTTGTTGCTTCCCTGATGGGGAAGCGGGTGCCTGCCGTCGTCCACGTCGCAGAAGTACGTGCCGGTCTCGCTCCTTCGGACGAGCAGGATCCCCGACGTATCGGTCCCGTCGCCGCTCCCCACGGCCAGCAGGATGGCCACGTGGTTCGTGGCTCCGGGGTCCCCGGAACCGGCCCAGGGAAGGCTGGGCTCCGTGACCACCGGGGTGCTTCCTGCGCCGCAGAGCGCGCCGGGGGCGCACCCGGTGTCGAAGCCCGTGTAGGTTCCCTTGTCCGTGTAGTAGACCTTCGCCGCCGCGATCCCATTCCGGAGATCGGCCGCTGCCGCTCGGTCTTCTGCGCGGTCCCGGGCGCCGAGGAAGGTCGGAAGAGCGATGGCGATGAGAATGCCGATGATCAGGACGACCACCATCAGCTCGATGAGCGTGAATCCTTCCTCGT
>DATBHM010000253.1:0-16881 GCA_036557505.1 Actinomycetota bacterium | reverse complement strand
TGGAGATCGAGCACGAGCTGCGCCAGGTCCTCAACTACAAGGGCGTCTGACCCGTGGACGAACGGCCGGCGGCGACGATCCAGGAGATCGCGGCGAACGCGTGGCCTTCGTCCATGTCGCAGGTGGTCGATGGGTGGCGGCTGCGGACGACGCCCGGGGTCGAGGCGCGGCGTTCCAACTCGGTGCTGCCGCTCGTGGACGGGGGACGTCTGTCCCTCGAGGACAAGCTGGCGATCGTGGACGAGTTCTACGCGGAGCGCGGGCTCCCCGCCAGGTTCGAGCTGTCGCCGGCGACGGTGCCGGCGGGACTCGACGACGTGCTCGCCGCTCGCGGGTTCGAGATCGAGCTCGAGATCGACATCATGGTCGCCGACCTGGCCGAGGTGGCGTCGCGTTCTGCCAGGGACGGCGCGCCGGACGTCCGCGTCGAGGAGGAACCGAGCGAGGCGTGGCTCGACACCATGCTCGGCGTGACGGCGCGGGGCGAACGGGGAACGCTGCGCGTTGCGGTCCTCGACCGCATCGCGCCGCCCGTGCGGTATGCGTCGGCCGCCGACGGCGAACGGACGATCGCCGTCGGCATGAGCGTCCGCGAGCGCGGGTGGCTCGGCATCTTCTCGATGGCCACGCTCCCCGAGGCGAGGCGCCGCGGCGCCGCCACCGCGATCCTCCACGCGCTCGCCCAGGACGGCCTGCGCGGGGGCGCCGCGCGCTCGTACCTCCAGACCGACATCGGGAACGCCGCCTCACACGCGGTGTACGAGGCGATCGGATTCGCGACGGCATACCGGTACCACTACCGGGTTCGCCGCCGACCGGCCCCTACGACGCCATGAACGGCACCGCGCCCGGCGGGAACACCGAGGGGGTCCCGTCGAACTCCGGCCACTCGGACTGGGGTCTGCCCGCCAGGCGGGCGTCCCACCTCCACAGCGTCTGGACGACGCGCGCCCCGACGGCGTTCAGCCTGGCCACGACGTCGGTGTCGCCGTCGAGGGTCGACCCGGGAACCGTGATGCCCCGGACCGCGATCCCGGCACCGTCCGAGAAGGGCCGGGACACCGTGAACCGGCAGAGCGTGGCCCCGACGTGCATCGGCCCCGGACGGGACAACCACTCCAGCTCGCTCACGTCGAGGCTCGCATCGCGGATCACGAGCTGCGGCGTCAGCACGAGCGTCGCGCTCACGCGCGGCGCGAGCACCTCGTGGCGTTCGATCCCGGCCAGCCGCTCCAGCTCGGCCAGCTCGCCGGCGCCCCGGTAGGGCTGGTCCTCCTCGAGCATCGCGCGGTGCTCGGGCTCCAGACGGGGAAGCCACGGATGATCTGCGCGGAACGCATCGGGGGACGCCGACAGCGGGAACCGCAGCTCCGGGCCGGGCGACATCACGCCGTCGTTCCGCGCGATCTGCCAGGCCAGGTGGTCGAGCGCGGACCGCAGCTCGTGCACGACGCTCCCCAGCCGAGCGCCGAGCCGCGTCGGCAGCCGAGGGACGTACTCGGCCGTGAACAGGTAGCGGTAGGGCTCGCGTTCGGGCTCGGTTCGGAGCCGGATGGGATCGGTCTTGAACACCACCAGGTGGTCCGTCTGATACGCCTGCAGCTCGCTGTGGGCCAACTGGACCTTCGCCAGGCAGCCGTCGAGATCGAAGGGAAACGGGGATCGCCAGGACATGCGCCCATTGTGGCGGGGGATCCCCGCAGAACAAAGCACCCGAGCGCAATTGCCCCGAACGGCGTAACCCGGGCGAACGGACCTACCCGGGAAGGACCTCGAGCCGCCGCAGCCCGGCCGGCTTCGAGAACCGCACGTCCTCGTCGGTGAGCCGCAGCTCCTCGATCTCGGTCGCGCCCTCCGCGCGGAGGAACTCGACCATCCGGTCGACCAGCCACTCCGGGGCCGACGCGCCGGAGGTCACGCCGACCACCTCCGCGCCGGACAGCCACTCCGGCCGGACCTCGGTCTCGTCGTCGACGAGGAACGCCGACGTCCCGGCCTCCCTGGCCACCTCGGCCAGCCGGTTGGAGTTCGAGGAGTTCACCGAGCCGATCACGAGCACCACGTCCGCCTGCCGGGCGAGCGCCTTCACGGCGTCCTGCCGGTTCTGCGTCGCGTAGCAGATGTCGTCCTTGGGCGGCGCCTGGATGGCCGGGAACCGCGACCGCAGCACCCCGATGATCTCGTTGGTCTCGTCGACCGAGAGCGTGGTCTGCGTGAGGTAGGCGACGTTCGACGGATCGGCGACCTCGACCGTCCGCGCCTCGTCCGGCGATCCCACGAGGAGCACGCGTTCCGGCGCCTGGCCCGACGTGCCGACGACCTCCTCGTGGCCGTCGTGCCCGATCAGCAGGATCGTCTGGTCCTCGCGCGCGAACCGCCGGGCCTCGAGATGGACCTTGGTCACGAGCGGGCACGTCGCGTCGATCACCGACAGGCCGCGTTCGGCCGCGTTCGCGTACACGGAGGGCGCGACGCCGTGCGCGCTGAGGACCACGAGGGCGCCCTCCGGCACCTCGGTCTCCTCCTCGACGAACACGGCGCCCTTGCGTTCGAGATCCCGCACGACGTGGAGGTTGTGCACGATCTGCTTGCGCACGTACACGGGAGCGCCGCGCACCTCGAGGGCCTGCTCGACGGTCTCGACCGCTCGTTCCACGCCCGCGCAGTACCCGCGCGGCGCCGCCAGGATCACCTTCCGGACCACGCGACCATGGTACCGAGGGAGGGCCTCGCCCCTCGTTGCGGAACCGTGGCGATCGCCGGCGCTACGAACGAACCGGCCCGCCCGGGGGCGGCAGGCCCTTCACGGCTGCGCGAACGTCGTCGAGCGAGGCCACGACCGCGGTCGCCCCCTCGACCGGCTCGTGGGACACGGCGACGATGCGCAACCAGGGCCACCGCTCGCGGGCGGCGGCCACGACGTCCGGCACCACCCCACCGGCCGCGACCAGGACGTGCGCGCCGCGATCCCCCACCTGCGCGACCGCCTCATCGGCGGTGGTCGCCCCGGGGGTCAGCTCCCAGTCCGTCGCGACGACCGCCCGCTTGAGGTCCATGAGGGACTCGCGGTCGGGCGCGACGCAGACCACCAGCAGCGCTCGGCACACCGTCAGAAGTAGTCGCGCTTCTTGAACATGATGTAGAGCCCGATCGCCGATCCGGCCATCAGCCCCAGCGCGCCGTAGTAGCCGAGGTGCCACCTGAGCTCCGGCATGTGCGTGAAGTTCATCCCGTAGATGCCGGCGATGAGCGTCGGCACCAGGATGATCGACGCCCACGCCGTCAGGCGCTTCATCACGACGTTCATGCGGTTGGAGATCTGCGAGATCAGCGCCTCCAGCGCCGAGGTGGCCAGGTCGCGGATGTTGTCGAGGAACTCGATCGTCCGGATGACGTGGTCCTGGATGTCGCGGTAGTACGGGCCGAGCGCGTCGGTGACGAACCCCGGCTGCTCCTGCATCAGGTCGATGACCTCGCGGAGCGGCATCACCAGGCGCCGGAACTGCACCACGCGGCGCTTCAGCTTGAAGATGCGCTCCTGCACGTCCGGCACCGGTTCGTCGGCGAACACCTCGTCCTCGAGATCCTCGCCGATGTCCTCGAACCGCTCCACGATGTGGAAGTACCCGTCGACCACCTCGTCGAGCAGCGCGTACAGCAGGAACCCCCCGCCCTCGTGCGTCAGCTCGGTCTGGCGGTCCCACCGCTTCAGCACCTCGGCGATGTCGAACACCGGCTGGTAGCGGATCGTGATGAGGAACCGGTGCCCGGCGAACGCGTGGATCTCCGAGTCGAGCAGCTCGTCGTCGGGGGCGAGCGACAGCCCGTGCATCACCAGGAAGAAGTATCCGTCGTACACCTCGACCTTGGGGCGCTGGCCGCGGACCCGCGTGTCCTCCATGGCCAGCTCGTGGAGGCCGAACTCCTCCTGGATCAGCGCGAGCTCGTCGTCGGTGGGATCGGAGAGGTCGAGCCAGATGCGGGCGCCCGCCTCCTGGATGAGGTCGCTGACCGTCGTGGGGTCGAACGCCTCCTCCTTGAGCACGCCCTCGCGGTAGTGCCGGCAGGTGATCACGTCGCGGCGAGGGTAGCGCACGGGCACCGGCATCTCTACGCTCTCGGCCGCCATGCCTTCCGTCCCCGAGCGGTACTTCGCCGCCTCCGACGCGGCCCTCCGGGGCACGCGCCCGACCTGGTGGGGCGCCGTCGTCGCCGACGACCGGTTCCCCGACCTCTACGACCTCAACCACGCGAAGGTGAGCGCGGAGGCCACCGACCTCACGCTCGCCGAGGTGGTCGCCGAGCTGGAACCGCCGCTCCGGGCCGCCGGGTCGCGCCACCTGCAGATCGTGCTGCTCCGGCCGGACGCAGCCCCCGGCCTGGTCGAGGAGGCCACCCGCCGCGGGCTCGCGTCGTCGGACGACACGGTCATGGAGCTCCGGGGCGATGCTCCGGCGCCGGCGGACGTGGGCCGCGTTCAGCCGGCCGAACCGGGCCCCGAGCTGTGGGAGGTGCTCGAACGGAGCTACCGGGAGTTCGACGTCACGCACCCGGAGGTCACCGAACAGCTGCTCCGGTGGAACCGCGAGGTCCTGGCGCCCCGCGGCCGCCGGTACTACCTGGCCCGGCGGGAGGGCCGGGTCGCCGGGATCGGCGCCCTGCAGGTCGCCGCCGGCATCGCATACGTGGACGACGTCGTCACGTTCCCCGAGCACCGCCGGCAGGGCGTGGCGTCGTCGATCGTCGGCCGTATCGTCCGCGACGCGGCGGGCTCGGGCGCGGCGGCGACGTTCCTGCTGGCCGACGAGCCGGGGCCGATCCGCCTCTACCGCCGGCTCGGCTTCGAGGACGCCGGCACGATCCGAACCCTGCTGGGCCCGGCACCGTGGGTCAGCGGCGGACGCGCTTGAGGGGGGGCGGCGGCATGGAGGCTGGCCTCCCCAGGTGGAACCCCTGCCCGAACGCGACCCCGAGCCCTCGCAGGGCCTCGAGCTCGCCGGCGGTCTCGATGCCCTCGGCGATCAGCCCCGCCCCGATGTCCTCGGCGAACGAGGTGAGCGCCGACGCGAGCGCCCTGCGCGCCGGGTCGGTGTCGACGTGGCGCGTGAGGCCCATGTCGAGCTTGATGAGGTCGGGCGACAGCCGGAGGATGTGCTGCAGGCTCGCGAACCCGGCCCCGGCGTCGTCGATGGCCAGCCGGCCGCCCCGCGTCCTGACCTCGGCGAGGACCGCGTTCAGCTCGTCGTAGTCCTCGACGCGGGCGTGTTCGCTGATCTCGAACACCACCCCTTCGAGCGGTTCCTCCGCCATGAAGATCGGGAAGCTCGGCGACACCGCCGTCTCCGGGGAGATGTTCACCGACATGTAGACCCCGCGATCCAGGCGGGTCCGCCCGGCCAGCGCGGCCCGGGCCGTCGCCAGCTCGAGGTCGATGCGCATCCCCACCTGGGCGGCCTCCTCGAGCCAGATGTTCGGGGCCCGGAGGGGCTTGCCGCCGAACCGGGCGAGGGCCTCGACGCCGACGACGGCGAGCGAGCGCAGGTCGACGATCGGCTGGAACACCATGGTGATCCCGCCGCCCTTGACCACCCCGCGCATGAGCTCGGTGCGCTTGCGGCGCATCATGGCCTCGTGGTCGTTGAGCTCGAGCTGCCCGATCAGCTCGCGGATGACCTGGCCCGCGACGCGGGTGGAGAGGGAGGCCTCGCCCCGGGAGGCCAGACGGATGGCGTCGACGATGTCGTCGGCCGGAGCGCCCTTCAGCAGGTACCCGACGGCGCCCGCCTGGAGCATGCCGATCACCGTGGTGCGGTCGTCGTGCGCCGAGAGCGCGAGCACGTGGGTCTTCGGCAGCTGCTGGAGGATCTCCGTCGTGGCCCGGGGGCCGCCGCCGCCGGGCATGCGCACGTCGCACAGGACCACGGCCGGCTTCGTCCGGACCGCGGCGGCGATCGTCTCGTCGGCGTTCGCGGCGGCGCCGACGACGTCGATCCCCTCCTCCTCCGACAACAGGTCGGAGAGGGTGTCGCGGACGACCGGATCGTCCTCGGCGATCAGGACCTTGATTCGTTGCACGGGCACCGATCTTCCCACGCCGATTGCTCCGCTCCGTGGAGCGACGACGACGAAAAACGAGGGGCTACTCCCTGGCGAGGGCCCTGCTGATCACGAGACGCTGGATCTCCGAGGTCCCCTCGAACAGCGTGTAGATCTTCGCGTCCCGGTACCACTTCTCGACGGGGAAGTCCTTGATGTAGCCGTACCCGCCGAGGACCTGGATGGCCTGCTCGGTGACGCTCACCGCCACCTCGCCGGCCTTGAGCTTGGACATCGAGCCCTCGGCGCGTTCGAACGGCACGCCGTTGCGGGCCATCCACGCGGCGCGGTGCGTCAGCAGGCGCGCTGCGTCGATCTCCATGGCCATGTCGGCGAGCTTGAATGCGATCCCCTGATGCTCGACGATCGGCCGCCCGAACGTCTGGCGTTCCTTCGCGTAGTCGCGGGAGAACTCGAACGCCGCCCGCGCGATCCCGAGCGCCTGGGCCGCCACCGACGGCCGGGTCATCTCGAACGTCTTCAGCGCCGGGGACGAGCGCTGCTCGGCGCGGGCCTTCTCCAGCTTGGCCTCGAGCTTCTCGACGCCGCCGAGGACGTTCTCGAGCGGGACCCGGCAGTCCTCGAGCAGCACCTCGGCGGTGTGCGATGCCCGGATGCCGAGCTTGCGCTCCTTCTTGCCCTGGCGGATCCCCGGCGTGCCCGGCCCGATGAGGAACGCCGCCTGCCCCCGGTGGCCGAGCGCGGGGTCGACGGTCGCGACCACGATGTGCACGGCCGCGATGCCGCCGTTGGTCGCGAACACCTTCTGGCCGTTCAGCACCCATTCGTCGCCGTCGCGCTTCGCGGTGGTCCGCAGGGCGGAGACGTCGGAACCGGCGTCGGGCTCGGTCACGCAGAACGAGGCCACGGCGGGCTCCTCCGGCGTGCCGAACATCCTCGGGGCCCACTCCCCGAACTGCATCGGTGTCCCGCAGTAGGCGAGCGCCGACAGCGGGAGGCCGGTGCCGAAGATGGCCAGGCCGATCCCGGCGCATCCCCAGGCCAGTTCCTCCAGCACCACGGGGAGCGTGACGCCGGTGGGGTCCTGGGCCACCATCTCGATGTAGAACTCCGGTGCGTACAGGCCGATCTCGGCCGCCCGCTTCACGACGGGCCACGGGAACTCCTCGGACTCGTCGTATTCCGGCGCGACCGGCCGGATCTCCTTCTCGGCGAACTCGTGGGCCCACTTCTGGGTGGTCTGCAGGTCCTCGCTGAGCTGGAAGTCCACCGCGCTTCGCCTCCTCGCTCGGGCCGCCTCCATCGGGTGCGGCCGCCTCGTGCTCGCGTTCCGGCCCCGGACCCTGGAGAATGGCGGACGTGCCGTTCCACGATCCCCGGCCCCGTGGGAACCTACCTCTGAGTAGGTTACCGAGGAGTAGTATAGCCGCCCATGGCCGCCGGTAAACCAGCCGCCGTCCCTGCCGGCGCCAAGCGCAGGATGCGGGGCCCGGAGCGGCGCGCCCAGCTCCTGTCCGTCGCCCGCCGGGTCTTCGGCCGCTCCGGGTTCCACAGCGTGTCGATGGACGAGGTGGCCAAGGAGGCCGGGGTCACCAAGCCCATCCTGTACGACCACTTCAACTCGAAGGAGGAGCTGTACATCGCGCTCCTCGACGCCGACGCCTCCTCGCTCGAGGAACGCGTCCGCGCCGCCCTGCAGGCCAACACCGGGAACCGCGAACGGATCGAGCGGTCGTTCCAGGCCTACTTCGACTTCGTCGACGAGCACGCCGGCGGGTTCCGGCTGCTGGTGCAGGAGACGATGGGCGGCGAGGAGATGTTCCGGTCGAAGGTCCAGGAGGTCCGCGACCGGATCGTGAAGGAGGTCGGCGACCTCATCGTCCGGGAGTCCAGGGGCACGATCGAGCGGCGCGACGCCGACACCGTCTCGCTGGCGCTGGTGGGGATGGTGGAGACGGTGGCCCAGCGCAATCCGGGCGGACCGAAGTCCGAGCGCCGCCGGTCGGTCGAGACCCTCGTCCGCCTCGCGTGGCGGGGCATCACGAACCTCACCATCTGATCGTGGCGGTCACGAGCCCCGAGGTCGCCCTCTCCGACCCGCCCAAGCCGCGGCACCGGGGTCGCATCCACCAGTTCGCCTCCTTCGTGTCCATCCCGGCGGCGATCGTCCTGTTCGTCGTGTCGCCCGGCCCGAAGGCGCACGTGGCGACCGCGATCTACGGACTGACGCTCGTGAACATGTTCTCCACGAGCGCGATCTACCACCGGCGGACGTGGACCGAGCGGGGGCGGCGACGGATCCAGGCGCTCGACCACTCGGCGATCTACCTGCTCATCGCCGGGTCCTACACGCCGCTCAGCCTGCTCGTGCTGAACGGCTGGATCAGGATCGCGATGCTGGCGACGGTGTGGACGTGCGCCGCCGTCATGATCGGGCTGAAGCACGCGTTCCCCGGGCGCTTCGTCGGGCTGGCGGGGGTGATGTACATCGCGCTCGGATGGGCGGCGGTCGCGGCGTCGCCGTCCTTCTTCCGAGCCATGACCGGCCCGGCCATCGCCCTCATCATCGTGGGCGGCGTGCTGTACACGATGGGGGCGATCGTGCTCAACCGTCACTGGCCGGATCCGAACCCGCTCGTGTTCGGCTACCACGAGGTGTGGCACGTGTTCATGACGAGCGCCGCGACGTGCCACTACACGGCGATCCTGCTGACGGTGCTGGCGTTCCGGTAGTCAGGCGGGGGCGTCGTGCTCGGTGCGGCGGTCGCGGAGCAATCGCCGCACCGGGATCGCGTACCACAGGATCGCCATGGCGAGCAGGGAGATCCCGCCCACGATGGCGGCCGACGTCGCGTCGAACAGCACGTCGGAGATGACGTACATGGCGGCGGCGATCGCGATCGCGAGGAAGGCGGTGCCCGAGATGGCCAGCCGGTTGGCCGCGAGGAGCAGCCGCTCCTTGTCGCCGTGCCGGAACGTGATCCGGTGGTACGTCGAGGGGGCGATGAGCAGCACCACCGAGACGGCCGTGGACAGCAGCGCGACGAAGTACACATGGCGCTGCAGCGACGTCATCCTGGTGTAGCCGTTGGAGAACGGAACGGTCAGCAGGAACGCGAACAGCACCTGGACGCCGGGGAGCACCACGCGGAGCTCGTTGAGGAGCTCGATCAGCTCCCGGTTGCGGCGCTCGCGGTAGCCCTCCTCCTCGTCGCGCTGGGACTCCGAACGCCAGTCACCGCGAACGCCGCCGTCCTGCCTCCGATGATCGTCGCGTTCCGTCGACTCGTGGTCGTCCCCGGACATGGTGGGGAGCGTACCCGGATGGGTCCCGCCGATGCTCGACGGGCGGAGGTGGCCGGCGCGGCAGACCCAGGCGCCGGCCACCTCGTCGTGGCGGGCGCTACAGCCCGACGGTGACCTCGTAGACCTCGTCGGTCGGGTGCCCCGCCCGTTCGTGGATCCGCTTCACCGCCTCGCGGCTCGGTCCTGTGATCAGGCAGAACGCCTTCCCCGACACCGGGTCCAGCCAGGCCCGCTCGAACACGGCGCCCTCGTCGTCCTGGATCGCCAGGTCGGCCTCGTGGGCCGCCTGGAACGCCGTCGCGGACAGCCCGACGAACCCGCTGTGCACGTCCATGTAGGTCGGCATCCCGTTCCCTCCTTTCGCTCCCTCGTGCGACCCCATAGTTCGCACGATCGTTCGTTCTTGGCGATCAGAATACGCACGATCGTGCTAACTTGACAAGGTGACGTTCATCACCAACCCCTCGACCGGCCGCCGGCTGCGCTCCGACGGCGAACGGAGCCGGCGCGCGATCCTCGACGCGTCGGCCCGGCTGGCGACCGTGGAGGGTCTGCGGGGCCTGACGATCGGATCGCTCGCAGCGGCCATCGGGATGAGCAAGAGCGGGCTGTATGCGCACTTCGGCAGCAAGGAGGAGCTGCAGCTCGCGACGATCGAGGCCGCCGGCGAGATCTTCGACGCCGAGGTCGTGTCGCCGGCGATGGCGACCGGGACCCCGCTCGAGCAGCTGCGGTCGCTGCTCGAGCGCTTCCTTCGCTACGTGGCCGGCGACGTGTTCCCCGGCGGCTGCTTCTTCGCGGCCGCGGAGGCCGAGCTCGACACCCACGAGGGGCGGGTCCGGGAGCGGATCGCCGGGTTCCAGTCGGGCTGGATGGACCAGCTGGTGGACCTGGCGTCGAAGGCGGTGCAGGACGGCGAGCTCCCCCGGGGGGAAGACCCCGCCCAGCTCGCGTTCGAGCTCAACGCGCTGCTCCTGCTCGCCAACTCGAGCTGGGTGATGTTCCACGACGCGTCGGCCATCGACCGCGCGCGACGGGGCATCGAGCGGCGCCTGGGATCCGCCGGGTGAGTCGCTACCGGATCACCACGCGGTGCCCGCGGACCTCGACGCCTTCGGCGCGCAGGCGACTGGCCTGGACGGCCTCGTGTCCGGGCACCAGGCGTCCGGTGGACGTCACGACCCGCCACCACGGAAGGCCCTCGGACGTGGCGACCACGTTGCCCACCGCCCGCGCCGCGCCGGGGTGGCCGACCTCCTCGGCGATCTCGCCGTAGGTCACGACCTCGCCGGGGCGCAGCCGCCGGAGCGCGGCCACGACGAGGGCCTCGAACGACCCGGCGGCTACAGGTTCCCCCGCTCTTCCTGCTCGCGTTCGATGGCGAGGAACAGCTCCTTGAAGTTCCCGAGGCCGAACCCCTTCGAGCCGTGGCGCTCGATGAGCTCGTAGAACACCGTCGGCCGGTCCTGGACGATCTTCGTGAAGATCTGCAGGAGGTACCCCTCCTCGTCCTGGTCGGCCAGGATGCCGAGACGCTCGATCGCCTTGTGGTCCTCCTCGACCCTGTCGATCCGATCCCACAGCGCGTCGTAGTACGTCTGGGGAACGCGCGTGAACCGCATCCCCCGCTGCCGGAGCGCGTCGACCGCCGTGATGATGTCGTCGGTCGCCATCGCGATGTGCTGCACGCCCGGAGCGCGGTAGAAGTCGAGATACTCCTCGATCTGCGAGCGCTTCTTCCCGGGGGCGGGCTCGTTGATTGGGAACTTCACCCGGCCGTTGCCGTCCCACATGACCTTCGACATGAGCGCGGTGTAGTCCGACGAGATCTGGTCGTCGCGGAAGTGCACCAGCTGGCCGAACCCCAGGATCCGGGCGTAGTAGTCGACGAGCTCGTTCATCTTCCCGAGCTCGACGTTGCACACGACGTGGTCGATGGCCTTGATCCCCACCGGCGGGCCGTCGTCGGGGATGGGGTCCTCGGCCCGGTATCCGGGGAGGAACGGGCCCGAGTAGTTCTCGCGCTCGACGAACGAGTGGATCGTGTCGCCGTACGCCTTGATCGACGCGCGGACGACCTTGCCGTGCTCGTCCTCGGTGACGGTCGGCTCCTCCACCCCGACGGCGCCGCGCTTGGTGGTCTGCTCGTACGCGTCGGCGGCGTCGGGGACCCGCAGCGCGACGTCGCGGACGCCGTCGCCGTGCTCGAGCGCGTGCTGGGCGATCGGGCTCTCCGGGCCCATCGCGCCCGTGAACACGTACCGCGCCTCGCCCGATTCGAGCACCCAGGACGCCCGGTCGCGGACCTTCGTCTCTGGCCCGCTGTACGCGGTGACCTTGAATCCGAACGCTTTCGTGTAGAAGAACGCGGCCTGGCGCGCGTTCCCCACGTAGTACTCGACGTGGTCGATGCCCATCAGGGGCATGAAGTCCTCGGCGGGCGCCGCCTGCGTGGCCTCCGTGTCGGTCATTCCCTCACCTCCCAGCAGTGCTCTCCAGCAGTCTAGGCGGGCCACGCGACGAGGACCGTGACGTGGCCCCAGGTGGCGGCGAGCTCCCGGCCGCGCCGGACGCGGCGTTCCAGCTCGCCGGTCGCCAGGTCGCGCCGGAGGCGTTCGAGGCCGGCCCGGCGGGACGGCTCGTCCATGCGCTGCCAGTAGCTCGTGTTGCGAAGGTTGCGTTCGTCCGAGACGAGCTCCGCGTCGGTCTGCAGGGCGGAGAGCGAGCCGTCCTCCACGCCCGCGTATGCGAGCCGCCTCGCGGTCACCCGCACGAACCCCGCCTCCTCGAGCAGCGCCACGTGCTCGGCCTCGGTCTCGCGCACCTCCTGGTGGATCGGATGGTCGAAGTACTCGTGGGTGAACAGCGGCACGAGGTTCTCCCGGGTGAACACCTGCATGACCAGCGGACCGCCGCGGAGCACGCGGCGAACCTCGCGGAGGGCCCGGACCTTGGCCTCGCGGGCGCCGAACAGGTGGAAGGCCGACACCAGCGTCGCGCAGTCGAACGACGCTTCGCGGAAGGGCAGCGCCGCGCCGTCGGCCCCGACGCATGACCCGGGGATGAGCTTGGCGGCGGCGCGCGCGAGCATGGCCGGCTCGGCGTCGGCCACCACGACACGGAAGCCGTCCGCCGCGAGCGGCGCGGCATAGTTGCCGGTCCCTCCCGCCACGTCGAGGAGGCGGCCGCCGCCCGCCGGGCGCAGGGCGTCCCGCAGCGCGCCGAGGATCGTCGGGCTGGCCTGCCGGGTCTCGTCGTACGTCTCCGACTGCACGGCGTAGTTCCCCGGACGCATGCCGGGAGCTTGACACGACGGCGGCGCCCGGGGGGTCGCCGGCGCCGATCCCCGGGTCCGTGTGATACCAATGCGCAGGTGACCACGCTGCCGGGGACGCGTTCATGAAGCTCAAGATCAACCAGCGTTCGGATGAGTTCTTCGATCTGTTCGCCGAATCGGCGAGCAACCTCCGGACCGCGACCGAGCTGCTCCAGGACCTGATCGAGGACTACAACGACGTCGAGGTGAAGGCTCGGCGCATCCAGGACCGGGAGCACGAGGGCGACGAGATCACGCACGGCATCGTCCGTCGGCTGAACACCACGTTCATCACGCCGATGGACCGCGAGGACATCTACGCGCTCGCCTCCGCGCTCGACGAGGTGCTCGACGCGATCGACGCGGTGGCCGACCTCTTCGTGCTGCACCGGATCGAGTCGCCGCTGCCGGAGATGAAGGCCCAGGTCGACGTGCTGCTCCGAGCGGCCCAGCAGACCGAGGCGGCGCTCCGCGTGTTCCCCAAGATGCAGCGGGAGCGGCTCGAGCCGTACTGGAGCGAGATCGAGCGTCTCGAGCGCGAGGGCGACCGGATCTACCGGCGGGCGGTGGCCGACCTGTTCTCCGGCGACTACCGGGCCATGGACGTCCTCAAGTGGAAGGACGTCATCGACAACCTCGAGGAGGGCGTCGACGGGCTGGAGGACGTGGCGAACATCATCGAGTCCACGGTGCTGAAGCACGCCTGAGGCGACCCCGCCCCGGAGGCGTTCAGGGCCCGGGCGGAGTTCGGTCCCCGGTGTGCCGCCGGCGACGCGCCCTGGCCAGCTCCTCCGCGGAGAGCAACACGGCCCAGAAGAGGGCCAGCCCGATCATCACGAGGTTGACCCAGCGGAACTCCGGCGGGGTCGGGGCGATCAGCAGCGCGCACACCACGGCACACCCCAGGAAGAACAGCGGCCGGCGCCCGATCCACCGCGTCACCGCGACACCAGCCTGATGATCTCCTCGACGACCCACGAGATCGCGAACGCCCCCGGAATCGTGAGGATCCACGCCCACACCACCCGCCCGGCCACCCCCCACCGGACCGCCGACAGGCGCTGGGTGGTCCCGACGCCGACGATGGCCCCGGTGATGGTGTGGGTCGTCGACACGGGGATGCCCGCGTGCGCGGTGAAGAACAGCGTCGCGGCGGCGGCCGACTCCGCGCTCATCCCCCCGACCGGCTGGAGCTTCGTGATCCGGGCGCCCAGCGTGTGGACGATCCGCCAGCCGCCGAACGCCGTCCCCAGCGCGATCGCGGTGAGCGACGTCACCTTGACCCACCACGGGACCGCCGCGGTGGCCGGCAGCCGGTGCTCCGCGATCAGCAGCGCGAGGATCACGCCCATCGTCTTCTGCGCGTCGTTGGTCCCGTGTCCCAGGCTGAACGCCGCGGCCGACACCAGCTGGGCCCGCCGGAACCCGGTGTGGAGCCGCTGCACGCGCCGGTAGCGGTGGACCAGCCAGAGCACGCCGACCAGGACCGTGAATGCGAGCAGCAGCCCGATGATCGGCGACAGGACGATGAACACGGCGATCTTCTGGATGCCCGACGGGATCAGCGACCCCCAGCCGGCCGTCGCCACCGCCGCCCCCATCATGCCGCCCACCAGCGCGTGCGACGACGAGGTCGGCAGGCCGAACAGCCACGTGATCACGTCCCACGCGATCGCGCCGAGCAGCCCCGCCAGGACGACGCCCAGCGTGAAAACGTCGGGCTGCACGACGCCGGTGGCGATCGTGGCGGCAACCTTCGTCCCGAGCAGCAGGGCGGCGAAGTTCCAGAACGCCGCCCACAGCACGGCCAGGCGGGGCGACAGCACGCGCGTCGACACGACGGTCGCGATGGAGTTCGCCGCGTCGTGGAAGCCGTTGAAGAAGTCGAACGTCAGCGCGATCAGGATCACCGCGACGAGCGCGAACAGATCCATCAGTCGTACTTCACGACGATCGATTCGACGACGTTCGCGATGTCCTCGCAGCTGTCGAGCGCTGCCTCCATGGCGCCGAGGACGTCCTTCCACTTGAGGACGTCCATGGCCCTGAACTCGCCCGAGTACAGCCGGGCGACTGCCCGCCGGTGGATGCGATCACCCTCGTTCTCGAGGCGGTTGACCTCGATGACGTGGGGCATGACGTCGTGGTCGTCGCGGAGGCCCTTGATCGCCGTCATGGTCGCCACGCCGGCCTTCCGCAGCACCCCGGCCAGCTGACCGAGCTCCGGGAGTGGCTCGGCGATCCGGTGCAGGACGATGAGATCGGCTGCCGCCCACACTGCGTCGAGGACCTCGTCGAGGCCGGAGGCCAGTGCGTAGAGGTCCTCCCGGTCGAACGGGGTGACGAACGAGACGTCGAGCTTCTGGACGATGGCCCTGGTCAGGTCGTCGCCCCGGTGCTCCATGTCCCGGACCCGCTGGCTCCGGTCCTCGGCGTCCGTGAAGTCCCCCGCGAGGCCGGCGAGCTCGGCGGTCGCCGCCACCAGGTTCGCTGCGGACTCGTCGAGCAGGTCGAAGAACACCTGCTCGCGGGGGATGACCTGGAATGGCACGTGTTCACCTCGGCGTCACATCGCGTTCACATCGGCGGCGGGAGGCTAGCCGCCGCCCCCGAGCGATGTCCAACGGCCGAGTCGTCCCCCACACCGGTGTCGGCATCGACCTGCCCGCGTTCCCGATCGGTGGCGGCTGCGACCGCGGCTCCGGCCGCCGACACGCGCGGTTCCCGAACCCGACCCCATGCATTCGCCCGACCGACGCCGCTGCTCCACACACAGGACACCGACCGGCCGTGTGGCCCTCCTGTACTGGCGGCACGGGGACGGATGGCCCGGCCCCGGATGCAGGGAGGAGGACATCGCATGGGGAAGAGGCGTTGGATGTGGACCGGCGTGGCGGTCGCCCTGATCGTGGGGTTCACCGCCGGCGCGGCGACCGCGAAGTTCAGCTTCGGCGTGTGGCGGGACCAGCAGCTGGCCCTGCAGGCGCCCTCGCTGTTCGGAGTGGACAAGCCGCTCGCCCAGTCGTCGTCCAAGCAGATCAGCCAAGCTCAGGCACAGGCCAACCCATTGAAGCTGGCCAAGCTCGCGAAGGGACTCGAGGCCCGCGTGGTGACCACACAGGGTCCCGCGGTGGACGACCAGATCTCGCTGTGGCCGGACGACAAGAACCCCACGTGGCTGATCGCGTGCAACGAGGACGGGACGTCGGACCCGGGACTCGTCCGCATCGAGCTCTCGACGGGCGACGTGTTCCCGATCGTGACCGGCACCGAGGACTGCGACCCCACCCGCCGCACGCCGTGGGGGACGATCGTCTTCGGTGAGGAGGACGGCACCAGCGGGCAGATGTACGAGCTGATCGACCCGGTCCACACGACGGCCGTGACCCTCGACCGCACGACCGGCCAGTTCTCGGGCGGGGTCGGGGCGAGCAACCTGGTACGGCGCGACGCGCTCGGACGGGCTGCGTTCGAGGGACTGGCCATCCTGCCGGACGGCACCACGTACCTCGACGCCGACGACTCCGGCCTGGGACCCAAGAACGGCGGGCCGGGCAACGCGTTCTACAAGTTCGTCCCCACCACGCCGTTCACTGGTACCGCCCCGATCACCGACCTCTCGCAGTCGCCCTACGCAGCCGGTAGCGTCTACGGACTCCGCGTGGGGCTCGGCACGAACTACGGCCAGGGCCGTGAGTTCGGGTTCGGCCAGTGGGTGGCCCTCGCGGGCGGGCCCAACCCCGACCTCGAGGACCAGGGCGTCGCGGCCGGCGTCACCGGCTACTACCGGACCGAGGACAACGACCTCGACCCGGCGGCGCTCAAGAAGGGGAACGTCCGGGTCTGCTCGCCGGCAACCGGCGACGAGTCGAACCACCTGTACGGCGAGGTCGTGTGCTTCACCGACGGAACGGTGGCCGATGCCGAGGCCAACACCTCCCAGCCGGAGATGCAGCCGTTCGTCTTCGGTGGGACGAGCGAGGGGATCAACATGCCGGACAACATCGACTTCCAACCCGGCACGAACAACGTGGTGCTGAACGAGGACGCCGAGACGGACTTCGAGTTCGACCATAACAACGACATCTGGGACTGCCTGCCGGACGGACCCGACCAGGACCTGCTGTCCGACGGGTGCGCACGGGTGGCGACGCTCAACGACCTCACGTCCGAATGGACCGGCGGGATCTTCGACGCCACCG
>DATBHM010000252.1:0-8208 GCA_036557505.1 Actinomycetota bacterium | reverse complement strand
GGTCACCGTTCGGGGCGTGGAGTGGCGCTCGCTGGACTTCCGGGCCTCTGCCCAATACGTGCCGAACACCGGCGGCGGGATCTCCGTCCAGGTCGGCAACAGCACCCCGCCTCACCCCTACTTCGAAGCCGCCATGCGGGTGCCGGCCGGGGCGCTCATCAACCAGGTGACCTTCTACCTGCAGGACTGTGGCACCCAGATCGTCGGCCATCCGGGAGCGCTGGCGGACTGGTACTTCGCCGCCTACAACCCGACGAAGGCGACGGGACACTTCATCCTGCCCGTCGCCCGCACCCCGGCGTCGATGTGGGACTGCGATCTGCATTCGTGGGTCCGGGCCGTCTCGCCCCCCGTGAAGGTGCTGGCGACGACGAGCTACGTCGCGGGCGTCGACCCTCACAGCGTGACGTCCGGCAACGAGCCCCCCGCCGACCCCAAGCTGATCATCGAGGGCGCCAAGGTCAGGTACACGTGCCCGAACGGGTGTTGAACGTCGATCCCGGACGCACGCCTGGTCTTCCAACGTCGAAGGAGGGGAACCGCATGCGCGCAATCCGAAAGGTCACGCTCGTCGCGAGCGTGGCGGCACTGGTCGCGGGCGCGGTGATCGTGGAGGGGGCCGGCGCGTCGCCCCGCGCGGCCGCGACGCAGCACTCGGTCACCGTTCGGGGCGTGGAGTGGCGTTCGCTCGACTTCCGGGCCTTCCCGCAATACGTGCCGAACACCGGCGGCGGCGTGTACGCGCACGTCGCCGGCAGCACCGCGCCGGACCGTACTCCCGCCTTCGAAGCCGCGATGCCGGTACCGGCCGGGGCGCTCATCAACCAGGTGACGTTCTCCTTCAAGGACTGCGGCAACGACTCCAACGCGTTCGGGGACTGGTACTTCGCCCAGTACAACCCGACGACGGGTGCGGGCCAGCGCATCCTGCAGGCGAAGGACACCCCACAGGCGATGCTCGACTGCCAGCTGCATTCGTGGGCCCGGCCCGTCTCGCCGGCGGTGAGGGTGCTCGCCACGACGACCTACGCCGCGGGCGCGGATCTCAAGGTCATCGGAGCCGGAGATCCGATCCCCAACCCCGACCTGGTCGTCGAGGGGGCCAGGGTCAGATACACCTGCCCGATCGGCTGCTGACCTCGGAGATCGGTACAGGGCTACAGGCCCGCGACCATCGCCTGGGCCTCGCTCAGCCCTCGCGCCGATCGAGGTCGTTGCACACACAGACCGCCCACGGCAACGACCAGGCGTGGTGGAACCCACCGGCCCACCCGTCGCTCCACGTCGTGTCCTGCCCGTACAGCTGGAACGTGTACCCGCAGCACTCTCCGCGCTTGAGCGCGAAGCCCGGGGGCGGCTGGAAGATCGCCGGCAGGGACGGCGCGCAGTTGGCGTCGAACATCCGCAGGTCGAGCTTGGTGAGCAGTCCCTCGGTCCGGGACGGGATCGGGGGCGGCGCCGGGCACCCGATCGTGGGGGGCAGCGGCTCGCAGCGCGAGCCCGGATCGCCGACCCTGGTCGTCCCCCGGTACGGATCCGGCCCGAACGTCACCAGGTCGGGCGTGACCGGCACCGTGAACGAGGGGCCTCCCTGCCGGGTGACGGAGAGCGAGTAGAAGTCGAAGTTGTCACTCGGGTAGCTCGTGTCCGTCTCGTCGATGTACTCGTCGTACACGATCCCGGTCGCGTTGAGCGGCCACGGCACGCCGCACGGCCCACCCGCCGGCGCGTGCTTCGCGAGGTCGACGTCCGAGCACCGGGGCACGGTCTCGAGCCCAGTGAACTCCACCGAGATCGGCTTGTTGTCGAACCAGACCTGCTGCGTGTCGTACGTGACGTTCCCGAGCGTGTCGGTGACCTCCAGCAGGACCGTGTACTTGCCGCTCCGGCACCGGTGGTGCGGATCCGGGCAGGGCCCGTCGTTCACGCCCAGGGGGAGCAGCCCGTCGCTCGAGAAGCAGAAGTCCTGGAGCTTCCACACCGTGATGGTGAACGACCCGAGGTCGATCGTGGTCTGCACGAACCGCGTCGTCAGGGCCCGTTCGCCGATCACCATGTTCCACGGCGCCCGCTTTCCGGCCTCGACGGTGGGATCGGGGTCCGTGTAGCAGACCGGCCCCGTCGGCGCCAGCATGGCCCCCGTGTACACCGCCGGGTTGAACCCCACGTCGTTCGGCCCCGGCTGCCACCCGATCGCGTACCGCAGGTCGAAGCACTTGATCTTCCGGTCGTTGCACTCACCGACGTAGGCGCTCCCGCGGACGGTCACGCATCCGCCGACCGGGACCACGATGCCGGCCGGACCGGGCGGATCCACGATGGGAGCGGTCGAGTCGAACGGCCCCGGCGGCGTCCGCACCGGCGGCGGCCCCACGCGGGAGATGTAGACGAGCTTCTTCAGCAGCGAGAACTGCGTGCAGCAGCACCGGCGGTCGTCCTTGCCGAGGCGGCCGTACACGCACAGGCGGACCTCGAACGACGCCGGCGACCAGGTGGTCGTCTCGATCCACCCCAGCGTCCCGCCGAACACCGGGACCGAGCCGAACGGCAGCCCGCCGGGGTAGTGGACGCCCAGATCGGACCAGTCCGAGTCGTCCTCGCAGGGCCGCCCCTCCACGAGTCGCCATTGCAGCGTGTACCTGGCGAACCCGGGCCCGCCGGCGCTTCCCTTCACCTCGACGGTGAGGGCGCCGAACTGCTCGTCGGCCTCCTCCTCGACGCACCCGACGGGATCGGTCACGTCGCAGGTCAGCGGCGGGCAGATGCACTCGCAGATCAGCCGGCAGCGCAGGAAGCACAGCCAGTGGCAGATCTGGAAGCAGTACCGCCCCAGCCGCAGCTTCTCGATCGCCGCGCTCCAGGCGGCCTCGTCCCCCTCGACCACCGCCACCAGCAGCTGCCGGAGCAGCGCCTCGTTCTTGACCAGGCGTGGGACGGTCCTCGCGAACGCGAGCATCTCCTTGGGCCCGAGGGGCAGCGGCGGCTCGGGGAACGGCCGGCACAGCAGCCCGCACACGCGGATGCATCGCCAGGCGCAGAACCACCGGCACAGCACGAAACATCGGCCGCCGATCCCGACGGGATCCAGGGCCTCGCGCGCACGCTCGCAGTCGCCGCGCTCGATGCCGTCCCGCACGACGGCCAGGCGTCCGGGGTCCCTCGCCAGCTCGCCCAGGATCCTCGCCTGCTCCGCCAGCTCCTCGACGGGTTCGAGGTCCGGGGGCGACTCCGGAGCGCAGACCAGGCTGCACACCCAGTCGAAGGACACCCAGCAGATCCAGTGGCAGATGACGTGGCAGAACCGGCCGAGCTTCAGCCGGTCGGCCAACGCGCGGAACCGATCGACGTCGACGCGCTGCACGGCGTCGACGAGCTCCTTCAACGAGTCGAGGTCGTCGGCCAGGCCTCCCGTCAGGGCCGCCGCCTCCACGACGTCGTCGGGACCGAGCTCGACGTCGGGCGCTCCGCAGAGCGTGAGGCAGGCGATCGTGCAGTGCTTCGACGTGAACCAGTCGCAGATGAGCTCGCAGCGCTCGAGCAGCCCCGCCCTCTCGAGGACGTCGCGCACCGCCTCGGGGTCGCGGGCGGCGAACCCCTCCGCCACCCGGAGGAAGGACGTGGAGTCGGCGGCGAGCAGGCCGATGGCGTCGCCGGCGGCGCGGGCGTCGTCGAGCATCTGCTGAAGGTCGTCCCCGTTCGACATGGCGCGATCCCCCGTTTCGGGCCGGCGTCGATCGGCCGGCCGGCGGTTCACTGGACGGACCGCCGAAGCATCGCCAACGCCCGTCACGCGGCCGTCACCGCATCGTCAACGCCGTGAAACCCGAAGATCGTTGAGGGGTCAGGTCCCCACGCGGTAGCACAGGGGGGCGACGATCCTGGTGTGCCCGGCCGCCATGGGAAGGAGGCGGTGAGGGACCAGCCCGCCCAGCAGGACCAGGGTCTGGCCCGGAGCGAGCCGGACGTGGACCGCGCCGCCGTCGGGCGTGGCACGGATCTCGTCCAGGGTCGCACCGGTCCGTGAGGGGTACAGGCGGAGCACGCCGCTCGGCGTGGCGGGGTTCCCGCCCCGGTCGTCGACGCAGGTGATGCACGCGAGCTCGCAGGTGTCGATGTCGCGGTGCAGGCCCAGGTGGTGTCCCGGCAGCCGGTAGTAGGAGAACGCGCCGAGCTCGCCCGTCCGTCGCCAGGGGAGCCCGGTGAGCCGGAGGAGCAGGCCGAGCAACGCCGCGTTGCGGTAGAGCGCGCCCAGCTCGGCGCCGCCGCTCGCCGACTCCAGCCACCGGTCGGGGTCGCCCTTCACCAGGTCGTTCGACCGTTCGTTGAAGGTGATCTGGGCGCGGGAATGTGCCTCGTGGGACTCCGATTGCAGCCGGGCCAGCGCCGGGGCGTCGAGCACCGAGGTCACCACGGCGCCGCCGGCGGCACACAGCGGGCTCGCGCGCAGACGGTTCCAGACGAGGTCGTCCGCGATGGCGACCGGCATGTCAGCCCTCCCTCATGCGAACGACGTCGGCCCGAAGTCGGGCGGCGGCGTGAACGTCACGGCGCGGATGTACCGGCGGACCTCCTCGGGCAGTGCCTGCGTGTCCAACACGACCCCGCGCGAGGTGCGGACCTCCTCCGCGCGGTCGTCCCCCCGGACCGAGAGCTGTTCCTCGAACAGTGACTCGAACCGCGACCGGGGAGCCGTGATCGACAGGCTGATCCCGACGGGCTCGGAGACCTCGAACCCGTGGCCGCCGAAGAACGCCGCCACCGCCTCGGCGGCGCCGGGCTCCGGGGCGAGGGCGGCCACCGTCTCCGAGGTGATGGCCTCAGCCGGCGGCTCCTGCCCGCCGGCCGACAACAGGACGACGAGCGCCGAGAGCACGGGATCGCTCACGCGACCGCGATCGTCGTCGACGCCGCCCCCGGCGCTTCCGCCGGGGGGCGCTCGGTGCGCGCCGGACGGTGCACCGCGAGCGCCAGGTACCGCTCGTCGCTCTCCACGATCAGCCGATTGTCGACCCCCCAGCGCAGGAACGCGCGGACGTCGGCTTCCGGCGGGGGCTCGGGCAGGGATTCGAGCAGGACGGGCAGCGTGTGCAACCGATCGAGGCTCGAGTACGCGCGCGCTTGCCAGCCGTCGAGGGCCACGGCGCCCTGGCGGCCGTCCCGCTCCACGATCAGCCGGAGGCGGTCCCCGTCGGGGTTCGCCCACACGCCACCGCGCGGCCCGGTGTCCATCCATCCCCGAGCGACCTCCAACGCGGGCCTGGCCACGGCCATCGGGTCGCGGCCGTCCGCGTAGTCGAACTCGAAGTAGTAGGCGATCCGCAGCAGCTCGTCCGGGGACGCGAACGGGTACAGGAACGGGTACGGCGCCATGGCCCGGACGTTCAGCATGCCGAACGCCGCCGGGTCCTCGTGGTAGGGGCTGAATCGGTCGAGGCGGATCGGACCGAACGCGGTCGGGGGGTCGAGGTGCGCGATCGACCCCAGCAGGGGGGCGATCCCCCGGTAGTCCGCCGGCTCTTCGCCCGGGAACCCGTACAGGAGGTTCCATTCGGGCTTGATCCCGAACTCGCGACACCACTTGAGCAGCTGGACGTTCTGCAGGCCGGTCGTTCCCTTGCGCATGAGCCGCAGCACGTGGTCGCTGAAGCTCTCGATGCCGGGCTGGATCGTGTGGATCCCGGACGCCCACAGCTGGCGGACCTGGGGGTGGGTGAGGTTCGCCTTGACCTCGAAGAAGAGGCCGACCCGGAGGTCCTCGTCCTCCAGGCGCGGGAGCAGCGTGCGGAAGTACCGCATGTCCAGGATGTTGTCGACGACGCTCATGCCCCGCACGCCGTACCGCCCCCGGAGGTGGTGGATCTCGCCGAGCACCCGGTCCGCCGACTTGCTGCGGAACGCCATCGACGCCCCGTTCAGTCCGCAGAAGGTGCAGTGCTGCTTGGCTCCCCACCAGCATCCCCTCGACGTCTCCAGCAGCACCAGCGGCGTGGTGGCGGACGCGGCCGGGCTCTCGTCGTGGTCGTGGAAGTAGTCGTCGTAGTCGGGCACCGCGAGACCGTCGAGGTCCCGAATCATCTCGGGCGGCCCGGTGGCGACTGACTCGGTACCCCGCCGGAACACCACCCCGCCGACGTCGTCGGGTTCCCGCCCTGCAGCGAGCGCCCGCACCAGGGCCGGGAACGAGCGGTCTGCCTCGCCCGAGCACACCACGTCGACGAACGGCAGCCTGCGGTGCAGGGCCTGTCCCATCTCCCCCTCCCAGTTGGCACCGCCGAAGGCGATCGTCACGCCGGGATGGGCCGCCTTGACTCGCCCGGCCAGGGCGAGTGAGGCGATGTTCTGCTCGAACGTGGACGTGAACCCGACGACGTCGTAGGCGTCCCACGGAACCGCGCGCAGGCAATGGTCGAGGAACGGTTCGCAGTACGCGCGGATGCGGAGGACCCGGGCCACCGCGGGTGCGTCGAGGTGCCACTCCCCGCGAAGGACGCGATCCACGTACGCGGCGTCCCTGCCGGGATCGGAGCCGTACAGCGACGCCGTGAAGACCCAGTCTCCGGCGAAGGCGGTGTAGGGCAGCTCGCCGTGGATCCAGAGATAGTCGTCCAGCCCGATGAACTCGGCGAACCTCGGCCCGAGGTATCGCACGTCGCACGGGATCCCCTCCCGGGACAGTTCCGCCTTCAACAGGCTCAGCCCGAGCGAGGGACGTTCGAGCGCCGCCCACGGCATGCTGATCAACAGGACCCGGGGAACCACGGGGTCGGCCACGGCGCTGCGGGGTCGCGTCCGGCTAGACGTCCAGGTCGGCGTCCTCCTCCACGACCAGCTTCTCGAGCGCGGCGACGTCCTCCGCCGAGAGCCGGCCGGCGGTCTCCGCCCGCGTCGTCTGCCCCCCGGCCTCACCCTCCGCGGGGCCGGCCGGCCCGCCGGGACCGGCCACCGGCGGGGGGAGCACGATGGGCTCGATCGGCCTGATGGGCTGGATGGGAAGGACCGGCTGGACGGGTTGGACGGGCTGCACCGGAAGGACCGGTTGCACCGGCTGGATCGGCTGCACCGGGAACACCGGCTGCACCGGCTTGATGGGCTTGATCGGAAGGATCGGAATGATCGGCACCGGGGTGATCGAGATCGGCACCGGCGTGATCGGGCCCAGACAACGGATCTTGGCCACGAGCACGGCCTTGGCCGCGTCGACCAGGCCGTAGCCGGTCGCGATGTCGGGGCCGGGCCCCGCGGCGGTGCCCATGCCGGGACGCGGGTTGCACGTGCCCGTCGTCACGTCCCGGGCCGTGTTCTTCAGGATGTCGCGCACCTCGGCCGGGGTGAGGTGCGCACACGCCTGGCGGATCAGCGCGCAGACCCCCGCGAGCTGGGGCGCGGCCGCGGACGTGCCGCTGATCGCCGCCCAGCCATCGTTGGGCAGGGTCTCGTCGCCGTTGGGGAACGCCCCGCTGGTGGCGAGGTCCTGGTCGATCTCGTCGTTCGGCTCCAGCGGCAGCATGATGTACGCCGCCCGCGGGAGCATCCCCACGAGGCCCGTCACGTCGGGCGCATTCCTGCCGGCGTAGATGTTGCTGACGAACCCGCTCGCGTAGTTCGACGCGTGGAACGTCCCGTCGATCTCCATCGTGGTCCCACCCGCGGAGATGACATCCGGGTGCTGACCGGGGAACCCGAAGTGGCCGTTCCCGGCGGAGAACACCACGATGATGTTGTTCGCCACGGCGGCGGCGATGGCGGCGGCGAGGGCGGCGTCCGCCGCGGAGAGCGGCCCGAACTGGTTGTCCGACCCCCAGCTGCAGCTGATGATCGACGGACTCAGGCCGACGGCGGCGTTGAAGCCGCCGATCGAGTTCACGAAGCTGATCTTCACCATCGTGAAGTCGATGTCGGGCGCGGCCGCGAATGCGTTGGCCGACTCCGCGGTCCCGTGGCCGACCTCGTCCGCGCCGGCGTTCGCCGCGGCCGGCCCCAGCACCACCGGGGAGGACCGGTACCCCCGTTGGGTGAAGAAGGGGTGCGCGAACCACCCCGTGTCGCACATGACGACCTTCACGCCCTTGCCCGTGATGCCGGTCCGGTGCGCCTTGTCGGCGTTCAGCCCGAGGGACACGTCGGCCGGGACGTCGAGGTGCCAGTAGGCCTTCGGCGGCGGGAACGGGTTCTGCATGAAGTACCGCGGTTCCTCGATGGCGACCCCCT
>DATBHM010000251.1:0-6262 GCA_036557505.1 Actinomycetota bacterium | reverse complement strand
CCGGCCGTCGTCGGGGTCGTCCACCTCGGAGAGCACCTTCCCCGCCGGACCGGACGCCGACTGGCCCGCCCGGAGCGTGGGCGGGGCCCCCGGCGCTCCCGCGAAGGCCACGGTCGGATAGCGCCCCTCGCCGATCAGCGCCGACCGGAGGAACGACTGCATCTGCGTCCCCAGGTCCGTCCGGTCCGCCTCGATCGGCGCGATGGCGTCGACGACGTCGAAGTACCCGGTCGCCCGGTGCACCTCGTACAGGACGTACCGCCCCCGCTCCATGACCCTGGTCGCGGGGACGAGCGGTGTCGCGGTGGAGGGCTCGATGATGTATCGGACGTCGAACAGCTGGTACTGCGCCGGGTCGGCCGAGTCGAAGAAGTGCGTCACGCTCGACGAGAGCGACCACGTGGGCCGGTTGAACCCCACGGCGTCCGTCAGCGAGTACAGCATCTCGATGTCGAGGGGGACGAACCCCACCATGTACCCGTGCCCCCAGCTGGCCCCCTGCCCTGCGAACAGCCGCCCCGGGCCGAGCGACTCGGCCTTGTCCACGAGCGTCCGGACGTCGGCGCCGTCGGTCGCCTCCGCGTTGCGCTGGACGCCCACCCAGGCGAACTGCCGCGCCGCGTACACCCCCCGATCGGCGAACGCCGGCCCGATCAGGGCGAGCGCCAGCACCACCACCAGCCCGGTGGCGACGACGGGCCGCCATCGCCCGGCCGCGTGCTCGCGGACCCGGAGGGCGAACCGCCGGACCGCGCCGCCCGCCCACACGGCGCCCACCCCGGCCAGCACGATGCCCGCCAGGTGGACGCCGAAGATGTAGCGGCGCAGGAACAGGTCCCCGCTCCCCGGCAGCACCTTGAGCGCCGCCCCCCAGGTCGGCCGTCCGAAGAACAGCAGCATGCTGAGCGTCCCGGCGGCGACGACCGCCCGGGCCCGTTCGTCCCGGCGCCACCGCACGCAGCAGACGATCAGCCCGATCCCGGCGAGCACGGTGACGATCGGGATCCGCTTGTTGTCGAAGATCGCGCCCGACACCAGCCACGACAGGATCTTCCAGGCCCCGAACGAGTCGTAGGCCGGGTTCCCCCGGGAGAACGGGTCCTGCGTCGTCCACTTCGCGTCGGTGAGGAGGGGCACCAGCATCCACGCGGCGCCCAGCAGCGCCCCGGCGCCGACCAGCGCGGCGCGCCCCACACGGCGCAGGAACTGCGACGGCCTGATCAGCACCCACACCCCGATCACCAGCAGGGCCAGGTAACCGGTCAGCAGGTGCGCGCCGATGGTGAGCGCCGTGACGAGCGCGGCCGGCCAGTACCGGCCCCGCCCCGACACCGCGCGCCAGGTCAGCGCCCATGAGAACGGCAGCAACCACATCCCCCACAGCTGCGTGTACAGGCCGTAGCCGCCCCAGGTGTAGCTCGTCCACTCATAGCCGAGGCTCGGCTGGCTGACGATGAGCGGGGAGACGACGGCCGCAATCGCGGCGACCCACGGTTCCCACTCCAGCAGGCGGGTGCTGAAGTAGATGCAGATCGGCCACAGCGCGATCAGCAGGTACGTGAGCCAGTGGAACGCACCCTCGGTGCCGACCACGGCGCCGGCGGCGCCGGTCAGGATGGCCGGGAGCGCCTGGTAGTGGTGGAACCGTGACGACCCCAGGTCGAGGTAGGGGAACCATCCGTCGAAGGGGAGGTGGCCCTCGCTGATTCGCATCTCCGCCCACCGCGCCATCGACACGTGCACCGAGCTGTCGTTCGCGTACGTCGTCGTGTAGGCGTTCGGGTGGAGGGCCCACAGGTTGAACACCACCGTGAGCCCGACCAGGATCAGCGGCACCCGCGCCACCCACGGACTGCGCGCTCTCGGGGGCTCCCCCTCCGGCTCCGGTTCCGCTGCGGGCGCGCCGGTCCACTGCTCCACGTCGGCCGGCGGCTGCCCGCGGTCGGCACCGACGTCCGGCGGACGCTCCGACACGTGATCGGGGGCCGGCGGCACCCGGCCGTCGCCCACTTGCTCCGCGTCGGGGTCGACGAGCGGGCCCGGATGCGAGCCGGACCGTTCGTGCACCGAGGGTTCCTCCGGAGCGTTCAGCTGCGTCGCGCGGGTCCGGCGCCGTCGAACGAGGACGCGTTCCGTGTCGGGCCCGGCGACCCCGGGGGACGCCGCCCGACGACGGCGGTGCGATCGCACCGTCGCTCCCACATGCGTCGACCCGTTCGCGTCCCCATGGCTCCGATCCGACGAAGGGCCGGGCGCAACGGCCCGCGCCTCGGCCTTCGATACCCAGCATAGAGCCCGCCCGGCAGATGGGGGCCGGGTTCGAGCCGGGCGGCGGGGCACGGGACGGGCGGCGCCGGCGCGCGGGAAGACCGGATGTTCATCCCGGCGGGCTCAACTCCGGCGCCGTTCCGCCCGATCAAACGGGCGAGCGACCCGGACGCCCCTGGGCCGCTCGATGGGAGGGGGACGACACCCGTTCTCCGGGCGTCCGCACCCGGCAGGGTTTCACGGGCACGAGCCCGGTCCTCCCCGTGGAACGGGGGCCAACCTCCCCTGGCCCCCGTTCCCTTCCTCCGAGGGCCGCGCAGGCCGCCGTGGCCTCGAGGTCGTCGGACTCCACGGTGAGGCCCCTGTGGCCGACCGCCGCGAGGAACTGGATACGCGCCTGCCCGGGACACCGAGGCGCCGGACCGCGCCATCTCCGGCCGGCTACCGCCGGCCGAGCGTCCGGATGATCCGCCCGACGTCCCGGAACGACGGCAGCGCCCGTCGCGGGTCGATCAGCGGACCCACGTTCCGCAGCACGACGTGGCGGAGGCCGACCGCCGCGTAGGACTCGATGCGGGCGGCCAGCTGGTCCGGCGTCCCGTGGTCGAACGCCGCGTGCAGCACCCCGAACGGCACCTCGCGCATGTGCCGGCGGACCTCGTCGGGATCCAGCCGCGACGGGATGTAGTCGACGACCCCCCGGAACCCCGGCCCGAACGGGTGGTGCGCGCCCTCGCGTTCCCACAGGGCCGCCGGCATGACCAGGGCCCCCAGCCGGAGCGTGTTCGAGTCGAGCAGGTGGTGGGCGGCGTCGTGGGTCTCCGCCGTGACCACCGTCATCTCGTACGACGGCGTGAAGCCCGCCATCGAACGGCCCGCCTCGAACCCGGCGCTCCGGATCTCCCGGAGGTGGTTCGCGTACTCCTCGGGTTCCATCTGGTGGGTGGGGAGCCAGCCGTCGCCGTAGCGGCCGGTCAGCCGGAGCGTACGGGGACCGTGCGCGGCCACCCACACCGGCGGGAACGTGCCGCGGTACGGACCGAGCCCCACGACCGCCCGGTCGAGATGGAAGAACCGCCCCTCGTACGAGACGTAGCCGTTCGAGGTCCACAGCAGCCGGATGAGGTACAGGGCCTCCTCCAGGCGGCTGACCTGTCCGGAGAACGACAGGCCGTACGGCTCGACGTTCTCCCGCTCTCCCGCGCCGATCCCGAGGACGAACCGTCCCTTGGTCAGGTGGTGCATCGACAGCGCGGCCTGCGCGATCTCGGCCGGGTGGCGCCGGATCGACTCGGTGACGGCGGTCCCCACCCTGGCCCGGCGGGTGCGCCCGGCCAGCCAGGTGAGGAACGTGAGCGCGTCGAAGTTCTCCTCGGGGTTGCGGAAGAGCCGCGCGCTCGGGAACGTCGACGGGTTCCAGACGTCGAGCGGCACGAGGAACATCCAGTGGTCCGGCGCCCAGAACGAATCGGCTCCGGCCATCTCAAGGCCGCGGGCGATCGCCGACACGGCGGCCGTCGGCGGCCGCCCGAGGATCTGCACCCCGACGCCGATGCCCATCTGGAGCCGAACGCTACACGCGAGCCGGGGCGACCGCTTCAGGCGTCCCGCGGCAGGAGCCGCGAGGCGAAGCGCGCGCCCGGGTTCGTCCCCTCGAGGCGCTCCCGGAGATCCTCGCCCGCGGCGAGCGCGCCGTCCTCGCCGGCGGCGGCCAGGCAGTCGAGGATGAACACCGCGGTCGTCGTCTTCTCGGTCAGCTGGGTCCGGCGGCACTGACGCCAGTTCCACCGCCGGCAGGTGACGCCGAGGTCGTCGCGCCACACGACCTCGCCGGGCTCCGGCGACTCGATCACCGGTTCGCCGGCCGCGATGGTGTCGAACTCCTCGTCACCCGCCGCGCGCACGAGACGGGGCGGCCCCACGTAGCAGACGAGGTCCTCGCCGCCGACCGGCACGACGTGCATGACCGACACGGCGTTGTAGACGTCCGTCAGCCGGTTGATCCGGGGCAGGCCCCCCGGCACCCGCCGCAGCAGCGCCTCGACGCTGTTCCTGGTCCGCTGGGGCTTGGCGCCGAACGCCCGGAACGCCTCCCTCCACTGGGCGACGTGCTCGAGGTCCTCGACCCGCGAGTCGCCGATCGTGCCCATGGCGTCCCGTTCGGCCCGGGCCAGCAGCTCGTCGCCGGCGGCGTCGGACGGCCCGCCGGTCAGCCCGTCGGCCACCACCAGCAGCACCCGGTAGTCGGGCCGCAGCGCGAGCACGTCCAGCGAGACGCTCGCGCCGGCGAGCGCCGCCTCGGCCCGTTCCCACCCCTCGGTCAAGCGCTGCCCATCGACCGGCCGAGGAACTCCAGCATCGCGCGGTCGAACTGCGTCGGCCTGCGGGTCGGCACGAGGTGGTCGGCGCCCCCGATCACGACCGGCCCCGCCGCGCCGGGGATCCGGTCGGCCAGCAGGTCGGCGATCGCCAGCATCTCGGGGATGTCGCGATCGCCCACCACGACGAGCGTGGGCACCGCGATCTCGGGCAGGCGCGGCTCGAGCGGCTCGGTCGGCCACGTCTCGAGCTCCTCGGGGATGGTCAGCACGTGGGCGTTGTCGTGGCCGATCGCCCGGATGAGGTCGTCGGACGGCTCGCCGAGCGTGAGCACCCAGGGAGACATGTCGAGCTCGTGGGCGCGATCGAGGTCGCCGGCCTTCACCGCGGCATCGACGTCGTCCCAGATGGCGCGCATCCGAGGCGACCAGTCCGGGTAGCCGGGGATGCCCGACCCGGCAAGGACCAGCGCGAATACCCGTTCGGGACGATCCGTGGCGACTCCGAGCGCGACGGCGCCGCCCTTCGAGCTGCCGACCAGCGCGGCGCGTTCGACGTCCAGCGCGTCCAGCACGGCGACCGTGTCGTCGGGGTCCGAGTACGGCGACTCCGGCCGTTCGGACCGCCCGAACCCCCGGAAGTCGAACCGCACCGCCCGAAACCCGGCGTCCACCAACGACGCCATCTGGGCGTCGAACATCCGCGAGTCGACCAGCCCGGAGTGCAGCAGCAGCACCGTCTCCCCGTCGCCCCGCGACTCGATCCACAGCCGTCCACCCGTCGCGACCTCGACCAGCCCGGGCAGCACGTCGTCGGGAGTCACGGGAGTGTGCCGCCGGCGACGTCGCCGTTCTTCAGCACCAGGAGCGGCGCGGCGAGCAGGGAGACCTCGTCGAGCGGCTCGCCGTCGTACAGCACGACGTCGCCGGCCTTCCCGACCTCGATCGTCCCGATCTCCGGCACCCGGAGCAGCTCGGCGGCGTTGGACGTCGCGGACTGCAGGGCCTTGAGCGGCGTGAGGCCCCAGTCGACCATGCGCTCGATCTCGAGCGGGGCGCTCCCGTGGGGATTGAACGGCGTCCCGGAGTCCGTGCCGCATGCGAACCGCACGCCCTCCCGGACGGCCCGCCGGAACGAGTCGCGAAGCCACGACATCACCTGATCGCCCTTCTCCACCGCGTAGCCGGCGACCTCGTCGGGGTTGTCGACGATGCCCCGGAGCGCCGAGATCGTCGGGACGTGGAACGTGCCCCGTTCCTTCATCATCCGGGCGACGGCGACGCTGATCTGGGAGCCGTGCTCGATCGAGTCGATCCCGGCCCGGACGGCGTTCTCGATGCCGGCCCCGCCGATGGCGTGGGCCGCGATGCCGCGGTTCCACTTGTGGGCCTCGTCGGCGGCGGCCTGCAGCTCCTCGAACGTGAACGCCGTGAAGTCGGCGCTCACCCCCGGCGTCAGCACGCCGCCGGTGGCGATGACCTTGATGGCGCGGGCCCCGGCCCGCATCTGCTCGCGAACGGCCCGGCGGACGTTCTCGGGCCCGTCCACCTCGTACGCGAACGAGCCGTGGCCGTGCCCGCCGGTGATCGTGAGCGCGCGGCCTGCGGCGACGACCGTCGGCCCGTCGGCCAGCCCGTCGTCGATGGCCTGGGCCACCGAGCACGCGTACGCGGAC
>DATBHM010000250.1:0-14045 GCA_036557505.1 Actinomycetota bacterium | reverse complement strand
AAGCTCCCGCTGTCGATGGCGCTGCTCAGCCGGATGAGCCCGGACGCCACCCTTCGGCTGACGGCCCGGGCTCCGTCGGTCAACTCGAAGGGCGTGATCCACGGATCGCTGTGGCTGGTCGGCCGGGGCGACCCCACGGTGACCAAGCAGCGCCTGGCCGGACTGGCGGACGCCGTGGTGGATGCCGGCGTCACCAAGATCACCGGTTCGGTCCGGGGGAGCGCCGACTACTTCCGCCACGACTGGTTCGCCCCGGGGTGGAAGCCGGACTTCCCGGAGGACGAGGTGGCGCTCCCCACCGCGCTCACGTACATGGGCAACACGGTCCGCGGCATCCACGTGGCCAACCCGGAGAAGGTCGCCGCCGCCGCGATGACGCACATGCTCAAGGCCCGCGGCGTGTCGATCGCCGGCAAGGCCGCGTCCGGCCTCGCGCCGGCCGGCCTCCAGCCGGTCGCGGACTCCTCGTCGCCGCCGCTCCGCCAGATCCTCCACGACCAGAACCTCGACTCCGTGAACTTCGACGCCGAGGTCCTCGGGAAGCTGCTGGGGGTCCTGGCCTCCGGGCGCCCGGGGACGATCGCGAAGGGGGCCGCCGCGATCCACGCGTGGGCGGCGGCGCACGGGGCCTCGACCACGAACGAGGACGCCTCCGGCCTGTCCTATTCGGACCGGGCGACCGCGCTCGGGATCGTGAAGCTCCTGCAGGTCGCGCAGGGCGCGCCCTGGGGGCCCGTCCTTCGCGCCTCGCTGCCGCGGCCCGGTCAGGGAACGCTCGAGCACCGCCTCGCCGGCGTCGACGTGCAGGCCAAGACGGGAACCCTCGACAACGTGTCCGCGCTGTCCGGGTGGGTCGGGCTCTCGGCCACCGGGCGTCCCGCCGTGTTCTCCATCCTGTCCGGCGGGTTCGACGAGTCCGCCGCCAAGGACATCGAGGACGGCATCGTCACGACGCTGGCGAGCCACGCGCACTGAACCGGCGGGGACCCCGCGAGCGTCGGGCCGTTGCGCCCGGTCGCCGCGTTGGGCTAGCGTGCGGCGCGTTCGCTCGCTCCGCTCGAGGAGACGACATGGCGCAGGTCCCGGCACCCCCGCCACCACCACCGCCGCCGATGCCGGCCCCCGCTCCGGCGGTCACGAGGTCGGCCTCGTCCAACGCCCGGATCCTGATCGCGCTCGCGATCGGGGCGGTGGTGTTCCTGAGCCTCGGGATCTACGGCAAGGTGCACGACCCGACCGGCCAGAGCCTGATCACGCTGTTCTTCACGGAGACCATCACGCTCAAGGTGTGGCTGGCGACGGCGGCATTCGTGCTGGCGATCGGCCAGCTGCTCGGCGGCCTGCGCATGTACGGGAAGCTGGGCCGCAAGCGCGGGCCGAAGTGGATCCGGACCGGCCATCGCATCGCGGGGACGGGTGCGTTCCTGCTGACGATCCCCGTCGCCTACCACTGCCTGTGGGCGCTCGGCTTCCACCTCGACGAGGGTCGTCGCGTCCTCGTCCACGGCATCGCCGGATGCTTCTTCTTCGGGGCGCTGACCGCCAAGGTCATCGTGGTGGAGTGGCGGAGGATGCCGCGGTGGGCGCTGCCGACGCTGGGCGGACTGCTGTTCGCGGCGCTCACGATCGTGTGGATCACGAGCGCGCTGTGGTTCTTCAAGACGACCGGGTTCAAGCTCTAGATGGCCGGCCGGAAGCTGTTCGACAGGGTCATCCTCGGCGTGCTGATCGCGGGCGCGGTCGTGTTCGTGCTGCTGCTGGCCGGGGTGGGCTCCTCGCTGTTCACCAACCCGCCGTCGTAGGCGGCCGAGTCGCCCGTCTCACGCTGCCGCCGGCCGGGCCTCCGCCGCCGCGTACGCGTCCAGCGATCTCCGCACGTAGGTCTTCAGCAGCGCCGGCCCGAAGACCTTCATGAACACCACCATCAACCGCCCTGCCGTCGTGGTTGGCGTCCGGTTCCACCCGATCTCGACGTGGCTACCGCCGTCGCGCGCGTCGAACGACGCCTGGACGGAGCTGCCCGGCGCGCAGAAGTTGCTCTCGAGCACCACCCACCGCACCAGGCCGGGGGTCGACCAGTCGTAGCGCTCGCGGGCCCACACCCTGGGGCGGGCGTTCCCCTCGCGGATCACGGCCGACGTCCCGCCGACCTCGTACACCTCGTAGGCGTCCCTCGACAGGCCGGACCAGATCTCCGGCCGGCGGTCGGTGAAGTCGGTCAGCGCGGCCAGCACCTGCTCGGGCGCGGCGGCCGTGTCGAACCCCACGGTGAACTTCGCCATCGGATGCTCCTCCCTGCCCGGACGGCGCCCCACGACGCCGTCGTCGGGCAGGAGGATGCCGCCGCCGGGGGCCGGCCACATCGGGAGGTCTCCCGATCTTCCGCTCAGCCGGCGTCGAGCGCCCCGGCGATGGAGCGCTGCCAGTCGCGCATCTCACCGTCGAAGTGGGCGTCGAACCGCCGCACGTACGCGTCCCCGGACTCGGACAGGCCGGTGACGACGTAGCGGACCACCACACGGGTCTCCGAGGGCCCGGTGGCGTCGCAGGCCACGTCGACCCTCGTCACCCGTTCGCCGGCGACGAAGCTCACGTACTCGGCGGCGAAGTTCAGTTCGTCCATCTCCGTGACGAACCACACCGCATGAGCACCCCCGTGGTCCGTGGCGAACACCGCGTCCCGAACGCCGGTGTCGTCGGGCGGGTGGATCGGCCTGGGGTTCCAACCACGGGCCCAGGCGCGTTCGCCATCCGGCGTGAACATCCCGAACACCACCTCGATCGGGTGGTCGAAACGGAGCTCGCCCGTTCGGGTGCAGCGTTCCATGGGGCCATCGTCGCACGGCTCGGAGACTGGACCTTCCCCCGCCGGAGAAGGTTCAATGGACGCCCCGGGCGGCACGCCCTCGCCGGCCCCGGGGAAGGTCGCAGCGGCGCACCCATGGCCGCCGCGTGGGGTGGGAGGACGCACGACACATGAGCACGTCGACCGGCACGCCGTCGCCGCCCCGGCGGGGACGGCAGACCAAGGCCGTCAACCGGCGGTACCGGGGGTCGTCGAAGCCCGATGGGGGGCCCGTCGATCGCCCGCCCAAGGGTTCGGGAATCCGGGCCCGGCTCCGCTACCGCTTCGACAATGCGCTCTCCCGCGGCGCGTGGGTGGTCATCGGCTACCTCGGGTTGATCACGCTGATCATCGTCGTGGCGGCCGCCCTCGTCGCGCGGATCCTCCGGTTGGCGGGGTTCGACGGAGGGGGCCCGCTCAGCCTCCTCGAGGCGTTCTGGCAGATGGTGCTGCGGGTGTTCGACGGCGGGACGTTCGCCAACGACACCAAGTGGGGGGCGCGCATCGTCGCGCTGTTCGTCACCCTCGCCGGGATCTTCATCGCGGGCAGCCTCATCGGGCTCATCGCGGCGGCGGTCGACCAGCAGGTGGACCGGCTCCGCCGCGGCCGCAGCAACGTCATCGAGCAGGGCCACAGCCTGATCCTGGGATGGTCCCCCAGGGTCCCGACGATCGTCAGCGAGCTCGTGGTCGCGAACGAGAGCGAGAAGCGCGCCGCCGTGGTCGTGCTGGCCGACATGGACAAGACCGAGCTGGAGGAGACCCTGCGGAGCGCCGTGGGGGACCTCCGGACCACGCGCCTGGTCGGGCGGCGGGGCGATCCATCCCTGCCGGCGGACCTCGAGCTCGTCGCGGCGGCCGACGCGAAGTCGATCCTGGTGATGAGCGGCGCCGAGGGAGACGCCGGCGCGATCAAGGCGTCGCTCGCGGTCCTGGGCCTCGGACTCGAGGACGTGCCCGTGGTGGTCGAGATGCAGTCGCCGGCCCAGGCCGACACGCTGGAGGCGGTGACCGACGGCGCGATCCTGGCGGTGAACTCCGACCGGATCATCGCGGAGGTCACCGCGCAGGCCTGCCGGGAGCACGGGCTGACGCAGGTGTTCCGGGAGCTCCTCGACTTCGACGGCGACGAGATGTACCTGCGGGAGTTCCCGGAGCTGCACGGCGCGACGTACGCCGAGGCGATGCAGGCGTTCGACCGGGCCGCGGTGATGGGCCTGCTGACCGACGGCGGGGTCGTGCTGAATCCGCCGCCCGATCACGTGATCGAGCCCGGCGACCAGGTCGTCGCGCTGGTCGAGGACGACTCGAGGTTCGTGTTCGGCGCACGCCGGCCGGTCCCCGAGGTGGCCCACGGGGACGAGCCCGATCCCGAGCCGCCGCAGCGCATCCTCATGGTGGGCTGGAGCGCCCTCGCGCCGCGGGTCCTGCAGGAGCTCGACGACTTCCTGTCGCCGGGCTCGCGGTTCACGGTCGTGGTCGATCCGGCGCTGGTCGACCCCGTCGACACGGCGATCGACCTCAACCTCGTGAACTCCACCTTCGACGTGCAGTGGCTGGGCGGCGGGCCCGAGCTGTTGGGCGACCTGCTGGGAGAGGAGACGTTCGACCAGGGGATCCTGCTCGGCTATCGCAGGGGGATGACGCCGGAGGACGCCGACGCCCGGACCCTGCTGACGCTCATGGCCCTGCGGAAGAGGTGGCCCCGGGGCCACGCGCCGGAGGTTCGGTTGGTCGCCGAGGTCATCGACCAGCGGAACGTCCACATCGCCCAGATGGCCGGCGTCGACGACTTCATCGTGAGCGACCAGCTGGCGAGCCTGATGCTGGCGCAGCTCTCCGAACGGGCGGAGCTCCGGGACGTGTTCGACGAGCTGTTCGACGCCGAAGGCGCCTCGATCGTGATGCGGCCGGCGGGCCGGTTCGCCCCGAACGGTCCGGTCACCTTCGCCGAGGTCGTCGCCGCGGGGAACTTCTTCCGGGAGAGCGCCCTCGGCTACCGGCGGGCGTCCGACGGGGTGGTCGTGCTGAACCCCGAGAAGTCGGAACGCCTGCACCTGACCCACGACGACGAGATCGTCGTGGTGACGACGCGCTGATCCCCGAGTCCGGTCAGGCCGAACGCGTGGCGTCGTCCTCGGCGTCCACCGGTTCGAGGATGACGACGGGGATCGTGCGGGGAGTCTTGTCCTCGTAGTCGGCGAACCCCGGCATGAGCTCCTTCTGGCGCGTCCAGATGCGATCGCGCTCGTCGCCGTCGGCGATCCGGGCGACGGCGTCGTGGGTTTCCGTGCCGACCTCGACACGGACGCGGGGGTTCGCCTTGACGTTGTGGAACCAGTCGGGGTTCGTGGGGGCGCCGCCCTTCGAGCCGAACACTGCCCAGCTCCCGTCCTCGAGCCGTTGGTAGGCGAGCGGGTTGACCCGCTCCGTGCCCGTCTTCGCGCCGGTGTGGTGGAGCAGGAGGAGCGGTCGGCCCTCGAACGGCCCGCCGACGCGCCCCTCGTTGGCGCGGAACTCGTCGATGATCGATTGGTTCCAGTTCGTGGCCATGGGCGTCGCTCCGTCTGATCGTCGGGGTCTTGAGGGTGCAACGCCGCGAGGGGCCCGTGGATTCCAGACCCGTGGCGCTCCGGCTACCGGGCGATCGATGCCAGGAGCTCGGCGAAGCGGGCCATGGTCAGCGAGTGGAGCCCCGAGCCGTAGCTGATGCGTGCCACCCCGAGCTCCGCCAGGCGGTCGTTGGGCGGCGCGGCCGGGGTCGCCAGGATGTTCACCGGGCCGTCGACCGCCTCGACGAACCGCCCGATCACGGCGTCGTCGGCGAGGAAGATCGGGTACACGCAGTCGGCGCCGGCGGCCAGGTACGCGTTCGCCCTCGCCACGCCCTCGTCCAGCAGGTCGGCCTGCGGCCGCGAGCGGTTCCGGAGGAACACGTCGACGCGGGCGTTCACGACCAGCCCGTCCGGGCCGGCGGCCGCACGGATGGCTGCGAGCTTCGCTGTGTGCTCGTCGGCGCCGGTGACGGCTCCGGTCGCGTGGTCGGTGTCCTCGACGTTGCACCCCGACGCTCCGGCGGCGCCGAGGCGGTCGACGAGCTCGGCCGGCTCCATCCGGTACCCGGCCTCGGCATCGACCGTGAGGGGGACGTCCACCGCGCGGGCGATCCGGGCGGCCGCGGCGAGCATCTCGTCCGCCGGCGCTCGCTCGCCGTCCTCGTACCCGAGGACGTCGGCGACCGCCGAGCTGCTGGTGGCCACCGCCGGGAACCCCGCCTCCGCCACGGCGCGGGCGGAGACCACGTCCCACGCGTTCGGCAGGACGAGCGGCGTCCCGGAAACATGGAGCGACCGGAGCAGCCGGTGGTGCCCGTCCGGCGCCATCCCTCAGTCCTCCCGCACCCGCAGCACGATCTTGCCCCGACGTCCGGTGGGTTCGAGGCTCCGTTCGAATGCCGCCCGGGCCTTCTCCAACGGGAACACCGCGTCGATCGCCGGCCGGAGGTCGCCGGCGTCGGCCAGACGGGCCAGTTCCACGAGCTGGTCGCGGCTCGGTTCCACGACGAAGTACACGCCCCCCGACCCCTCGGGCGGCTCGGCGGCGACCGAGACCAGCCGGCCGCCCGTCTTGAGCACGCCCGGGGAGCGTTCGAGCAGTGTCCCGCCCACCGTGTCGAACACGACGTCCACCGGTTGGATCGCCTCCTCGAACCGCACGGACGTGTGGTCCACGACCTCGTCGGCGCCGAGCGCCCGGACCGCGTCGACGTTGTGCGTCGAGGCCGTCCCGACGACGTGCGCCCCGCGGCTGCGCGCGAGCTGTACGGCGAACCCGCCGACGCCGCCGGCGGCGCCGTGGATGAGGACGCGCTGGCCGCCCTCGAGCCGTCCGTGGTCGAACAGCCCCTGCCATGCCGTGAGCCCCGCGAGGGGCACGGCCGCCGCCTCCACGTGCCCCAGCGACCGCGGTTTGGGGGCGAGGAACGCGGCGGCCACGACCGACAGCTCGGCCGCCGCGCCGTCCCGGTCGAACCCGTGCAGCGCGAAGACCTCGTCGCCGACGGCGACGTCGCCGGCGACCTCACCGACCGCCTCGACCACCCCCGAGGACTCGTACGAGGGGATCGCCGGGAGCCGGTCGGTCGGCCACTCCAGCTCGTCGCGCGTGATGGCCGCGGCGTGGACGCGGACGATCGCGTCGCCCGGCCTGGGCGACGGCGCGTCGACGTCGTCCAGGCGGAGTCCGTCCACGCCGCCCGGCGGGTGCAGCCTGATCGCCCGCATCCGCGCGCTCCGCCCTCAGTCCCGGGGCGGGATGCGCTGCACGGCCCAGCTGTTGCCGTCGGGGTCCGAGAAGAAGACGAAGTCCCCCCACGGCTGGTGGTCCACCTCGCTGACCTCGACGCCGTGATCCACGAGGTGCTGCCGCGCGGCATCGATGTCGTCGACCACCATCTGCAGACCCCGCTGCGAGCCGGGTTCCATCTCCGTGATGCCGACCCCCATCACGATCGAGCAGGCCGAACCGGGCGGCGTGAGCTGCACGAAGCGCAGTCCCTCGTGCACGGTGTGGTCGTGGTCGGCGTCGAACCCGACCCGGTCCACGTAGAACGACTTGGCCCGGTCGACGTCGGTGACCGGGACGGGGATGAGCTCGAGCTTCCAGTCCATGGCCGACATGCTAGCCAGCCCGACCGACGCGGGCGAACGCCGGCGGACCGGGCCGGGCGGGCATAATCACGGCCATGTTCCGGATGGCGGTCGGGCACAGCGGCGACATCGATCCCGTGGTGGCGATCGGGGAGGCGCTCGGGCGGTGCGAGCGGGAGCTGGGCGGCGACCGCGCCCGGGCCGGGTTGCTGTTCTGCACGTACGACACGGACGTCCAGCCCCTGGTCGCCGCCGTCCGGGCGGCCCACCCGGACATCCAGCTGGCCGGCTCGACCTCCGCGGGCGAGATGACGTCCGTGCTCGGATTCCAGGAGGACTCCGTGGCGCTCGCCCTGTTCGCATCGGACACGATCGAGATCACCGCGGGCTTCGGGGAGGGCGTGTCCGCGGGGCCGGCGGCGGCCGCCCGCGCGGCGCTCGACCGGGCGCTCGCCGGCACCACGCAGCCGCCCCGGCTGTGCATCGCGGTCCCGTGCATCACCGGGGACGACCCCACCGACACGCTCCGCGAGCTCCAGGGGGCGCTCGGACCGGATGTTCCCGTGCTGGGGGGCGGATCCGCCCCGCGGACCCCTCCGGACGAACCGCGCGTCGCCCGGCAGTTCTGCAACGACAGCGTCCTGGAGGACGCGGCGGTGGTGCTGCTGTTCTCGGGTCCGCTGTCGTTCTCGTTCGGCGTCGACACAGGATGGCGGCCGATCGGGGCCAGGGGACGGGTCACGGAGTCGGTCGGCAACGTGATCCGCACCATCGACGACGAGCCCGCGCTCGCCTTCTACCAGCGGTACCTGGGCGAGGGCGGGAGGCCGACTCCGGCCAACCCGCTCGCCGTGTACGAGGGAGCCGGGGACGACTTCTACCTCCGGGTTCCGCTGGCCTCCGACGTCGATGCCGGAACGGTCGTCGTGACCGGCGGGATCCCGAACGGCGTGGAGGTCCGGCTGACGGTGGCGGTGACGGACGAGATCTTCGCCGGCACGAAATCGGCTATCGACAAGGCCCGGGCCGGGTTCCCCGGGCCCGCCGGGCCGGCGGCGGCGCTGGTGTTCTCGTGCGCCATCCGCAAGCTGGTGCTGGGGACACGAACGGGACGGGAGGTCGACATCGCCCGCACCGAGCTGGGGGAGGACGTCCCGATCTCCGGGTTCTACTGCTTCGGCGAGATCGCGCCGATCGCGCCCGGCGCCACGCGGTTCCACAACGAGACGGTGGTCGCCGTCCTGATCGGCGAGTCGGCGTAGCGGGGCCGGCCGGATGAGCGCGGACCCCGACGCGCGCCTCGAGGCGCTCGACAAGGAGAACCGGGTGCTGGTGAGGAAGCTCGCCCGGATGGACGAGAACGTCCGGCAGATGGAGGAGATGCAGGACGCCACGTCCAAGCTCCTGTCCGGGCTCACCCGCGAGCTCGAGGCGGAGAAGGCCAGGTCGCAGGCCCTCCTGCTGAACATCCTCCCGCAGGGGATCGTCGACCGGCTCGAGGCGGGGGAGCGGGTCATCGCCGACCGTCACCCCGAGGTGAGCGTGCTGTTCAGCGACATCGTGGGCTTCACCGAGACCTCGTCGCACCTCGATCCGCACGTGCTGGTCACCGAGCTCAACACCTTGTTCTCGAGCTTCGACCTCCTCTGCGAGCGAAGCGGCGTCGAGAAGATCAAAACCATCGGCGACGCCTATCTGGCCGTCGGTGGGCTCCCGGGCGGGCGGTCCGATCACGTCGAGGCGGTCGCCGAGCTCGCGTTGGGGATGATGGACGTCGTGGGGGAGACGCAGTGGCGCGTCCGCGTCGGCCTGCACACGGGCCCGGCGGTGGCGGGCGTGATCGGTACCAGGAAGTTCGTCTACGACGTCTGGGGCGACACGGTGAACGTCGCCAGCCGGCTGGAGTCCACGTCCGACCCGAACCGCATCCACGTCTCCGAGCAGGTCGCCCGCGCACTGGGCGGGGGGTTCGCGACGGAGCCCCGGGGGAGCGTGCAGCTGAAGGGCAAGGGCGAGGCGGCGACGTTCTTCCTCAACGGCAGGGCGTGAGCGCCTTCCGAACCCGCTACGCCCTCCGCGGACGGAACGCCTCCCGCGCGTTTGACATTTCGCCGGACAAACTGGGGTAATTGGTACATGACATCGAGCGCCTCCGCCGTGGTCGTGGACGGCCTGTCCAAGCGCTACGGCGCGGTCGAGGCCGTTCGCGACGTGGCCTTCGAGGTGGAGCGGGGAGAGGTCTTCGCCCTCCTCGGACCGAACGGCGCCGGCAAGACGACGACCGTCGAGATCCTGGAGGGATTCCGGGAGCGCGACCGCGGGACGGTGCGCGTGCTGGGGTTCGACCCGGCCGACCGGTCGACGTCGCGCGAGCTCCGTGAACGGATGGGCATCGTCCTCCAGGAGCTGTCGGTGGAGCCGTTCCTCACGGTCCGCCGCACGCTCGCCAGGAACGCCGGCCCGTACCCCCACCCGCGTCCGGTCGACGAGATCATCGAGCTCGTCGGGCTGGGCACGCAGGCCGGCACCAAGGTGAAGAAGCTCTCCGGCGGGCAGCAGCGGCGCCTGGACATGGGCCTGGGGATCGTGGGCGATCCCGACGTGCTGTTCCTCGACGAGCCGACCACCGGGTTCGACCCGTCGGCGCGGCGAGGCGCCTGGGAGCTTGTCCGGGCGCTGTCGGGTGGGGGCACCACCGTGATCCTCACGACGCACTACATGGACGAGGCGGAGGCGCTCGCCGACCGCGTGGCCATCATCGCGAACGGCACGATCGTGGCCGAGGGCGCGCCGGGCTCGCTCGGAGGCCGCGACCGCGCGGAGGCCCGGATCCGGTTCCACCTCCCGCCGGGCTTCGCCGCGTCGGACCTCCCCGTGCAGGTCACCGGCGGCCGCGACGGACTGCTCGAGATCGCCACGAACCGGGAGATCGAGGTCCTGGCCCGGCTCACCAGGTGGGCGCTCGACGGTGGCGTCGACCTGGTCGGGCTGACCGTGACGCGGGAGTCGCTCGAGGACGTGTACCTCGAGCTGACCGGCTCGGCGAGTGAACCGGAGCCCGCCGGGGAGGCACCGAGGGTTCGGGCGGGGAGGCCGGGGTGAGCGCGACCGCGGCCCCGACGCGGAGCAGGGCCCGCGACCTCCGGCTCGCCCTCGACCAGGTCGGATACGCGCAGCTGAGCTTCTGGCTGAACCCGGTCGGTGCGGCGTTCACGGTGGGGTTCTCGTTGCTGTTCCTCGTCCTGCTGGGAGCGACCGCCGGTCACTCGCGGATCGGGTTCCTCGGCAACATCCGGGTCATCCAGTACTACGTGCCGGGCTTCATGGCCTACGGCGTCATGTCGGCCTGCTTCACGATGCTCGCGGTGAGCCTGGTGGTGCGGCGCGAGGCCGGGCTGCTCAAGCGGGCACGCCTCAGCCCGCTGCCCACGTGGATGATGCTGACCGGGCTGTTCGGCAACTCGCTCCTGATCTCCGTGGTGCAGGTGGTCCTGGTGCTGGCGGTGGGGGCCGTCGCCTTCGGCGTCTCCATGCCGGCCAACCCGGCGGCGCTGGTGGTGGCCCTGGCGGTCGGGGCGACCTGCTTCAGCGCGCTGGGCGTCGCCGCCAGCACCCTGATCCCGAACCAGGACGCCGCGGGGCCCATCGCCAGCACGGTCTTCTTCGTGCTGCTGTTCCTGTCGGGGCTGTGGTTCCCCATCCGGGCGGGGTCGGGGCTGGCCACGGTGTCGGGGTTCTTCCCCGTGCGGCACATGATCGTGGCGACGTTCTCCGCCTTCGATGCCCGCCCGGGTGTGACCGGATGGGCCTGGAGCGACGTCCTGGTCATGGCGATCTGGGCCGTGGTCGGTGTGTTCGTCTCGGTCCGCCGGTTCCGGTGGGCCCCCTGGCGCGGCTGACGCTCGCCGAATCCGTCCGCCCGCCCTACAGTTCGGGCCCCATGACCACGTCGAGCCCGCCCGAACCCGGGCCGAGCGGCCTCGCCCCCGGTCCCGACCCCTCGTCGGGCGCCCGGCTGTCCGAGATCGTCGCCGCGCTGTCCTTCGCGTCCGACTTCGGCCTGGGCCAACCGATGGAACACGTGCTCCGGGCGTGCCTCATCGCCCTGCGGCTCGCTGAGCGCCTCGGCCTCGACGACGTGCGGCGTCGCGAGGCGTACTGGGTGACGCTCCTCGCCACCGTCTGCACCGGGGAGTCGTTCGAGCTCGCGCGGACGTTCGGCGACGACATCGCGTTCCGCAGCGGCATGTACCACGTCGGTCCGTCGCAGTTCGCCCAGCTCCTGTACGTGATGAAGCGCGCCGGCTCCGGCTCCGGCTCCGCGGCCGCGCGGGCCCGCGCAACCTCAGGCATCGTCGCCAGCGGGGGGAAGTCGGTCGAGGACATCTTCCTGGCGCACTGCGCGGTCACGAGCGGGCTCGCCGCCCGGCTCGGCCTCGAGCCCGGCGTGGCGGATGCGCTGACGCACACCTTCGCGCGGTGGGACGGCAAGGGCGTGCCCCGCGGGGACTCCGCCGAGGTCCCGGTCTCGGTGCAGGTGATGCAGATGGCCGACTTCGCGGAGGTGCACCACCGGCTGCGCGGCGTCGAGGGCGCCGTCGAGCTGGCCCGCCGCGACGCCGGCCACGTCTTCGCCCCGGAGGTGTCGCGGACGTTCGCGGACGACGCGCCCGAGCTGCTCGCCGGCCTGGACGAGGACGTGTGGGGCCGGGTCGTCGATGCGGAGCCCCTGCCCAGGCCGCCCCTCGACGAGGCGGGCGTCGACTCGGTGCTCGAGGTGATGGCCGACATCGTGGACCTCAAATCGCCCTGGTTCGGAGGGCACTCCCGGGGCGTCGCCGAACTGGCTGCGTGGGCAGCGGCGGCCGCCGGTATGCCGGACCGGGACGTCGTCGCCGTTCGCCGGGCGGGCCTCGTGCACGACATCGGCAGGACGGCCGTCCCCAACAGCATCTGGGACAAGCGCGAGGCCCTCGCCGAGGGCGAACGCGAACGCGTCCGGCTCCACGCGTACTACACGGAGCGCATGCTCCGCCGTCCGGTGGCGCTGGCGGGGCTGTCCGCGATCGCCGCCTCCCATCACGAGCGCCTGGACGGCTCGGGGTACCACCGCGGCATCCGCGGTTCGGACATTCCCCTGCTCGGCCGGTACCTGGCCGCGGCCGACGTGTACCACGCGGTGCTGGAGGCTCGCCCCCACCGGCCGGCGATGACGCCGAAGGACGCGGCCGGGCACCTGCGCGCCGAGGTCCGGGCCGGGCGCCTCGACGCCGCCGCCGTCGATGTGGTGTTGGGCGTGTCCGGCCACCGGACGACCGGTCCGCCCGCGGCGCCGGCGGGGCTCACGCCGCGGGAGGTCGAGGTGCTGGTGCTGGTCGCGCGCGGCGCGTCGACGCGCTACGTGGCGCGCACACTGGGCATCACCCCCAAGACGGCCGGCAACCACATCGAGCGCATCTACGCCAAGATCGGCGCCACCAGCCGGTCCTCGGCCACGCTGTTCGCGATGCAGCACGGGATGCTCGCGACGCTCGAGCCCGTCCAGGCCTGAACGGCGGCGCTGAGGAGAACTCCTCATGTCGCGGCCACGCCGCCCTCCTACGGTTCGACCAGGGCCGGCATCGGGTCCGGCCCCGACACGGAGGAGGTCGGTGGATGGGCGCATCGGTGGCGAGGTTCGACCAGCCGGAGGAGACCAAGCGGTTCCCGAACGGCGAGGAGCACATCGTCCACGTCCACGGCGTGGCGGTGGGGATGGCCACGTTCCAGCCCGGATGGCGCTGGTCGAACGACGTTCGGCCGCTGATGGGAACGGAGCGGTGCCCGCTCCTGCACGTGGGCTACAACCTCTCGGGCCGGCTGCACGTGGAGCTGGCCGACGGGTCCACGCTCGACATCGGCCCGGGCGAGGTCTTCGAGATCACGCCGGACCACGACGCGTGGGTCGTGGGCGACGAGCCGGTCGTGATGATCGACTGGTCGGGCAAGGCCCGCGAGTACGCCGCGGCGTATGCGGCCGAGGGTTCCCGATGAACGGCACGGAGCCGGCGCTGACGTTTCACGTCTCCGTCCGGTCGGACGCGTCCCCGGGGGCGCTGTACGACACCCTCGCCGACCTCACGACGAGCCTCGAGTGGGGCGGGAAGGACGCACCGCGGAAGACGTTCCGACTGCTGAGCATGGACGCGCCCTCGCGGCTCGCGAAGGTGGGGGACACGTTCACCTCGAGCGGCGAGAACGGCAACGGGACGTTCCACGACCGCTCCTCCGTGGTCGAGGCCGACCCGGGCCGGCGGTTCGGGTTCGACACGGACTCGACGTTCGAGCGCACCCATGGGAAGACCTGGTACGCCCGGTTCGCCCACCGGTACACGATCGAGCCCTCCGGGACCGGGTCGGTGCTCGCCTACGACGGCGAGGTCCGGCCGCAGAACTACGTCCCGTACTGGCTGCGACCGGTCGTGCGCCGGATGACGCGGGTCATGGTGAACCGGATGATCCGGGCCAACCTCGTGAACCTCGCGCGAAGGGCCGCGGCGGCGCGGCCCTTC
>DATBHM010000249.1:0-1761 GCA_036557505.1 Actinomycetota bacterium | reverse complement strand
CGGGAACCACATCAGCAGGAAGAGAGTGAACGTGCACCCGAGCAGGATCAGGCAGGCGGCGCGGTCGAGCCGCCGGTGGTTGAGCAGAGGGTGCTCGGGCGGACGCTCCCGTCGCGGCGGAGGTGACGGCGGCTCCGCGCTCCCGGCGTCCGGACCGCGGTCGGCCATCCCCGGCACCTCCGCGTCAGTGGTCGGCGAGGCGACGCTCCCACCAGTCGAGCACGACCTCGAAGCGGGCCACCCGGTGCGCCGGCGATCCCGATCGCGACAGCTCGTGGCCCTCGGCGGGGAACCGCACGAACTCGACCTCCCTACGGAGCGCCCGCAGCACGATGAACAGGTCCTCGCCCTGGGCGACCGGGCACCGGAGGTCGTTCTCCGAGTGCAGGATCAGGAGCGGCGTGGTGATGTCCTTCGCATAGGTGGAGGGCGACATCTGCCGGTAGGCATCCGGGGCCTCCCACGGATGCGCGCCGATGTAGCCCTTCCAGAAGATGGCGATGTCGCTGGAGCCGCCCTCGGCCAGGAGGTTGTTCACCGCCCGCTCCGAGATCGCCGCGCGGAAGCGGTCGTTGTGGCCGACGATCCACGAGGTCATGTACCCGCCGTACGAGCCGCCCATGACCCCGAGCCGGTCGGGGTCGACGAAGTCGAAGCGCTTGATGGCTTCGTCCATGACGGCCATGACGTCTTCGTAGTCGACGGTGCCCCAGCCGGGGCCGCCCTCGACGGGCCCCCGGATCGCGCGGCCCCACGCTTCGCTGTACCCCGAGGAGCCGCGCGGGTTGCAGTACACGACGGCATAGCCGGCGCCGGCGTACACCTGGAACTCGTCGAAGAACTTGTTGCCGTACTGGGTGAACGGGCCACCGTGGATGTTCAGCAGCGTCGGGGCCTTCCGCCCCTCCTGGAAGCCGGCGGGCCGGACGATCCACGCCTCGACCTCCGTGCCGTCGGGGGAGATGGCGGTGAACCGCTCCGGCGCGACCAGCTCGCGCCCGGCGGCGAACGCCGCGCCGACGTTCGTCAGCTGTCGTTCCCCCGCGTACAGCTCGGAAAGCGCGGTCGGTGTGGTGAACGTGTGCACGAGCGTGCCGCCCACGACGTCGTAACCGGTGACCGACCGCTCCCCGCCCACGACGAGCTCCGGTGGAGCCGATCCGTCCGCGGGGACCCGGTACAGGTGCGTGTTGCCGGAGTCCTCCACGGCGAACAGGAGGTCGTCGCCCTCCCAGAGGGGCTCACGGATCTCGGGGTAGGGCGACGAGTTCCGATCGAGCGTCTCGGTCAACAGCCGGCGGTCGCGCGTGGCGACGTCGACCACCCCCACCTGGGTGTGCCGGGGGTCGTCGAACACCCCCGGCGTGAACGTGTAGGCGACCAGGGAGCCGTCGGGGGACCACGAGGGGAGCGAGGCGCTCCCGTCGGTGGCCGTGAGGAGCTCGGGCGCGCCGCCGGCGGCGGGGACGACGTAGATGTCCTCGCCGGGCACGATGTCCCAATCGGGGTGGCGAGCCGAGGCGAACGCGAGCCGCTCGCCGTCCGGCGACCACGATGGCCGGAGGTCCTCGAAGTCCCCCGACGTCAGCTGGACGACCTCGCCGGAGCCGTGGGCGGGCACGATGTGGATGTGGTGCGGCCGGTCGATGGTCCACCCTTCGTTGTCCAGCTTGTAGGCGAGCCGGTCGATCCGCCGCGGCGCGCGCTTGCGGTCGTCCTTCTCATCGTTCTCCGGAGCGGGCACGCGCGCGGCGAATGCGA
>DATBHM010000248.1:0-6573 GCA_036557505.1 Actinomycetota bacterium | reverse complement strand
TCCACAACGGGGCCCCCGATCCGCTGCCGGGACCCGTCGCACGCCGGACGCGCGAGCCGTCGATCCTGTTCCTCGGCCGGCTGGTGCCCCACAAGCGGATCGAACTGGTGCTCCGGGCCGCCGCCGACCTCCGGGACGAGTTCCCGGGGCTCTCGGTCCACGTTGCCGGGCAGGGCGCATGGGACTCCCGGCTGGCCCGCGAGGCCGAACGCCTCGGCGTGACCGACGTGGTGCGGTTCGACGGGTTCGTTCCCGACGACGTGAAGGTACGGCTGCTCCGCGAATCCTGGACCCTCGCGATCCCGTCGGTGAAGGAGGGCTGGGGGCTCGCCGTCGTGGAGGCGGCGGCTGAGGGCACTCCGGCGGTCGCCTCGCGGTCGGGCGGCCTGGCCGAGTCGGTGGTCGACGGCGCCACCGGCGTGCTGGCCGCGGACTACGAGGGGTTCGTCGACGGGCTCCGGCGCGTGCTGTCGTCACCGGAGCTCCGCGACCGGCTGGGCGCGGCCGCCCGCGAGCGCGCCGCCAGGTTCCGGTGGGACGACACGGCGTCGGCGTTCGAATCCGTGCTGGTCGAGGCGACGGCCCCGGTGCCGGTCGCGGTCGGTGTCGACGTGATCACGCCGCCCGCCGTCGAGCCGGCCTGAGCGACCGGCCTCCCGAACCGTCGCTAGGGCGCGGCGACCGTGGGGCTGCCGTACACGAACCCCGGGCCCGGGACGCTCGAGGCCGGATTCTGGCTGGCGACAACGAAGTATGCGCCGAAGAACGCGATGAACAACGCCGCGATGCCCGCGATCACGAGTCCCCGCCAGTTCACGTTCGGCTGCTCCCCGGGTGGTGATCCGGGCCGAGCATAACAGGGGGTTCCGAGCCGCTGCCATCGTGCCGGGCGCCGTTTCGGCGGCGCAGGACGCCCCCGATCAGGACCGCCGTCGCGACGACGACCAGCCCCACCGCAAGGACGTCTCCGGCCACCACCGGCCCCGCCGGCGTCTCGGCGAACCGCGGGATGCGCACGGCGCCCGGCACCCGGTACAGGCGGAGGTCGGGGAACGTCCGGACCGGCGGCAGCCCGGCCACGCTCCGCCGGGCCTCCCCCGACCCAAGCCCGTCGAACACCACCACGTCCCGGATGCCCAGGTCGGCCAGGCGGGGAGCGAGGGGGCGGTCGTCCGCCACCGGGCCGTCCACCAACCGGGACCACGGGTCCTCGCCGGGCAGGCGGTACCCCGAGACCTCGAGGGCCGTGGCGGCGACGACCCGCCTGCCGAAGAACAGGGCCGCCGGCTGGTGGACGGCCAGGCCGGGGTTCCACGGGAACGGCGAGTACGCATGCCACGGGAGCACCAGGATCGCCCCGGGGGCCGCGTCGGCCGCCGTGACCCTCTGGACCACGTCCCAGGACCTCGGGTAGTGCGTCGTGTGCAGCCGCCCCCAGGCACCGAACGCGAGCGTGGGGGCCAGCGCGAGCGGCATCACGGCGAGGACCACCCCGGCCGCCGTGGCCCGTCGGGCCGGAAGTCGTTCGAGGATGCGATCGACGCCGCAACCGAACCCCACGGCCGCGAGGGCCAGCCACGGGATGACGAACTTCTGGGAATCCCGGAGGAACCCGGCACCCGGCACGTGGGCGGCGACCGAGCGCATCGCCGCGTTGGCTCCCGGCAGCGACGGCGCCGCCGCCAGGACGAGTCCGATCACGGCCGCCGCCACCAGTCCCCGGCGCCAGCCCGTCGGTGTCCGCTCCCGGAGCGTCCGCCAGCCGAACGCCGCCACGCCTGCGATCAGGACGAACGCGGGGAGCCAGGCCACGGTGCCCCGGCCGGGCGGGGCGAGGTCGGTTCGCCACAGCCCGCCGAACGACAGGAGGCTGCCCACCGTCCCGAGCGGCGAGTCCGACCGGGCCCGGAACAGCTCGACGGCCAGCCGGGGCCGGTCGGGGACGGCGGGATGAAGCACCGCGGGCAGGGCCCACACCAGGTTGACCACGACGAACGCACCCACGAGCGCCGCGCCGCGCCGCGGCCGGTCGGCCGGCGCGCGCTCTCCACCCGGCCACGTCGCGCACAGCAGCGCGGTCACCCCGCCGATGACGCCGGTGTACGGCGACGCGGCGGTCAGCGCCGCGAACCACAGCACCATCCGCCATCCCGCCCCCCGCTCGCCGCGCCGCCACCTGATCGCGGTCCCCAGGGCCCACGGCACCACGGCCGTGCCCAGGAGCAGCGCCCACTGCCCGAGGAGCAGGCGCTCGTACGTGAACGGGTTCCAGACGAACAGCACCCCGGCCGCCACCCGGGGGAGTCGTCGCTCCGACGGCACCAGCCGGCCCGCGCCCACGGCGCCGGCCACCACGATGGCGAGGAGCGCCGCCTTCTGGACCGCCTGGCCGCCTGCCGCCCACGACAAGGCGGCGACGATGGCCTCCGTGGGGACGGTCCGCGGGTAGCCGCCGGCGAGGCCGAGGAGGCCCGCGCCCGCGTGGGGCGAGGGCACGAAGACCATGTCGTACACGAGCGTGAAGCCGGGCCCCAGCAGCGGCCACATGACCACGAGCGCGAGCGCGACCCCGGTCAGGCCGAGGGCGTGGCGGGCGGCGAACCCCGGCGCGGACCGCACCGCGGCGGCCGCCGGGGACTCCGGTCCGGTCGGTGGCCGGGCGTGCTCCGTGACGCGCCTACGTGTCGGCGGGCTCGGCCGAGTCACCCGGTTTCACGCCGGCGGGCGCGGCATCGTCGTCGGAGGGGGATCCCTCGGATGCGTCGGCGGTCTCGGGGGCCTTCGTGGAGCTCCCCTCCCGGGTCTCGTCCGGCTCCGTCGTCTCGGTGTCCGAGGAGCTCGTGCCGGGAACCGGCCGGCCCCTGGGCCTGCGGAGCAGGAGCACGCCGCCCACCGCCAGGATGATCCCGACGATGGGGAGCACGATGGGCAGCGTCGTCCCCACCAGCTGGAGCTGGTCCTTGTTCGTCTTGGCGTCGCCCGTCAGCTTCTCGACGGTGGGGGGGTTGTAGGTCACCGTGACGTCCGCCAACGCCAGCACCTTCTGTCCGTTCAACTCCGCCCACTGCATGACGTGCTTGCTGCCCTTCACGATGGCTCCGGTCGTCGGCTCGACCCACGCGTCGATCGACGCGTTGTACATGCGCTGTGTCGCGACGCTTCCGGACCCCTTGCCGATGATGCTTCCGGGCAGGTTGAGGAAGCCCATGTTGACGTCCCCGGTCTCCTGGTGGAACCGGTACACGGTGACGCCGTCGAGCGTCTCCGTCCCCGCGTACTTGGCGGGGTAGGCGCCGTCCGATCCCGCGTCCCACAGCTGGTACGTGATCTTCTGGGTGCCGAAGGGGAACTTCAGCTCCACCCCCGAGTGCTTCGGCGTCTCCCCGCAGCAGTTCTCCGCCTCGCCGGAGGTCCGGTTCATGGCGAAGACTTCCTTGTCGTAGTCGATGTTGTCGCTGGTCGTCTGGTCGAACAGGTGCTCCTCGTAGTCGATGACCGCCACGGTGTCGGTGGACTGCTGCGGTTGTCCCTTGTAGCGCTCGATGGCCTCCATGGGGACCGGGCCCACCCCGGACAGCTTCTGCGCGCTGAAGTACCTGCCGGCGCCGTCCGAGGTGACGGTCTGGTCGACGTCCGTCGGCGCCTTCTCGACCCGGGGGAGGGTGTAGAACCGGAGGAACGGGGAGAGGAAGACGAACGTCAAGCCGAGGACGAACAGGACGTAGCCGAGCACGCGTCTCATCCGGCTCCCCGCATCGGCGGCCAGAATATCCCAGCAAACCAGCCGGTGAAAACGCGCTCCGACCTACCGGACGCCCCGTCCGAGGTTGGCCCCGAACCCCTCCGTCCGGAGAATATGCGGCCTGATGGGGACGCCGGTCCGGGTCGTGTTCGTGGGTGGCTACGCCCGCACGGGGAGCACGCTTCTCGACAGGCTCCTCGGCCGGATCGAGGGGTTCGCCTCGTTCGGCGAGCTCCGCCACGTGTGGGAGCGCGGCTTCCGCGGCAACCAGCTGTGCGGGTGCGGGCGGCCGTTCCGCGAATGCCCGTTCTGGAACGACGTGGTGGCGGCCGCCTTCGGCGGGTGGGGCGGCGTCGACCCGGTGGCGGTGGGGCGCGACGAGCGCCGGGTGGACACCGTCTGGAGCATCCCCCGGATGCTCTCGGGGGGATGGACCGCCGGGTTCCGGGGGGCGTTCGAACGCTATCTGGGTGTGGTGGGCGCGCTGTACCGGGGCATGGCGGAGGTCTCCGGAGCGCGCTTCCTGGTCGACTCGACCAAGGACCCGCAGCACCTGTACGTCCTGCGGCAGGCCGGGCTCGACGTCCGGGTGGCACACCTGGTGCGCGACAGCCGGGCGGTGGCGTTCTCCTGGCGCCGGGTCCGGCGCCGGCCGGAGATCACGTGGCGGCACCAGGACATGCCCCGGTTCCCGGTCGTGCGGAGCGCGATGGCCTGGGACGTCGCCAACCTCGCCGCCGAGGCCAGCCGGCTGCTCGGCCCGTACGCGTTCATCCGGTACGAGGACCTGGTCCGCGACCCCGCGGGACGGCTGGCCCGGCTCGCCCGGGAGCTCGGCCTCGGCGACGTCGACCTCTCGTTCCTCGACGGGCATTCGGCGAGTCTCCGCCCGGCGCACACGGTGGCCGGCAACCCGGTGCGGTTCGCCGAGGGAACGATCGAGCTCCGTGCCGACACCGAGTGGACGACGGCGATGCCGACCGGTCAGCGTTCGTTGGTGACGGCGCTCACGCTCCCCCTCCTCGCGCACTACGGGTACCGGCGGTGACCGCACGCTCGCGCATGCCCGAGGGGCCGGGCCTCGTGGAGGCCGGGCGCATCCTTCGGCTGGCCCGCACCCACCGCCGGGACCCGATGCCGTATTCGCGCGCCGTGGCCTCGCTCGTGCCGCGGTACCTCCGGGGCCGCGGCGTGGTCCTGGACGGTCGCTGGCTCGACGTGGGCAGCGGCCAGGGGGCGATGCCGGTGGTGCTGGGGGAGGCGGGCGCGACGGCCGTCGGGCTCGACGTCGCCGATCGTCGAGTCCCCGGGGCGCGGTCGCTGCCGTTCGTCGTGGGCAGCGGCGACCGGCTGCCGTTCGCGGCGGGGGCGTTCGACGGGGTGATCTCGTCGAACGTCCTCGAGCACGCCCCCGACACCTGGGGCCTGGTGCGCGAGGCGCTCAGGGTGACCCGCCCCGGCGGTGTGGTGTTCCTGTCCTGGACCAACTGGTACTCGCCGATCGGCGGCCACGAGTGGAGCCCGTTCCACTACCTCGGGCCGCGCCTCGGCCCCGGGATCTACCGGTTCCTGTTCGGGCGGCCGCCCCCCTGGAACCTCCCCGGCCGGACCCTGTTCCCGGTGCACGTCGGGCCGGTGCTCCGCGGCATCCGTGAGCTCGACGTCGAGGTGATCGACGTGGCGCCCCGGTACTGGCCCCGGTGGCGCTTCCTCGCCAGGATCCCCCTGGTGCGTGAGCTGGCCGTGTGGAACTGCGTCGTCCTGCTGCGGGTCCCGGTCGTGACGCCGTGACGGGGGGGACCGAACCCCTCCGGTCGAGCCCGACCGTCGCGGGGCACCCCGGGATCTCGTGGAGCATCGTGCTGCGGGCGGTCCCGGTGACCGCGGTCGATCCGGAGGCCGCCCTCGAACGGCTCGCCGAGGGGTGGCCGGCCGACGGCGCCGTGGGCCCGGCGCCGCGGAGGGTCGCGGTCCGGGGATCCCCGGCGGCCCAGCTGCGGGCCGCGGCGAACGACCCCTACCCCGAACCGGGGCCCTTCGTCCGCGTCGGCGCGACGCCGGGTGGGGTGGTCGTGGCCGCCCACCACGCGGTGCTCGACGGTCTCGGGCTCGTCGCCGTGATGGGCCTGGTGGTGGGGGCCGGCCTGGGCACGACGGCGCGGGGCGTACGGGGACCGCACGACGCCGGGACGGCCCGTCGCCTGGCGTACCCGGCGGCGCGCCTCGGGGAGGCGTTGATCCGCCCGCCGGACGCGATCGCGGCCCGCGCCGGCCCGCCGGCGCCGGGGGATCGGCTCGCCGCGACCACGATCGAGCCCGCGGTCGGCACGGCCGGCCTGGTCGCCGCCGCCGCCCGGGCGGTGCGGAGGTGGAACGCCGAACGGGGGGCGAGGGCCACCCGGGTGGTGGTGGCGGTCGGCGCGTCGGCTCGATCCGGGGAGCACCCGACCGTCGGCCGCGCTTCGACGTGGTTCCGTATCGAGGTGCCCAGGGGGACGACCGCCCCGGGCGTCCGGCAGCTGCTCCAGCGGCGCGGCCCGGAGCCGCCGGCGGGGGCGACGGTGCTCCGGGCGGCGAGGGCGTCCGGCGTCGCGGCGAGAATCGAGCGCCGGACCGGCTCGACGTTGCTGGTGTCGAACCTGGGAGAGCTGGCCCCGGACGGCGTGGTTGGCGCGGCAGAGTTCTATCCCTCCGCGCACGGGCGGTCCGGCGTCGCTGTGGGCGCGATCCGGGCCGGCGGCGCGACGACCCTCACCGTCCGGGCCCGGGCGGCCGACTTCACGGACGAGGAGGCTGCCCGGTTCCTCCATCTCGTGGCGGAGCAGGTGACC
>DATBHM010000247.1:0-2819 GCA_036557505.1 Actinomycetota bacterium | reverse complement strand
CCACCAGTCCGCCCGTGGCCGTGGGGCTGCCGACGGCGGTGCGCAGGAGGACCAGGGACGGCGGTGCACTCACGGCCTGCGCCGGGACGTCCCCGATGCCTGCGGTCGCGACCGGGACGCCCTCCGTCCCGACGACCTGTGAGGCCGCCGCTCCGACCGGCTCGACCACCGTGAGCCCGTCACCGAAGGCGTGGGGGTCGGTTCCCGACGAGAACCGGCCGACGGCCGCGACGGCCACCTTCACGCTGTGGCTGCCTCGGTTCGCGATCGTGACGAACCCGTGCGCGAGCTTCGCGAGCGCGAGGTCGGTGTCGTTCCCCGTCGCATAGGCGAGGGTCGAGGCGCCCTTGAGGGACCCCACGGTGGGTGCCATCGCGAGGCGGCCGGTCCCCCGGGCGGTGGTTCGGATCCTCAGCAGCACCGCCGACGCTGCCGTCCCCACGTCCTGAACGCCCGCCACCCGGATCCGCTTCTCGGAGCCCGGGGCGAGCGTCGGCGACGCGATCCGGTACCCCGCCAGTCTGGTGAAGAGGCCGGCGGTGTTCGAGCGGGAGACCGCCCCATCGGAGAACCAGCCGGTCACCTGGAGGAGCACGTGGACGGCGGCGGCGCCGTTCCACAGCTTGATCGTTCCCGCGACCGACACCGGCACGATCGCGAACGCCGACCGGTCCGGGCCGGCGGTGATCAGCGTGGGGACCTCGGGCGGTGCCGGCCCGTCGCCGAGGCGCACCCTGGTCGGCCCGGACGCCCCGGACGCCGTCAGCGTGAGCGCCACCGCGCGGATCCGCCCGTTGGGAAGGCCATGCGCTCCCGCGGCCCTGATCGTCCGGATTGCGTTGGGCGCGAGCGAGGACGAGATCAGGGTCGTCGGCGCCATCGCGTGCAGGCGACCGGTCGGCACCACGAGGGATGGTTCGGCTCGATCCTCCGCTCGGACGCCGTGCGAGCCGACGCCGAAGAGGAGTGCGGCAACCAGCGTCATCGCGCTGGAGGAGCGAACCGACCGTGCTCTCATCACGCCCCCTCCCGTGGCATGTCACGCCGCAGCGAACGCCCCCGTGCTGCGGCGGACCCCCGACCGGCCGATTCGCCAGGAACCGCGCCGAAGGGTGCCATCGTTGTCGAATCTCCTCGGACACGCAAGCAAGCCCGGTGGGATCAGCCCGCCCGGCACCCATGCCATGCACTGCCCTACGATGCCTCGATGCGACTCGGGGTGACGCCTCCGGTCGAGGTCGCCGGCTTTCCCGCAGCGGTGGACGTCTGCGTCCGCGCGGAGGGGCTCGGCTACACCGACGTGTGGACCGCCGAGATCGGTGCGGTCGACGCCTTCTCGCCGCTCGCAGCGGTGGCGACGCGGACCGCGGCCGTTCGGCTGGGGACGGCCCTGGTCCCGGTGTTCACGAGACCGCCGGCGCTCGTGGCGATGGGCGCTGCCGGGATCCAGAACCTGTCGGGCGGGCGGTTCGTCCTGGGGATCGGCGCCTCGTCGCCGGCGATCGTCGGCCGGTGGATGGGGATCCCGTTCGAGGATCCGGTCGCGCGCGTCGAGGAGTACGTGGCGCTCCTTCGCGACATGCTGGCCGGGAGGAAGGTGGACCACGACGGGCGGACGGTGCGCACACACGGGTTCCGGCTGCAGATCGGGGTCGATGCGCCCGTCCCGATCCACGTCGGTGCGCTCGGTCCGCGCATGTGCCGGCTGGCGGGGCGGGTCGCCGACGGCGTGCTGTTCTTCCTCATGACGCCCGACGGCGTGCGGCAGGCCCTCGCGGAGGTCCACGTCGGCGCCCGCGAGGCCGGCCGGGACCCGGCGGAGATCGAGGCGTTCATCCGCCTTCCCGTCAGCATGGGCGAGCCGGAGGAGACGGCCAGGTTCATGGCCCGCCGGATGCTGACCGGCTACGCCATCGTCCCCGCGTACAATGCTTCGCTCGCCCGGCAGGGGTACGCGGCCGAGGCCGGGGAGATCGCCGGCCGGTGGGCGGCGGGGGAGCGGGACCGGGCGGCGCAGGCGTTCTCGGACGACCTCCTCGACGCCACATTCCTGCTGGGCGACGCCCGGACGTCGAACCGGCGGATCGCCGAGTACCGGGACGCCGGGATCACCACGCCGGTGCTGATGCCGGTCTCGGTGGCGGGATCGTCGGAGGAGCGCGCGGTTCGCGTGCGGGCGCTGGTCGAGGCGCTCGCGCCCGGTCGATCCGCCGCCTGACCTGCCGCCACGCTTGTTCGCGTCGAAACCGTCAGGAGGCCGTCGCGGTCGGCGGGGCCAGGAATCGCATGACGCCGGTGGTGACGAGCCGGCGCCGAACCGGACCGGATGCGATGTCGACGGTGAGCGTCGTGTTCCGATGCTGCGCCTCGCGGAACAGCCGGACGAGGACCGCGACCCCCTCGAGGTCGATCGCCTCGACGCCGTTCATGTCGAGATGGATGCGCAGGACGCGTCGGTCCCGGAGCTCCCCCTCGAGCGCGCGTTCCAGCCGTCGGGAGGCCCAGTCGTGCGCCAGCGTCCCCTCCAGACGGAAGGCGACGTCGGCGGTTCCCCCGCCCGTGACCTCGAACTCCAGCGTGGGCCGCCCCAGAGGCGGCTGGAAATGCCACATGCTCCTCCATCCCTACCCACGGCGGCGGGACGGGATACGCCCCCAGGCTTGGCGTATGGGCATCAGGTCCGGCCGACGACGACCGGCGGAGGTCCGGGCGGAGTTCCCTGGTCGTCCGGTCTAGATCGTCCGCCGGGCGCTCCCCCGTTCGGGGGATTTCGGTCCCGACCCACGGGGTGTGGCCTCAAACCCCGGTGCGATCGGTCC
>DATBHM010000246.1:0-5755 GCA_036557505.1 Actinomycetota bacterium | reverse complement strand
GGTCGAGATCGGTGCGCGGGGACTCCATGGGAAGTCCTCCGAGGCTACCGCTCGGACGGATTCCCGGCGTCGCCGGAACCGGGGGAGCCGTCCCCGGGAACCGCGATCCCCTTCGAGGCCGCCCACTCGTCGAGCAGCCGGAGGGCCTCCTCGCGCGGGACCGGCCCGCGCTCCAGCCGGATCTCCATGAGGTGCTTCCACGCCTCCCCTACCAGGGGCCCGGGCGCCAGCCCGAGGTGCTCCATGATCTCGTTGCCGTCGAGCGCCGGCCGCATCGCGTCGAGGTTCTCCTCCTCGGCCAGCCGCGCGATGCGTTCCTCGAGGTCGTCCTGCAAGGCCCGGAACTGCTTCGCCTTGAACAGGTTCGCGGTGGTCACGTCGGCCCGCGTGAGCTGGTTCAGACGGTCGAGCAGCGGCCCCGCGTCCCGGACGTACCGCCGGACGGCCGCGTCGCTCCACCCGTCGCCGTACCCGTGGAACCGCAGGTGCATCTCGATGAGCGTCCTGACGTCGTCGATCACTGCCGTCGGGTACCGCAGCTCGCGAAGACGCGATTCGGCCATCCGCGCGCCGACCACCTCGTGATGGTGGAACTGCACCCCCTCGGGCGTGTACTCGCGGGTCCGGGGCTTGCCGACGTCGTGGAACAGGGCCGCCAGCCGGAGCGTCAGGTCGGACGCGTCGCACCCCTCCACCACCGCGTACGTGTGCCGCAGCACGTCCTTGTGCTTGTGGACGGGGTCCTGTTCCAACGCCAGCGAAGGAAGCTCCGGGAGGAACTCCTCCGCCAGGCCGGTGTCCACCAGCAGCTGGAGGCCCCGGCCCGGTTCGGCCCCGAGGAGCAGGCGGTTCAGCTCGGTCTGGATCCGTTCCCGCGACACGATCGCCAACCGCGAACGCATGCCCGCGATCGCCGCCACCACGCGGTCCGACGGCGTCACCCCGAGCACCGACACGAACCGCGCCGCCCGGAGCATCCGCAGCGGGTCGTCGGAGAACGCGATGTCCGGTTCCAGCGGGGTGTCCAGCAGCTTCGCCGCCAGGTCCCGCACACCGCCGAACGGGTCCTCGAACGCGCCGTCCGGCAGCGAGACCGCCATCGCGTTGAACGTGAAGTCCCGCCTCGACAGGTCGGTCCGCAGGTCCTTCCCGAACGTCACCGCCGGCCGCCGGTCGTCGCCCGGGTACATCTCCTCGCGGAACGTCGTGATCTCGAACCGCCGCCCGTCCTTGCGGGCCCCCACAGTCCCGAACCGCGCCCCCTGCACGTAGCGCTGGTCCGCCCAGCCCTGCAGCACCCGAACCGAGTCCATCGGCTTGGCCGAGGTGGTCAGGTCGATGTCGGCGTCCTCGCGAACCCGTCCCATCAGCGCGTCGCGCACCACGCCCCCGACGAGGTGGAGCTCGAACCCGGCCACGCGGAAGCGCTCACCCAGCTCGCGGGCGAGGGGGTCGATCTCGACGAAGGAGACGCCGGTCGGCCGGTCGGAGGAGGGCGGCTCGGCCATGAGGCCATGAGGATACCCCCCGGGATTTCCGCCGCAGCTTCACCCGGATGGGGTTCGTGACGATGCAAGATAGGCGATACGAACACACCGAACGCCGGCCGGTCGCGAACGGACGGCGCTCACCGGCGAGACGCGCCCCGCACGTGACGGCGCGCCCGTCGTGGAAGGCAAGGATCGGAGAGCCCCGCTCCGCTGGGCGGGCGGCGCAAGCCTCGGCCGGGCCCCGCGTGGTGCCCGGGAGCGGGAGCTCTCGACCGCGTCGGCGTGCGCGTACGCTGAAGCCCTCAGTGCTCACCGCGCTCGGGTTCCTGTGGACGCTTCCGAACACGCTGATCGGCCTCGTCCTCGGCCTGCTCACGTTCCAGGCCCCCCACGTCCACCACGGCATCATCCTGTTCGACCGGCACCCGAGGGGATGGTCGCTGGTCGTCCGGCGGTTCGGCTACTCGGCGCAGACGCTCGGGTTCGTGATGGTCGGGGCGGAGCCCATCGAGGGGGTGCTCTTCGACCACGAGCGGGAGCACGTTCGCCAGTACTGCCGGTGGGGGCCGTTGTTCCTGCCGGTGTACGGGGTGCTGTTCCTGGGGTACGGCTACCGGCGGCACCCGTTCGAGGTCGCCGCGACGAGGCGGGCGGCCGCGCTCAGGGCGTGAAGCCCGCTCCGGGAACGGCGGCGGCGACGGGCGCCGACGGATCCCCCGCCCCGTTGGCAGCCGCATCGGCTTCGCGGCCCATGCGGGCGGCCTTCAGGGCCAGCGCGAAGTCGTGCGGGTTGGTCGAGGCGTCGGACGCGTCCTCCTCCCGGACCAGGCCATCCATCACCAGTCGGACGAGCGCCCGCTCGAACAGCTGCATGCCGTAGAACTCGCCCTCGTTCATCACGTCGGTGATCTCGAAGGTGGACTCGGGCTTCAGGATCCGTTCCTGCACGCGGCCGGTGTTCACCAGGACCTCCACGGCCGGGACCCGTCCCCTGCCGTTCGCGCGGGGGAGCAGCCGCTGGGACAGGATCCCGCGCAGGCCCGAGGCCAGCGACACGCGGACCTGTGCCTGCTGCTGCGGCGGGAACATGTCGAGGATCCGGTTGATCGTCTCGGTCGCGTCCGTCGTGTGGAGCGTCGAGATGACGAAGTGCCCGGTCTCGGCGGCCTGGATCGCGGCCTCGGCCGAGGGGGCATCCCGGATCTCGCCGATGAAGATCACGTCGGGGTCCTGCCGAACCACGTGGCGGAGCGCGGCCGCGTAGGACATCGTGTCGATGCCCACCTCGCGCTGATCGACGATCGACCGGTGATCCTCGTGGAGCACCTCGATCGGGTCCTCGATGGTCACGATGTGCGCGTTGCGCGTCCGGTTGATGTGCCCGATCACCGCAGCGATCGTCGTGGTCTTCCCGGTGCCGGTGGGACCGGTGACCAGCACCAGGCCGCGGTGCCCGTCGGCCAGGGTTCGAACGACCGGCGGCAGCATCAGCTCTTCGAAGGAGGGGATCTCGGCGCGAACGCGCCGGACGGCGAGGCCGACGACGCCGCGCTGCCGGAAGACGTTCACCCGGAACCGCCCCACGCCCGACAGCGTGTAGCCGAAGTCGGCCTCCTGGGTGTCGCCGAACTCGCTGGCCTTCTGTGGCGGCAGCAGGTCGCCCGCGAAGGACTCCGTGTCCGTCGCCTCGAGGGCCGGGAATTCGGCCGGGATGAGCGTGCCGTCGACGCGGACGAACGGGACCGCCCCCACCTTCAGGTGAAGGTCGCTGCCGCCCATCTCGACCATGCGTCGGAGCAGGTCCGAGATCTCCATCGTGGATAGATCGTCGGCACGGATGGGTAGGTACCTTGAGTCGTTCCGGCGACTCGCAGCATCTGGGACGCTTCGCGACTTTTCGTCCCGATTCTGGGTTGCTCTGCGATGCATCTGGGAAACTACGGGGTCAATCCCCCCGCGACGACGCACCTGGAGGTGTTCCCACGTGGCTGAGACCAGCGGCGAGACCAAGCGGATGTCCCGTGCGGAAGCCGGCCGCAAGGGCGGCCTGACCACGAAGCAGCGGTACGGCGCCGACTTCTTCGGCAAGATCGGCAAGATCGGCGGGAAGAAGGGCGGCGACACGACCAAGCGCCGCTACGGCATCGAGTTCTACCAGCAGATCGGCCGCAAGGGAGGCTCGCGCTAGCGGTCGAGGCTTGGCGCCGCGCCCGCCGGCGGGGTGCGGCGCCAGGGGGGCGTGGACGCGACCCGTCCGCGCCTTCCGGCCCGGACGCCCTCTGCCGGGGCCCGCGAAACGGCGTTTCCGGGGTCCCTGGCATACTTCCGGGATGCGGACGAGCGTGGACGTCCACAACCACCTGGTGGAACGGGACGTCCGTCACGAGCTCCTTCCTGTGCGTGACCGGTTGCGCTCGGCCGAACGGATCGCCGGCGTGCTCGGGCTCCCCCCCGAGGTCGTCGGGAAGGTGGTGGTCTTCGAGACCGACCGGGGGCCGGTCGCCGCGCTCGTCCCCAGCAGCAAGGAGCCGGACCCCGAGCGCGTCCGGACCGCGGTCCGCGCGCACGAGATCAAGCCCGCAGCCGACGACCGCACCTCGCAGCTCTCGGAGTACCTGTCGGAGTCGGTGCCCCCGGTCGGGCTCCCCGGGGAGTTCCGCGTGGTCGCGGATCGCAAGCTGGCCGGGCAGGAGGTGCTGTACTTCGCGGGGGGCGACCCCACCGCCATCCTCAAGATCCGCGGCGAGGATCTCGTGAAGGCCACCGGGGCCAAGGTCGCGAGGATCGCGCGGCCCATGGGCACGGGCGGTTCGACGCGGCGGCGGTGGACCCGGATCAGGTCGTGAGGACCCGCTCCGAGCGTTCGGCCGGAGGGGTTGTGTTCCGGCGCATCGGACCTGCGACCGAGATCGCCCTTGCGGCGCGCCGCACCCGCCGTGGCGAGCTGGCCTGGGGCCTGCCAAAGGGCATGATCGAGCCCGAGGAAGGGCCCGAGGATGCCGCCCTCCGGGAGGTCCGCGAGGAGACGGGGCTCACCGCCGAGATCGACGACGACCTCGGCTCGATCTCGTACTTCTACCGCTGGGACGAGGTGGGGGTCCGCAAGACCGTGCGGTTCTTCCTGATGCACGCGACCGGCGGGGACATCGGCCTGCACGACCACGAGATGGAGGAGGTCCGGTGGTTCGGGGTGGCGGACGCCGTCAGGAAGGCGACCTATCGGTCCGAGCGCGAGGTCGTGCAGAAGGCGGTCGCGATCCTCGGGGCCGACGAGCCCACCGGACCCGGTGACGAGGCCGGACCCGGAACCTGAACGTCCTGCGAGAAGCCGAGGAACGCAGGCACGCCTGCGCCGTACGGGCCGGTCGCGGTGCCTACAATGGCTCGCCGCAATGCATCGGCCGGCCAGCATCCTCGTCGTCCTCGTCATCCTCGTCCTCGGCGCGCCCCCGGCGAACTCCGCCCCGGGCCCGGACGTGTCCATCCGCTTGCACACGATGACGCCGTGGCTCACCCCGCAGGCGAGCGACCTCAGGCTCACGGTCGTCGCGCGGAACGACGGTGGCGGTCCGGCCGACGACCTGCAGTTCGGACTGACCGTGTTCACGCCGTCCCACACCCGCAACGAGTACGAGGACTCGCTCCGCGAGGACCCCGCCGGGTCGGGCCCCCTGTACGCGAACTTCGCCCCGGTCACCGGCACGCTCGCGCCGGGTGGCCGGCGGGTGGTCACGCTGAACAAGTCGATCGTGGAGGACGTGAGCGCGGCGCTCGTTCGGGGGGAGCAGACCGCGATCTACCCGGCGGACATCGAGCTCCGTTCGGGCGACCGGACGCTCGCGTCGATCCGCACGCCGATCGTGTTCCTCGACCTCGCCGAGCACCAGCGAGCGCCCACGACCCGGCTCCGGCTGGCGTGGACGTTCGTGCTGCACGAGGGCATCGACTACGGTCCCGACGGGACGTACCTGAACGCGGCCCTGCAGTCACAGGTGGCACCCAACGGACGCCTCGCCAAGGAGGTCGCCGCCCTCGACGTCGCGGCGAACGACCCGGCCCGCCCCCGGCCGGTCGACGTGGTCTGGTCACCGACCCTGCTCGCACAGCTCCAGGACATGCGCGACGGGTACTCCGTGCGGGTCGGTGGTCGGGTCGAGAAGGTCGCCGCTGGGCAGGGCGGTGCCGCGCAGGCCGGCGCGGTCCTCGACGCGATGCACCGCCTGGCGAACGGACCATTGGTGGAATCGTCCGCGCTGCCCTACGCC
>DATBHM010000245.1:0-7570 GCA_036557505.1 Actinomycetota bacterium | reverse complement strand
GAGCGCCGCATCGTGAACGGAAACACCAGCAAAGAAGCACTCCGAGCCTTGAAGCGCAAGCTCTCTGACGTTGTCTACCGAGCCCTCCTCGCGGACGCTCCGGAAGCGTTCGTCGCGGAGGCGGCTTGACATAGGAGAGAGGCGTGCGCCAGGCTCGATCCCGCGCCGTTGCGCTCGTCGCGCTCTGCCCGACCGTCCTCGTGCTGTGCGCGACCGGGCCCGCGGCCGTCGGGGTCCCGCACCTCGCCCCCGCAGACCTCCGTTCGACGCGGCACGCGGCGACGCCCGGCCACCCCGGGGCCCGGCTCCGGCAGCGGACCAAGCCCGGCTCGGTGAGCATCTCGTTCGTCGGGGACACGATCCTCGGCGACACGCCCGACCTGCCGCCCCGTCCCGCGCACTACCTCGACAACGTGGAGGCCGCGCTCGATCACGCGCAGATCGTGTTCGGGAACCTCGAGGGCACGCTGACGACGGCCACCACCTCGAAGTGCGGCTCCCACCCCTCGTCGAACTGCTTCGACTTCCGGAACCCGCCCCGGTACGCGGGCGTCCTCCGCGGCGACGGGTTCGACGTGGTGAACAGCGCGAACAACCACTCGCACGACTTCGGCTCGCGGGGCGTGGCGCAGACCTCCGCGGCCCTGAAGGCGCACGGGATCGCGCAGACCGGCCTGCCCGGCCAGATCGCGGTCGTGAAGGCGGGCCGGACGAAGGTGGCCTTCGTCGGGTTCGCGCCGTATCCGGTGACGAACGACCTGCTCGACTTCGCCGCGGCGAAGTCGCTCATCCACAGGGCCGACGGCGAGGCCGCGCTGGTCGTGGTCTACATGCACGCCGGCGCCGAGGGCCCGGGCGCGACCCACGTCACCGGCCGCGAGGAGCACGCCTACGGCGAGGACCGGGGCAACCCACGGAAGTTCGCCCACCTCGCGATCGCGAACGGCGCCGACCTGGTGCTCGCGAGCGGCCCGCACGTGCTGCGGGGGATGGAGTTCTACGGGCACCGGCTGATCGCGTACTCCCTGGGGGACTTCGCGTCGTGGCACAACTTCGGGACGTCGGGCATCGTGGGGCTGTCCGGCATCCTGCAGGTCACGGTGGGCCCGAAGGGGTGGTTCGCGACCGGGCACCTCGTCTCGGTGCGGCTGAACGGCGACGGCCGGCCGCTCCACGACTACGCACGACAGTCGGTCGGCCTGGTCCGCACCCTGTCGAACGAGGACTTCGGCCCGCACGCCGCCCGCTTCGCAGACGACGGAACGATCACCCCGCCCGCCTGACCCCCGCCCGGGTCAGTGGTCGTCGGGGTGGAAGTACACGCCCACGACGTTGCCGGCCGGGTCGGCCAGCGCGCCCGTCTTCATGTGGTCGTCGACGGCGTTCGGCCCGTAGACGCGGCGCCCGCCGAGGGTCTCCGCCTTCGCGAGCACCGCCTCGACGTCGGGAACCTTGGCGTACACGGTCGCCCACTGCGCCTCGTCCCCCGAACCCAGCCCACCGCCGACGTCGCCGGCGCCCGACACCAGGGCGTAGCCGGGGAAGCCAGCGTCGCCGGTCGTCCAGCCGAACAGGCCCGTGTAGAACGCCTGCGTCGAGGACGCCTCCGACCCCAGCACCTCGAACCAGTCCACGGGCGACCCGGCTCCGGACGACGGCCTCGGAAGGTCGGCGCCCGGTTCCGCGGCCCGGACCACGCCGACTGGGAGCCCGTCCGGATCGGCGAACCTCGCGTAGACGACCATCGGCGTCTCGGTCACCGGAACGACCACCCGCGCGCCCAGGCCGGTCGCCCGGTCGAGCAGCGCCTGGGGGTCGGCATCCTCGACGTAGAAGGTCGCGTACGAGGCGCCCCCGTCGACCGTTCCCACGCCGCCGTTGATGCCGGTCCCGCCGTTCGTGTCGAGCAGGAAGTAGTCGGCGTCGGGGACCTCCCGGGCCGTCCACCCGAACAGATCCCCGTAGAACCCGGCGAGCGCCGCCGCATCCGGCCCGGCCATCTCGAAGAACACCACCCGATTGCCCATCTCGCGCTCCTCTCGTCTCCCCTGACCGTACGACGAACGGCCGCGGGCGGGAAGTTCAGGCCCGCGAGACGAGGAGACTCTGCGCGCCGACGCCGATCCTGCCGCGTTCGTCGCTCAGGCGGCTCTGCGAGAAGCCGATCCCGCTCCGGCCGAGGCGGCTGGTGGCGTCGAGGCAGACCCATTCGCCCTCGGGCATGCGGGCGAGGTGCACCGACAGGTCGAGGTTGACGAACAGGAACCGTCCGAAGTCGAGCTCCCAGCTGATCCCGTTCGCCGAGTCCGCGGCGGCGAGCACGCGGGCGAGCGGGGAGACGGGCTCCTCCGGCAGCAGCGAGACACGCATCCGCATCCAGACGGCCGACGGGCCTGGCTCGGACCACGTCCCGTCCGCGTGGCGCCACTCCATCGCGTCGAAGTAGTTGGGGCGCCAGGGAACGGGGAACCCCTGCACCTGTGGACATTCGTCCGGGGCCGGCAGCCCGGGCCCCTCGAGATTGACCTCGTCGTCGAGCGTCTCCCGGGGGAGGATCCGCCAGGCCGACGCCCGGGCGACCTCCCGATCGCCGTCGCCGAGCACCGCCTCGGCCAGCTGCACCCGCTTGCCGGGCCGGGCGACCCGGGCGGTCACGCGGAGGGGGCGGAGCGGGATCGGCCGCAGGATCTCCAGGACGAACCGCGACACGACCATCTCCGGCTCCAGCCGTTCGACGGCCCGGCCGAGCAGCGCCGCCGGCGGGCCGGCGTGCGCCGCGTCGGCGCTCCACGGGCCCCGCGCGAGCTCGGTGGGGACGAACCGGTCGCCGTCGGGAACGAAGAAGGCGTCGCCCATCGCGGCGACAGGCTAGCCGCAGCGGGCGTACGGGAACCGCTCAGCGCGGCATCGGCGGCGGCGCGGGCGGGGTCGGCATCGACCATGCTCCGGTGCCGGTCAGGCTGACCGGCTCGTCGTCGTCGTCCGCGATCGACAGCGCGCTCAGCTCCGACGCCGCCGCCACGAAGTCGCGCTCCGGCGGTACGTCCTCGTCGGTCGGGTCGTGGTGGACGCCGATCCCCTCCTCGAGCACCTGGAGCTGCTCGGGGTCGGTCGGCGGTGTCCACCCCTGCGCGTCCAGCGGGAACGCGATGCGGAACGCCGCTCCCCCGTCGGGAACGTCGTCCACCCACACGGTTCCCCGGAGCGCCGCCACCACGCCGCGCACGATCGACAGCCCCGCTCCGGTGCGGGGGCCCTGCGGTGCACCGGCGGGCGGGAGCCCCGCGAACACCGCCTGACGCCGCTCCGGCGGAACGCCCGGGCCATGGTCCTCGACCGACATGACCACGCGGTCGCCGTCGCGTCCGACCCGGATGGTCACCGGCGGCGCGGCGTGTCGGTAGGCGTTGTCCACGAGGTTGATCAGCACGGGCTGGACGATCTCCTCGTCGCCCAGCACCACGCACCCGTCCTCGGCCACGACGGAGACGGGACGGCCGCGGCGATCCAGCTCGGCGGCCACCGCCTGGGCCAGGATGCCGATGTCGACGTGGTCCTCGCCCACCGTCGCGCCCCGGCTGCCGTGCCGGCCCTGCCGCCCCAGCCGGTCGACCAGCCGGAGCAGCCGGGTCCCTTCGCGGTCCATCAGCCGCAGCACCTCGCCGCGCTGCTGCGGCGTGAGCGCCAGCTCGCGGAGGTTCTCCACGCTCCCCACCATGGCCCGGAGTGGACCGGAGAGCTCGTTCACCATCGCGGAGACGAAGTCGGCCTTCAGCCGGTACACCTCGAGCAGCTCGCTCACCCGGGCGCGCTCGCGCTGGTACAGCTGTGCGTTCGCGACCTGTGGGGCGACGTGCTCCGCGAACACCCGCAGCGACGTCAGGTCCGAGTCGACGAACGAACGCCCGCGCGGCGCGTCGAGACGGATCACGCCCACGAGGTCGTCGCCGCTCATCATCGGAGCGCACATCGTGTCGCCGGACGAGTCGCCCACGTTGCCGGTCGGCATCGTCGACCTCCGCGGTGCGTGAATGAGCACCGGCTCGCGTCTCGCCGCGACGCGCCCCTCGATGCGCTCGTTGAACTGCACCGTCGCGCCGACCGAGCCGACACCTCGGGCCGCCACGCACCGCAGCGCCCCCGGACGGTCCACCAGCAGCACGGCGCCGTCGTGCGCCTCCAGCAGGTCGATGCCGCTCTCGAGGATGAGGTCGATGGTCCGTTCCACGTCGAGCATGGCTCCGATGGCGCGGCCGGCCGTCGTCAGCGCGGTGTCCTCCTCGATCCGGCGGGTGAGCGCCTCGATCGTGACGCGCTCGTCGGTGATGAGGCCCGAGAGCTTGCGGAGGTGGATCTCCTTCTCCATCACGTACGCGCCGAACCCCACCGCGAGCAGCACCATGGCCGCCCGGAGCACCGGCGCGGAGAGCACCGACGAGGAGGAGGCCGGCCGGGGCCAGGCCGAGAGCACGACGACGCCGGCGCACACCGCCGTCAGCATCGCGAGCACGATCCCCCAGAGCTCGAGCCGGCGGCGTTCGACCTCGCGCATCGAGATCGACCCGCGGTCGCCCAGGCCGGAACGGCGAGCCTCGCGCCGGATGGGGTCGGTGATGTTGGCGATCACGCTCATAGGGCCGTCCGCTGTGATATCGGCGAACGCCGGGGAGAATCCGCATCGCCCGAACGGGGGAAACCGCGCTCCACCGTCTCCGGGACCGTTCGGCCTCAGCCGGGATGCCGCCCCGGCGACCGGCTCAGGGGGCGAGTCGGGCGACCGTCCAGGCCCCGGCGGGGTCGCGGACGTACCGGACGCGGTCGTGCAACCGGTGCTCGCGCCCCTGCCAGAACTCCCAGGCGTCCGGGACCAGCCGGAAGCCCCCCCAGGTGGCCGGCCGCGGGACGGCCTCACCCGGGTACCGGGCGTCGAGCTCGGCGAACGACCGCTCCAGCGTGTCGCGGTCCGGGATCGGCCGGCTCTGCTCCGAGGCGGCGGCCGCGAGCCGGGCCTCGCGGGGGCGGGCGTTCCAGATGGCGTCGGACTCCTCGTCGGTACATCGCTCCACCCGACCCTCCGCCCGGACCGCTCGGTGGAGCGTGACCCAGTGCAACGTGACGGCGCCGTGCGGGTTGGCCGTGAGCTCCCGGCCCTTGCGGCTGTCGAAGTTCGTGGCGAACACCAGGCCCCGTTCGTCCGCCGCCTTCAACAGCACCATGCGCACCGAGGGCGCGCCCCCCCGGGTGGCGGTGGCGAGGGCCATCGCATCGGGTTGCCGTTCCGACTTCCCCGCCGCTTCGAACCACCCGTGGAAGAGCTGGAGCGGGTCGGCCGGCAGGTCCCGTTCGTCCAGGCCGTGCATCGTCCGGCAAGCCTACCGACGCGTGGACGCGGCACCGCGGAGGAAGGTTGGGGGTTCGGGCGGACGCTTCCGGAGGTGCGCGATGGATCCGACTGTCACGCGCCCGGCACGGCGTGAGACAGTTCACCGCCGATGGAGGATGCCGAGCGCGCTCGACTGCGGGACGACATGCCCTGGCGGGCCTGGGGCCCGTATCTCGCCGAGCGCCAGTGGGGGACGGTGCGGGAGGACTACTCGGCGACCGGTGAGGCGTGGGACTACCTCCCTCACGACCACGCCCGGTCGAGGGCGTACCGGTGGGGAGAGGACGGCCTGGGGGGCATCTGCGACCTCCAGCAGACGCTGTGCTTCGCGTTCGCGTTCTGGAACGGCGTCGACCCGATCCTCAAAGAGCGCATCTTCGGGCTGACGAACTCGCAGGGGAACCACGGCGAGGACGCCAAGGAGTACGGGTGGTTCCTGGACTCGACGCCGACGCACTCGTGGATGCGGTGGCGGTACGCGTACCCGCAGGCCGAGTTCCCCTATGGGCGCCTCGTCGACGAGAACGCCGCCCGGGGCGTCGAGCACGACGAGCTCGACCTGCTCGACACCGGGGTCTTCGACGAGGACCGGTACTGGGACGTCACGGCCGACTATGCGAAGGCGACGCCCGAGGACATGTGCATCCGCCTGCGCGTCCGGAACGCGGGCCCGGAGGAGGCCACGCTCCACGTCCTGCCGACGATCTGGTTTCGCAATCGATGGTGGTGGAAGGAGGGGGTGACCAAGCCGGACATCCGCCTCGACGACGGCACCCTCGTGGCGACGCACAAGCTGCTCGGCGAACGCCGCCTGGCCGGGAGCGACGCGCCGGAGCCGCTGTTCTGCGAGAACGAGACGAACGTCGAGCGCCTCTACGGCGCCGGGCAGCGGAACGCCTCCCCGTACCCCAAGGACGGGGTCGACGACCACGTGGTGCACGGGTCCCCGACGGTCAACCCGGCGCACCGCGGCACGAAGGCGGCCCTGCACTACGTGCTGACGGTGCCGGCCGGCGGGACGCGCGAGATCCGCCTGCGGTTCTCGGGCCCGGACTCGGGCGGCGACCTCGGGATCGAGTTCGACCGCGTCCACGACCAGCGGGCCCGAGAGGCCGACGAGTTCTACGCCTCGCTCACCGAGATGGCGACCGACGAGGAGGCGATGGTCATGCGGCAGGCGTTCGCCGGCCTGCTGTGGTCGAAGCAGTTCTACTTCTACGACGTCAAGAAGTGGCTGGACGGGGACCCCACGCAGCCGCCGCCGCCGGAGGGGCGGAGGAGCGGCAGGAACGCCGACTGGCAGCACCTGAACAACTTCGATGTCATGTCCATGCCGGACACGTGGGAGTACCCCTGGTACGCGGCGTGGGACCTGGCGTTCCACTGCGTGGCCCTGGCCCACGTCGACCCGGCGTTCGCGAAGCATCAGCTCATGCTGCTGTCGCGGGAGTGGTTCATGCACCCGAACGGCCAGCTGCCCGCCTATGAATGGGCCTTCGGTGACGTCAACCCCCCGGTGCACGCGTGGGCCGCGCTGCGCGTGTTCGAGATCGACGGGTCGCGGGACCTCGAGTTCCTGCAGCGGATCTTTCACAAGCTGACGCTGAACTTCACGTGGTGGATCAACCGCAAGGACGCCGAGGGGAACAACGTGTTCGAGGGCGGGTTCCTCGGGCTCGACAACATCGGCCCGCTCGACCGCTCCCAGCCGCTGCCGGGCGACGTCCACCTCGAGCAGTCCGACGGCACGGCGTGGATGGCCATGTTCTGCCTGAACATGCTGGAGATCTCGCTCGTGCTGGCGACGCGCCAGCCGGCCTACGAGGACATGTGCACGAAGTTCTTCGAGCACTTCACGTACATCGCCACGGCCATGAACGACCAGGGGCTGTGGAGCGCGGAGGACGGGTTCTACTACGACCTGCTGCACCGCCACGACTCCGGTGACGACATCCCCATGCGGGTGCGGTCGATGGTGGGCCTCATCCCCCTGTGCGCGACGACCACCCTCGGGCCGGACACGCTGGCCAGGCTGCCGGAGTTCTCGTCCCGGCTGCAGTGGTTCCTGCGGTACCGCAACGAGTACGCGCGCGTGGTGGCGGTCGACGACCTCGGGAACGACCGCGTGGCGCGGCTGCTGTCGATCGTCTCGCCCGAACGCCTGGTACAGGTCCTGCAGGAGATGCT
>DATBHM010000244.1:0-10750 GCA_036557505.1 Actinomycetota bacterium | reverse complement strand
CGGACAAGGTCGACACGGAGGTGCCGTCCCCGGTCGCGGGCACGGTCACGAAGATCCTGGTCCCCGAGGGCGAGACGGTCTCGGTGGGGACCAACCTCGCCGAGATCGACGACGGGTCGTCCGGCCGGCAGACGGCCGAGGTGTCGGCCGACGCGGCCGCCGAGACCGAGCCCCCGGAGGACGAACAGGCCGAGGAGGAACAGGAGTCCGGGGACGAGGAGGAGCCCAAGCCGGCCGAGGAACAGCCCGTCGGCGAGCAGGAGATGCCCGCTGCGGCCGAGACCGCGTCGGACGACGACGGGCAGGCGGCTCCCCAGCAGGGCCAGCTCGGCGTCGAGGCGGCGCCGGCCGGCCTGGCCACCGCGGAGGCCGCGCCGATCGGCGGGGGCGGGGAGCGCAGCCACATCCTGTCGCCGCTGGTGCGCCGGCTGGCCGAGGAGCACTCGATCGACCTGACCCAGGTTCGGGGCACCGGCACCGGGGGCCGCATCACCAAGCGCGACATCACGGCGTTCATCGAATCCGGCGGGGCGCCCGCGACCGCGGGGGCCCCGGCGCCCGCGGCGGCCCCGGCTGCGGCCCCTCCCGCCGCGGCGGCCCCGGCTGCGGCGTCCGCCCCCGCGCCCGCCGTGCAGCCGGCAGAGCCCGCCGTGGCTCCCGCACCGGCCGCCGCGTCGGCCGAGCCCGGCACTCGGGAGGAGGTCCGGCCGCTCTCGCACATCCGCAAGGCCATCGCGAAGCACATGGTCGGGTCGCTCCAGGCGACCGCCCGGGCGTGGAACCTCGTCGAGGTCAACATGGAGCACATCGCCCAGCTCCGGAACGGGGCGAAGGACGCGTTCAAGGCGGCCGAGGGCATCTCGCTGACGTTCATGCCGTTCGTGTCCCGCGCCGTGTGCGACGCGCTGCTCGCGTACCCCGACGTCAACGCCGAGCTTCGGGGCGACGACCTCGTCTACAAGCGGTACGTGAACCTCGGCATCGCGGTCGCATACGAGGAGGGGCTGATCGTCCCGGTCGTGAAGGACGCCGACGGCATGAACGTGGTCGGGCTGGCCCGGGCGGTCAACGACGTGGCCGCGAGGGCGCGGTCGCGGAAGCTCAAGCCGGACGAGGTCCACGGGTCGACGTTCACGATCACCAACCCCGGGCCGTTCGGCTCGATCATCAGCGTCCCGATCATCAACCAGCCGAACACGGCGATCCTGGCGTTCGACGCGGTGGAGAAGCGCCCGGTCGTGATCGACGACTCGATCGCCATCCGGCACATGGTCTACCTCTCGATGTCGTGGGACCACCGCGTGATCGACGGCGCGACGGCGGCGCAGTTCCTGGGCCGGCTCAAGCAGAACCTCGAGACCTGGGACTTCACCCCGGAGCTCGCCCACTACCTGCCGCGGTCCTGAGCCCACGATGCAGATGGTCAACCAGGTTGACGGCTCAGGGACGGGGACGGCCGGCGCGCGGGCGGCCTGGCTGATCCGGCCGCCCGGACTGGTGCCCTACGCGGACGCGAACTCGTTCATGCACGACATGGCCGAACGCCGCGCGGCGGGCGAGGTGCCCGATTCGCTCATCCTGCTCGAGCACCCGCCGGTGTTCACGGCGGGCCGCCGTTCGCGGCCCGACCACGTGCGGTGGGCGGCCGAGCGGTTCGGCCTGGAGGGCGCGACGTTCGAACACGTCGACCGGGGCGGAAGCGTGACGTTCCACGGGCCGGGGCAGCTGGTCGGCTACCCGGTGCTCGACCTCGGGGTGAAGCCGGACGTGATCGCGCACCTCCGGCGGATCGAGGAGGCGATCATCCTCGCCGCGGGCGACATCGGGATCGGGCTCCATCGCGACCCCGGGGCGACCGGCGTGTGGAGCGGCGACCGCAAGGTCTGCGCCATCGGCGTGAAGCTCACGCACGCGCGGGTAACGCTGCACGGGTTCGCGCTGAACTGCACCACCGATCTGGCGTGGTTCGACGCGATCGTGCCGTGCGGGCTGGCCGACCGCGGCGTGGTCACCCTCTCCGAGCTGGCCGGACGGGAGGTGACCGTCGCCGAGATGGCCCCGATCGTGGAGCGGCGATTCGCCGAGGTCTTCGGGGTGCGCTTCGCGCCCGCCCCGGAGGACCTGGAGATCGCGGCCGTCGTCTCGCTTCGCTGACGGCGCCCGTCAGCGCGGCGCGTCCGCCACGACGGCGTACTGGGGCGCCGGCCCGGCGATGCGCCCGGACACCCCCGCGGCGAGCTGACGGACCCATTCGACGTCGCGGATGCGTTCGATGCGGACGGCCCGCCACCCGGCCTCCTCGACCGCATCGATCATCGGGGCCGCGGACGTCAGCCGCGCGAACGGCAGGCTGGCCAGCATGGCCTCGTCGTACTCGCCGTGGTGGTCGTGGCCCTCGCCGCGCATCCTCCGCACCCGCTCGGCCATCGAGTGCCGGGCCCGGCCCACCGAATCGCCCGGCCGCCAGATCCCCTCGAACAGCACCAGCCGCCCGCCGGGAGCGGTCACCCGCCGCCAGGCGGTGAGCGTGTCGACCGGATCCATGGTCGTCCACAGCACGTGCCGTTCCATCACGGCGTCGAACGGCCCGGCCGGCGGCTCCGCTCCCCCGCCGACGCGGAACGCCACGTCGAGGTCGCGGTCGCGGGCCTTGTCCCGGGCCTTGCCGAGCATCTCCTCCGACAGGTCGAGCGCGGTCATGCGGTACCCGAGCTCCGCGGCCAGGAGCGTCATGGCGCCCGTGCCCGCCCCCACGTCGAGCACCGTCGCCGGCGGCGGCGGGAGGAACCGCAGGAGCGCCGCCCGCCACGCCGCCGCCTCCACCGGGTCGGATGCGGCGTGCGACGGGGTCTGGTCGTAGGTCGCGGCGTCGTCGTTCCACCACCGCCGGATCCGGTCCTGCACGTCGCCGGAGGGCGGCGGGGGCGGAGCTCCCTCGGGGGGTGGGATGGGATCGGGCCGGTCCGTCATGGCCGTCAGAACAGCGCGGCCGAGAGCTTCGAGCGGTACTCGCGCACCAGCGGATCGTCGTCGCCGAGGACGGCGAAGACGTCGAGCATCGCCTCGCGCGCGGCGTCGCGGTCGTCCGGCGAGTACGTCACCGCCCCCAGCAGGCCGTCGAGCGCCTCCCGGTACCGGCCCTCGCCGGCCATGCGCTTGGCCTGGGTCAGGGGCGCGCCGTCCGAGAGCGCAGCCCAGTCGGTGACCCGCAGACGCGCCAGGAGCCGGTCGGCCTCGGCGTCCGGAACCAGCGGCTGCAGCAGGGTCCGGGCCCGGTCGGCGTCCCCCCGGTCGACCAGGATCTGCGCGAGCCCGAGGGTCGCGCCGCGGTTCGTGGGGTCGGCCTCGAGCGCCTCCCGGAAGCCCTGCTCGGCCGCCTCGGGGTCGCCGGCCTCCGCCGCCTCGGCGGCCTCGGCGGCATCGCGGTCGGCCTCGGTCGGCAGGAGCCGCTCGATGAACTCCCGCACCGCGGGCTCGGGGTAGGCGCCGATGAACTGGTCCACGGGCCGGCCGTCCACGAACGCCCAGACGTTCGGGATGCTCTGGATCCGGAACTGCGACGAGACGAACGGGTTGGCGTCCACGTCGAGCTTGGCGAGGAGGAACTCGCCACGGTGTTCCTCCGCCACCTTCTCGAGCACCGGCCCCAGCGTCCGGCACGGTCCGCACCATGCCGCCCAGAAGTCCACGACGACGGGGCGGTGCTTGGACTCCTCGATGACGCGTTCGACGAAGTCGTCGTCTCCGACCTCGATGACGGTCGGCGCCGGTGCGGTGGTCATGTTCGCGCTCCTCACAGCAGATCAGCGGGCCGCAGGCCCGTTCGACAAGGTTATCTATCTGGCGAAACGCGCGACCGCGCTCACCAATTCCTCGACCTTGTCGTCGCCCCGGCCCTCCTCGAGCGCCTCGCGCACGCAGTGCCGTACGTGGTCGTCGATCAGCCCGAGCCCGACGGCCTTCAGCGCCGCCTGCACCGAGCTCAGCTGGGTGAGCACGTCGATGCAGTACTGGTCCTGCTCCACCATGCGGTGCAGGCCCCGGACCTGGCCCTCGATCCTGCGGAGCCGCGTCAGCAGCTCGTCCTTGTGGATGGCGTAGCCGTACATCGCTCGCTCCCATTCGTTGGTGGTGAACCTCGAGGCGAGTGTACCCCCGGGGGGTATGCCGGCCCGGCTCAGTAGGAGACGTGGGGGCGGATGGCGTCGTGCACGTCCGAGGCCAGGCGCTCGGCCTCGGCGCGGCGCTTCACCGGCTCGTCGACGGGGACGACGTCGATCGGCGGGAGGAACGTCACCGTGATCGGCACCCGGCGGGGCAGGCGGCTCCCGCGCGGGAGGGCGCGTTCGGTCCCGGCGATCGCGCACGGGAGGAGCGGAGCACCGGTGGACAGAGCGATCCACGGCGCCCCGGCGAGGAACTCCAGGAGCCGCCCCGGCGTCCGCGTCCCCTCCGGGAACATGCCGAGCACCTCCCCCCGGCGGACCACGTCGAGCCCGATCTGGACGGCCCGCAGGTCGAAGAGGTCCCGGTCCACCGAGAACGCCCCCATCCGCTGGAAGCCCCACCCCACCGCCCGTACGCGGAACAGCTCGCGTTTGGCCATGAACGTGATCGGGCGGGGACTCGCCACCGCGACCGCCGGCACGTCGAGCATGGACTCGTGGTTCATGCACAGGACCACCGGCCCGGCGTCCGGCATGAGGTCGGCGCCGACGACCGTCAGGTCGAACAGCCGCCCGAACATCCCCGACAGGCCCGACCTCGCCAGGTGCTGGCGACCCCCGAGCCCCGGGGGGACCAGCGGGTCACCGGCGCCCGGGTCCGCGGCCGCGCGTTCGGCGGCCGCGACGAGATCGCCCACCGTCCGGACGGGTCCGAGGCCCGCGTCGAGGAGGTCGATGCCGCTCGCCGCCTCGAGCGCGGCCGCGAGCTCCGCGTAGGCAAGGGAGTCGAACCCGATCTCCGACAGCGCATCGGTGTCGGCGGGGGGATGGCCGTCGCGTCCGAGCACCTGGCCGACGACCCGGAGTACGGCGCCGTGGAGGTCGGACGCAGCGCTCGGGGGGTCGGACATCGAGGCCGAATCTTACCGGCCGCGGCGGCTCGGCTAGACTGGGGTCCCGGGAGCATCTGCCGCAGGAGCCACTCCGTTCGGGCGTCGTTCGCGCGAGATCGGGGCCGGGAGGGTTCACCGCCGTCGGCTGCCCCTCGCGACGCCACACCCGACGCAAGGAGGCAAATCGAGGTGGCCACCGACCTGCAGCAGTCGGGGTCCCGGCACGGGGCCCTCGGCCTGAGCGACGACGACCTCCGCCTCATGTACCGGACCATGGTCACGGCCCGGCTGTGCGACGAGGCGCAGTTCCGGCTGAACCGTCAGGGGAAGGCCCCGTTCGTCGTCCCGGTCTCCGGCCACGAGGGGTGCCAGGTCGGCACGGCCTGGGCGCTGCAGCCGGGCCGGGACGTCTTCCTGCCCTACTACCGCGACATGGCCGTCTGCCTCGTCGCCGGATTGACGCCGTACGACGTGTTCCTGGGGGTGTTCGGCAAGGCGGACGACCCCAGCAGCGGCGGCCGCCAGATGCCGGCGCACTGGGGGTCGCGTCGGCTCAACATCATCAGCGGGTCCTCCCCCATCGCCACCCAGATCCCCCACGCCGCCGGCATCGCCTACGCGATCAGGTACCGGGGCGAGGACGCCCTCGCAGCGTGCTGGTTCGGCGACGGCGGCACCAGCGAGGGCGACTGGCACGAGGGCCTGAACTTCTCCGGTATCCACCGCCTGCCGGTGGTCTGGATCTGCGAGAACAACCGCTATGCGATCTCCGTGCCGCTCTCGAAGCAGATGGGCGTTCACTCGGTCGCGGACCGGGCGGTGGCGTACGGATTCGAGGGCGTGAGCGTCGACGGCAACGACGTGCTGGCCTGCTACGAGACGATGGCCCGGGCCGTCGACCTGGCCCGCAACGGGGGCGGCCCCACGCTCATCGAGTGCAACACCTACCGGTTCCACCCGCACACCTCCGACGACGACGACCGCACCTACCGCACGAGGGAGGAGGTCGAGGAGGCCCGGGCCAGGGACCCGATCCTGCTGTTCGGCAACCACCTGCAGGAGCTCGGGCTGCTCGACGCCGACGGGGTCGAGCGGACCCGGGCCGAGATCAAGGAGCAGGTCGACGCCGAGGTCGACCGGGCATGGAACGCCCCCGACCCCGCGCCGGACACCGTCCTCCGCCATCTGTTCGCGGATTCGAGCGCCGGGCAGGACGCCGATCTCGAGACGACCGGCGGCGAGGCGGTCCCGGCCGAGGCCCCGGGCGAGGAGGCCTGAACGATGACCGAGAAGAACGTCGTCCAGACCATCCACGACACGCTCGAGGAGGAGATGCAGGGCGACGACCGCGTGGTCGTCCTCGGCGAGGACGTCGGCGCGCGGGGCGGGGTGTTCCGCGTCACCGCGGGGTTCCTCGACGAGTTCGGCGAACGCAGGGTGATCGACACTCCGCTCGCGGAATCCGGCATCGTCGGGGTCGCCATCGGGATGGCCATGCACGGCATGCTGCCGGTGGCCGAGATCCAGTTCGCCGACTTCATCCACCCCGCCTTCGACCAGCTGGTCAGCGAGGCGGCCCGGATCCGGTACCGGTCGAACGGGGACTTCGGCGTCCCGCTCGTCGTCCGGGCGCCCTGGGGCGGCGGCGTGCACGGGGCGCTGTACCACTCGCAGTCGATCGAGGGGTTCTACGGGCACGTCCCCGGGCTGAAGACGGTGGTGCCGTCGACGCCGTACGACGCGAAGGGCCTGCTGCGGGCGGCCATCCGCGACCCCGACCCGGTGCTGTTCCTCGAGCACAAGAAGACGTACCGCCTGATCAAGGGCGACGTGCCGGACGAGCCGTACGAGGTGCCGATCGGCGTCGCCGACGTGAAGCGCGAGGGTTCCGACCTCACCGTGATCGCGTACGGGCTGATGCTGCATCTGTGCCTGGAGGCGGCCGAACGGCTCGCCGCCGAGGACGGCTTCGAGGCGGAGGTGGTGGACGTTCGCACGATCGCCCCGCTCGACAGGCGGACGATCCTCGACTCCGTGCGGAAGACGGCGAAGGCCATGGTCGTGTACGAGGACAACCGGACGTACGGGGCCGGGGCCGAGATCGTCGCGACGATCGCGGAGGAGCTGATGTTCGAGCTCGACGGGCCGCTCGTGCGGATCGGCGGCCCCGACATCCCCGCCATGCCGTTCGCCGGGCCGCTCGAGCACGCGTTCATGCCGGACGCCGAGGCCATCCACGCGCGGATGCGGGAGCTCGCGAAGTTCTGACGCCCCGTCCGGGCGGGGGCTGTTCCGTTCCCCGATAGACTGGGTGGCGATGTCCTCGCGGGACCACAACCCCCACAGGCGACGTCTTCACCTGCCGATCGTCGAGGTCGGTTCCTCCCCCTCGCCGTTGCCGGCCAGGCGGCCCGAGTGGCTGAAGGTGAAGGCGACGTCCGGTCCGAACTTCGCCGACCTCAAGCGGATCATGCGCTCGCAGTCGCTCCACACCGTGTGCGAGGAGGCCTCCTGTCCCAACGTCTTCGAGTGCTGGGAGGAGCGCGAGGCGACGTTCCTCATCCTGGGCGACCGGTGCACGCGGCGGTGCGGGTTCTGCGACGTGATGACGGCGAAGCCGCTGGCGGTCGACGAGGGCGAGCCGGCCCGGATCGCCGACGCCGTCCGGGCCATGGGCCTGCGCTACGTTGTGCTGACCGGCGTGGCCCGCGACGACCTTCCCGACGGCGGCGCGCGGATCTGGGCGGCGTGCGTCCGGGCCGTCCGTGAGGCCGTCCCCGGATGCTTTGTCGAGGTGCTCCCCAGCGACTTCGCCGGCGGCGAACGGGACATCACGACGGTCGTCGACGCCGAGCCCGACGTGTTCGCCCACAACCTCGAGACCGTCCGGCGGCTCCACGGCCGGATCCGGCCGGCGTTCGGCTACGACCGCTCGCTGTCCGTGCTCGAGATCGCGAAGCGGGCCCGCGCGGGGCAGGTGACCAAGTCGAACCTCATCCTCGGCATGGGCGAACGGCCCGACGAGGTGCGGGAGGCCATGTCCGACGTCCGCGCCACAGGCTGCGACATCCTCACCATCGGCCAGTACCTCCAGCCCACCAAGTTCCACCTCCCCGTCGACCGGTGGGTGACGCCGGATGAATTCTCCGAGCACGCGCGGTTCGGGATGGAGGAGCTCGGGTTCGCCCACGTGGAGTCCGGGCCGCTCGTCCGGTCGTCGTACCACGCCGGCACGCAGCTGGCCCGCGCGGTGGCGGCCGGCGTCACGACGCCCTAGCGGAGCCTCCCGGGCCGATCACGCCGGCCAGCAGCCTGTCGAGCACCCCCGCCTTCACCGGTCCGAGGACGCGGAATCTCATCCGCCCGGCGGCGTCCACGACCACGGTGGAGGGGATCCCCTCGATCCCGAAGCCGGCGGCCAGCCTCGCGCCGGGGTCGCCGGTCACCGGGTACGTGAGATGGGCGGCCCGGACGAACGACAGCGCGGCGGGCACGCTCTTCGGCCACCGCCCCCCCGTGTAGTGAACGCCCACCACCTCGACGCCGTCACGCGCGAACCGCCTGGAGGCCGCTTCCAGCACCGGCGCCTCGACCCGGCACGGCGGGCAGTAGGGATTCCAGAAGTTCACCACCAGGACCTTGCCGTCGGTGTCCGGCAGCGCCGGCCCGCCGAGCGTCCTCCCCCCGATCTCGGGCGCCGGGCCGGTCGTCGTGACGACTCCCGGCGCCGGCGAGCGGGCATCCGACCCGCACGCGACGAGCGCGGTGCTCGCCAGGGAGAGCACCAGCGCGGTTGCCCTGCGTGCTCGCATCCGCCGACGGTACCGCGTGCGTCGTGCCTCGATGAGGCGGAGGGAGATGGAGGAGCCGGCCTGTAAGCCGGATTCTGTCCGCCGCCGCGGCCTTCGGCCGCGGCGGCGGGGCGGCCATCTCTCTGATCCCCCGCGCAACGTCAAGCTTGACCGCCGCGGAGGGAACCGGGGGCCGCAAGGGCCCCTCGTGCGGCCGACCCGGAAGCTCCCGCGGGCCGCGGTCGAACGCTTCCTGCTTGGCCTTGCTCCGGGTGGGGTTTACCGAGCCGGACCGGTCACCCGGCCCGCTGGTGAGCTCTTACCTCACCGTTGCACCCTTACCGCCCGTCGCACGCACCCGAGGGCGCGGCGCCGGGGCGGCGGTCTGTTCTCTGTGGCACTGTCCGCGGGTCGCCCCGCCTGGGTGTTACCCAGCACCCTGCCCTGCGGAGTCCGGACTTTCCTCGACGGTCCCTCCGGACCGCCGCGGCCGCCCGGCCGGCTCCTCCGTCACCCAGGATAGAGCCTGCCGAACGACCCTACGAGTCCCACAGCGACGGGTCGGGACCCTCCGGCTCGGGCTCGATGTTCGACATCAGCCAGGCATCGACGCCCTCGTTCGCCGCCTTGTCGGCCGCCGTGTTCAGCTCCCGGGCCACGTGGACCAGACGGACGCGCTGGAACCGGCCCATCTGCTGCCGGGCCTCCGCGTGGAGCACCTGGAGGGTCGGGTTCTTCACGCGGAACTTCCCACGCAGCTGCTCGATGAGCAGACGGCTGTCGGCCTTCAGCACGACCTCGTCGGCGCCGAGGTCCGCGGCGGCCCGCAGCCCCTCGATGGCCGCCCGGTACTCGGCGACGTTGTTCGTGGCCACGCCGATGCCCTCGGCGACCCGCGCGAGGACCGTTCCGGCGTCGTCGGTGACCACCGCGCCGATGCCCGCAGGCCCGGGGTTCCCCCGGGCCGCGCCGTCGGTCGAGAGGTTGACCCGCACCCGTCAGCGCCCCCCGGCCCCGCTCACGCGGCCGGGGCGGGCGTCTGCGGGACGAGGATCCGGTTGCAGTACTCGCAGCGCTTCACGTCGGCCTGTTTCAGCCGGGCCAGCTCGGCCGCGGACAGCTTCTGGTGGCACCCCTGGCACACGCCGTCGATCAGGGCCGCGGCGCCCACGCCCCGCTTCGACCGCCGGAGGTCCTCGTACGTGGAGAGGAGCTCGTCGTCGAACTCGGGGAGCAGCGCGCCCCGTTCCCCCGTCCGTTCGGCGAGGGCCTTCTCGATGTCCTCGAGCTCGTTGCCGGCCGCGCCACGGACCTCCGCCAGTCGGTCGCGGGCCTCCCGCAGCTCGGCCTCGCCCGCGCCGATCTTGGTCTCGAGGTCCTCCCGTTCGACCATCCGATCGAGGAGCTCGTCGTCGACCCGGCGGCGACGGTCCCGCAGGCTGGCCACCTCGTGCTGGATCGATTCCAGCTCCTTCGGGTTGGCCACCGACCCGTCGTACATCCGGCGTTCCTCCGCGTCGGCCTTCCGCCCGATCATCTCGGCGTCGTTCTCGAGGCGCTGGACCTCGCGGTCGATGCCGCCCACCGCGAGCTTCAGCTCACCGACGGCGCGCTCGATCTGGTCCATGCGGGCCCGGGCGGCGATGGCCTCCTCCCCGGATTCGAGCTCCTCCTGTCGCGCCCGCAGCCGGTCGATCGAGAGGTCGACCTCCTGCAGGGCGAGGAGCCGGTCGAGACCCCTCATGCGTCGCAGCGATGCTCAGCCATCGAAGGCACAGCCTACCGGCTGTCGGCATCGTCCTCGGGGGACCGATCGGAAGAGGTGGGAGGGGCTCGGCCCTCGGGCGAGGACCGAGCCCTCCTCCCGACCGGGGGGGTGTACGCGGGGTATCGGACCGAT
>DATBHM010000243.1:0-7883 GCA_036557505.1 Actinomycetota bacterium | reverse complement strand
CTGGTCGAGGAGGCCGGCGGGGTCATCACCGACTGGACGGGCGGGCCGGACTACCTTCAGGGCGACATCCTGGCCGGCCCGCCCGCGGTCCACGCCGAGCTGATCCGCCTCGCCGCGTCCCGCTGAGTCCCGCGGCGACCCCCCGGAAGCGAACGGGCCCGGGCGTCGCGCCCGGGCCCGTTCGGCGTTCCTTACGATCAGGTGAACGACTTGGTCACCGTGATGTGGACGGGGACGGAGGTCGTGCCCTTGACCTGGTCGGAGTCGACGTCCGCCGTCACCGTGTAGTCACCGGCCCGACGGCCGAGCGCCTGGTAGGTGGCGTCGAACGTCCCACCCGGAGTCGGGCTGCCGTCGTTCACCGTGAAGTCCGAGTTGGCCGCCGGCGCCTGGTTGGCGCCGCTCGTGCCGTCCCGGTTCTCCGCGCCGGCGGTCATGGGGGTCAGGGCGTCCGGACCGTCCATGTCCCCGTACGCATAGGTGACGCTGTCGCCGGCCAGCTGGATCCAGACCTCGAAGTTCTGGTGCAGGCTGGTGCCGAACACCGGCACGCCCTCCCAGTCGGCGACCACCCAGCACGCGTCGGGCGGGGGTGCGGCGCAGCTGCTCCCCGTGAACAGGAACCCGACGTACACCGCACCGCCCTGGGCCACGTTGAGATCGGTCCAGAACGGCGCCACCACGTTGTTCGGCCGCGCGGGATCGGGCATCGTCTGCGGATCGCAGCAATCGTTGTCCTGCGACGTTCCGCCGCCGATCACGACGTACCCGTTCGAGTCGACGCCGACCGTGTCATACGTCTCGTGCCCGTACTGGAAGGCCGGGACGCCGAAGTTCGCCAGCGTCTCGTCGCCGAACCCCGGCTGCGGAGTGAGGCCGAACCCCGACAACGGCAGGTATCCGGCCGGTGACCCGCCCGGCGTGATCGATGTGATCGCCGGTGCCACCGCCGGCGCCAGCGTCCCGCTCCAGGTGAACCCGGAGGCCGACGAGTCGACCGGATCGGACGAGTCCACGTTCTGGATCGGCAGCCGCGTCGCGTTCGACGTCGTCACGGAGACCGACGTGTCCGAGGCGAGCGGGCTGTTGTTGACGACCTGCACGTCGCAGTCGGTCGAGTTGCCCTTGAGGATCGTGGTCGGGAGGCAGGTGTTCGTCACCGAGACGACGCCCTGCGTCTTCACGAACGCCACCGGGATGACGACCGTGTTCGAGGCCTTGCCCGGCGCGAGCGTGATCCTCCCGAAGTACTGCCCCTCGGGCAGGTCGGCCCCCCTGATCGTGATGTCGAAGGACCTGGTTCCCCCGGCCGGGATGCTGAACTTCTTCGGGCTCACCGTGATGGTCCCGCCCGTCGAGGTGGTGCTCGCCGTGAACGACTGCGTCCGGCCGCTCACGTTCTCGGCCGTCCTGGTCGTGGTGAGCAGCCCCGGCATCGTCGTGGCGTCAACGCTCGGCAGGTTGAGGTCCACACGGTGCAGGGGATCCGTCGCGGCGTCGTAGTAGTCCTGCGGGGGGACGTCGAACGTCAGCGTGGGCTGGACCGCCCGGTCGGCCCGGATGGAGCCCGAGCCCGCCTCGAACGGCGTCGCCGGCGTCACGCCGTCCGACCCCAGCGCCGGAACGGCCGACGTCATCAGGGCGGAGGTGATCTGTCCCGGCGTCCAATCGGGATGGACCGCCTTGACCAGCGCGGCCACGCCGGCGGCGTGGGGCGAGGACATGGAGGTCCCGGCGATGGCCTGGTACAGCTCGCCGTTCGGACCCGACGCCACGTCGATGCTCTCGGGCGTGTTGCCCGCGAGCGACTCGATGCCCGGCGCCGTGATGGTCGGCTTCAGCCACGACCCGGTGGGACCGCGGGACGAGAACGTCGTCACGACGTCGGGGGTGATGCTCTGGAGCGTGCCCGGGTCCCACGTGGCGTGCACGTTGACGTGCGCGGCCATGAACGCCAGGAACTGGTCCGTGGTCGGCGCGGGCGAGCCCGAGAACGGGGCCCCGTCCAGCATGATCGTCGGGATGAAGAAGTTGTCCGTGAACAGGTCCTGGTGCGTGGGGTTGAACAGGATCATCCCCACGGCCCCGCCCTGCATCACGTTGAAGCTGTCGGCGTTGCGCCCCACCGGGTTCCCCCGCTGGCACGCGACGATGGCGCCGGCGCCCTTGGTACCCGTCGGCAGCGGGTTGGAGCACAGGGCGTCGTACCCGTGGATCTTGCTCGCGAGGACGACCTTGGTGGCGCTCGTGATGCCCGGCGTGATCTCGGACCCGGTCAGGTCGAGCGTGTCGCCGTTGCCGGCCTTCAGGTGCAGCGTCGAGAGGTAGTACACGGGGGGCGTCGACGCGGCCACCGTGTCCACCCACGCGCCGCCGTGGTCCGAGGTCCCGGCGCCGGGGCCGGCGTTGCCGGCCGACGCGTTGACCTGGATGCCGGCGTTGTAGGCGTCGAGGAACGCGAGCTCCACGGCGTCGCTGTACGGATCGGCCCCACCGCTCACCGAGAAGTTCAGGATGTTCACGCCGTTCTCGATCGCCTGGTTGACCGCGGCCACCGAGTCCGACTCGTAGCAGCCGTCCTCGAGGCAGACGCGGTACGCGATGACGTGCGCGCCCGGGGCGATGCCGGAGACCGGCCCGCGGTCGATGCCCTCGATGGGAGCGTGGTCGACGCGGTCGCCGGCCGCCGTGGACAGCGTGTGCGTCCCGTGGCCGTCGGAGTCACGCGCCGAGCACGCGCCGCCCGGGTCGCAGAACTGGTCCGGTCCCGCTCCGGAGACCAACTGGTAGGTGTCCGTGAACGCGTAGGCGCCGATGAGCTTGTTGTTGCAGGAGAAGGCCGGCCCCAGGTTGGGGTCGGAGCCGTCGCCGAACTGGCAGTCGTACGTGCCCGGCGGCGCCGGCAGCCCGTTGTCGGCGAACAGCGGGTTCTCCGGCCACACGCCGGTGTCGATGTTCGCGACGATGACGTTCGACCCGGCGTTGTCCTGACCGCCGAGGCCCGGCCACACGAGCGGCGCGCCGAGGAAGTCGAGGGTCTGCTGGTTGTCGAGCGGGTGCAGCAGGGAGTCCTTCTGGACGGCGGCCACGCCCTTGACCTTCATCAGGGCCGCGATCCGGTTCGCCGGCACCAGGGCGGAGATCCCACCGTAGGCCAGGTGGTAGGCCCCGACGTAGCGCACCCCGCTGATCCGGGCATTGATCCCGGACCGGACGCGGGCGTCGAACCTGGATGCGTACCGCTGATAGGCGGAGACCGCGGCGGCGTTGTGCGCGATCGATCGGTGGGTCACCGCCGGGCTCGTCGCGGCGTAGCCGCGGACGCCGCCCGCGTAGGAGCTCACGGCGTCGTAGTCGAGCTTGATCATGACGGGGGTCAGCTTCGAACCCCGCAGATGGAACAGGGACCTGTCGGACCTCGCGGCCCTGCCGGAGACCGACTTGGGCGCCTGAATGGGCGCGCCCACGATGGTCGGCTGGTTGGCCGCGGCCCGGAGGCCACGCGGTGCGGCGGCGGAGGCCGCGCCGGCGGTCGAGAGGCTGATCGCGGCCACGACCGAGACCGCCACCGCGAGCGGCAGCACACGTCGGGACATTCCTCCCCCTTTCGCGGAATGTGTGCGGAGCATTCACTATCCAATCAGCCATTTGGCCGACACGTCAAACCAATGGACACGCCGGGGGGCCGGGCGAGGCGGCCGGCCCGGCCCTAGGCGGTGAGCTTCACGCTCGCGTCGCTGATGGCGATCCCCGCGTCGTTCGTGAAGATCACCGGCCCGCTCATCCCGGCGGTGTAGTGCACCGTGTCGGGGTCGTTGGTGTTCGGCGCGACCTTGAACGTCATGGTCCCGGAGTCGGGGAAGCCCAGGGTCGTGGGATCCATCTCGAACCCGTCGACGGTGATGTTGAACGGCCCCGTGTCGAGGTTCGTGCCGTGGAGCGTGATGGTGGTCGTGCCCGGCCGCGCCTGCTGAGGGGACACGGAGGTGATCGTCGGGACCGAGCCGAACCCGCCGTGCAGGACGACCTCGCCGCGGTGGCCGGCCTTTCCGTCGACCCGGATCCAGTACGTGGTGTTCGCCGCCGTCGGGACCGTGATCCGCGAGGAGGACTTCCCCGCCTTCGCGTTGTCGTTCGAGCCCACCAGGGTGAGGGAGCCCACGCTGGCGCCCCGGTAGACGCCGAGGACCGTGTCGAACGACGACCCCTGCGTGTCCACGGTGAGCGAGGCCGCGCGGGGCGACTTCATCCGATACCAGATGGAGTGCGACGCGGACTTCTGGACCGCGGGGAGCGCCGGCTCTGCCGCCTCGTGCGCGGCCCTCAGGGTGCTCCCGACGTACGAGCCCGGGCCGGCCGCGATCGGCAGCGCGTGGACCCAGTCGTCGTTCGCCGGGGCGAGGTTGTCGGCCTCGAAGACGTTGTTCGCGCTGTTCCAGTGCGTCCGCAGGTAGCTCCCGGCCGGCGGCGCCGTCGAGAAGTAGTCGTTGTGGCCGCAGTCCAGTAACTGATCGTGGGTGACCGGGCAGGTGAACTTCAACTTGGTCCCCGGGGCGTCGTGGTAGCACATGGCGTCCCACTCGTCGGTGCAATGCCCGTTCTGCGAGTGGCGCGGCGCGTTCGACTGCACCGAGCCCATGGTGTGCGTGAGCTCGTGCGCCTCCACGGGGTTGCCGGTGGTGCTCCCCAGCCCCCAGCACGAGTTGTCGATGCGGGCGGTCATCCCCCTGGAGAACGGGTTCGACCCCTGCTGGTTGTTGTCGTTGGAGGAACCGGGGCTGCTGTCCGGGAAGACCTGCCCGATCCCGCAGAACACGTTCGCGTCCGCCCACACCAGGTATTTCCGGTTCGCCTTGTTGAACCCCTTGGCGTGCAGGGCGTTGACCGTCGCGGTGAAGTTGGCTCTCAGCGCCGAGGCGGGAAGCGCCACGGCGACCACCGACAGGAAGCAGTGCGCGTTGGTGACGAACGGGATCTGGCGGCTGCCGCCGGTCTCCGCGGCGCTGGCGTCGTACGTGGCGCTGATCTCGCCCGCCCACGTCCGGATCAGCGGCCCCACGGTGCTCACGTGGTTCGGCTTGCCCTGCTGGTAGGCGTAGATGGCCTGGACGCGGTTCCCCGACGTCCCGTTGCCGATGCAAGGCGTGGTCCCGACACCGGCCGGGGTGGGGGCGGTGCGCGATCGCATCGCGGCGAGCGACTGCCGCGCCAGGACGTTCACACCGAGCGGCGCCGGGTCCGGCCCGTGGGTGCACCCCAGGAGGCGCCCTGCCGCCACCATCTCGTACCGGACGCCGGCGCAGAGCCCTTGAGACCCGGCGAGCTCCACCCCCTGGAGCACGTACCCCTCGGTCGCGAACGGACCCGAACCGGCCGGGTGCGCGCCCCGGGCGGGGGGCCGGTCGAAGGCCCCGGCGCTCCCCGCCGCCGCCGGCACTCCTGCCACCAATGCGAGCGCGGCCATCACCGCGGAGAACGTTCGAATCCGGGCCATCCTCACGACCTCCTCCATCGGCCGCGCCCGGCGGGTCCTCGGGTGCGGGGGTGTGGGCCGATGATGACGAACCACCGTTCCACCGTCCAGGACCCGAACGGCTTCCCCAGGCGGCCGGATCGATAGGGTTGCGCCCGGCGGCGCCCGGCCGCGGAATGCGAGGAGGGAGTCGATGCGCAGATCGGCCACGTGGTTGCTGACGACGGCAACCGTGCTCGCCGTGATCACGGGCGGCCCCGCCGGCGCGGCCGCCCGGGTCGCGACCCCGGCGAAGATGATCGGGGTGCTGAACGCGGAGAGGATGGCCAACGGCATCCCCGCGGGGATCACGACGAACGCCACCTGGAACACGCGCTGCAAGCATCACGACAACTACATGGCCCTGAACCAGCAGCTGACCCACGAGGAGGACCCCAACGCCCCCGGCTTCACGAAGGGCGGCGCGTGGGCGGGCCAGCACAGCGTGCTCGAGTACGGCTCGACGTGGGGGAACGGCGACCCCTACGTCCAGGCGCCGATCCACTTCGCCCAGCTCATGGCGCCGGTCATGAACCGCTCGGGCGGATTCGAGCTGGCGAGGGGCGGCACCGTGTGGGGGTGCACCGTGACGCTCGCCGGACAGCACCGTCACATCCCCGCCGCGAATCACGTGTACACGTATCCGGGGCCCGGGACGAAGGGTGTCCGGTTCGCCTACCACGCGTCCGAGGGGCCGTTCACGCCGAACGACCTGGTGCACACGTCGAACGACTGCGGGCAGGAGCTCTTCGTGTTCGTGTTCGGCCCGGCGCTCACCGCCGGACCCGGCGGGTACCGGACCGACGTCACGAGGGCCACTCTCCGTCCCGTGGGCGGCTCGAACGTGGCCGTGAAGATCGCCGACGGCACGACGAAGATCCCGGGTCAGTCCTACACGCTGGGGAACTACCTCGGGCCCGGGGCGGGCATCGTGATCCCGGTGAAGGCGCTGAAGGCGTCGACGACCTACGCGGCCAACGTGACGGTCCGGGTGAACGGCGTCAGCCTCCACCGCTCCTGGCAGTTCACAACGAAGCCCGCCTCCTGAAGCGAGGCCGAAGTCGACGAACGGGCGGGCCCCGGAGGGCCCGCCCTCGCCGTTCGACGTCGAGGCGGCGGCGGCTACTCGTCGGAGCTCGTGCTCGGCAGCAACCCCCCGAGGGCCCGTTCGGCCTCCTCGCGGGTCATGCGGCCGACCGGCTGGCCCTCGCCGTCGCCGAACCCGTACTCGGGCTCGCCGCGCTCCTCCGCCTGCTCGCGCTGGCGGGCCAGCCAGTACTCGGGGATGGCCTCCGGCTTGATCTTGACCAGGAGGTTCCGGTACCGGCTCATGCCCGTTCCCGCGGGGATGAGCTTGCCGATGATCACGTTCTCCTTGAGACCGAGCAGCGGGTCCGACTTCGCCGAGATGGCGGCGTCGGTGAGCACCCTCGTGGTCTCCTGGAACGAGGCCGCGGAGAGCCACGAGTCGGTCGCCAACGCGGCCTTGGTGATCCCCATGAGGATGGGCCGGGCCGAGGCCGGCTCGCCGCCGGATTCCACGACCTGCCCGTTGTTCTCCTCGAACCGCTTCCGGTCGACCAGCTCGCCCGGGAGGAACTCGGTGTCGCCCGGCTCGATGATGTGCACCTTGCGGAGCATCTGCCGCACGATCAGCTCGATGTGCTTGTCGTGGATGGTCACACCCTGCGACCGGTACACCTGCTGGACCTCCTCCACCTGGAAGAGCTGCAGGGCCTGGACGCCCTCCACCCGGAGCTTCTCGTGCGGGTTCACCGAACCCTCGGTGAGCTGCTGGCCCACGTCCACGACGTCGCCGTTCGACACGGCGAGGCGCTGGCGGTACGAGACCGCGTACTGCACCTGGTCGCCGTCCTCGGACGTGACCGTGACGCGACGGACCTTCTTCTCCTCGTCGTCCTCGAGCGTGACCGTGCCGGGGAGCTCGGTGATCTGCGCCTCGCCCTTCGGCCGGCGGGCCTCGAACAGCTCGACCACCCGCGGCAGACCGTGCGTGATGTCCTCGCCGGCGACGCCGCCGGTGTGGAACGTCCGCATGGTGAGCTGCGTGCCCGGCTCGCCGATGGACTGCGCGGCGATGATCCCCACCGATTCGCCGATGTCGACGAGCAGCCCGCTCGCGAGCGAACGGCCGTAGCACATCCGGCACACGCCGTACTGGGCCTCGCAGGACAGGACCGTGCGGACCCGGACGCGATCGGCGCCCGCCTCCACCAGCGCGTCGACCTGCTCGTCGTCGAGCACGTCGCCCCGCGAGGCCACGAGCTTGCCGTCGACCTTCACGTCGTCGGCCAGCGTTCGGCTGAACAGGCTCGTGTCGAGGTGGGCCGAACGGACCCGCTCGCCCTTC
>DATBHM010000242.1:0-2233 GCA_036557505.1 Actinomycetota bacterium | reverse complement strand
AACGCCACGTCGAACGGCTCGAGGACGAGTCACCGACCGCGCTCCTGCAGGCGGGGCGGTGCGAGATCGACGTCGACCCCATGCGGGTGTCGGGCCCGATCTGCGTGGTCTCGGCCGACTTCGACCTGATCCAGGGGCGGGCGAGCGGGATCGACCTGAACGTGGCGCGGCACTACGGCGCGGACTACTTCGTGCTGCGTGGCGCGGGGCACTTCGCCGCGCTGGAACGCGGATGGGAGCGCGGCGCGGACGTGCTGTCGCGGTGGCTCGACCGGAACTTCCCTGCGGCGGCATGATGCAGGATCACGCCGTCGACCCCCGCCCGCCGCTGCCGCCCGCGTACGCTCGCCGGATCGGGGAGATGCAGGAGCGCCTGCGGTCCGGCGAGTTCACGCTGGACGGGATGCCCGGCTACGTCCCCGGCGAGGCGCCCTCCATCGAGACCTGGCACCACATGGACCACCTCGACATCTCCCCGAAGATCTGGGGGCGTGAGTTCGGGGCGAACGGGATCGGCAGGCTTCGCGAGGTGGCGCTCATCGAGATCACCGAGGCCGAACGCTTCTCCATGCGGGAGCTCGACCCCGCGTACTTCCCGCGGATGGGGCTCGAGTACCGGGAGCTCGACATCGGCCTCATGCGCGAGCAGTCCCTCGTCTACCAGGCCGCGCTCGAGGACGCCGGCGTGCTCGTCCACCGGATCGCCTACCCGAACCCGCCGGTGGGGGCGTTCGGTCCGCTCCGAAATACGTGGGGCGGCAACGAGCTGCTCGTGGTCCGAGTGGGCTCGATCGTCGAGAAGATCGCCGTGAGCCCGTTCGGGTTCGGCCGGTCCGAGTACCTGGCTCTGTGGGCGATGACCCGGCTGGGGATCCCGCCCGTCGGGACGATCACCGGGACCGGTGTCGCCGAGACGGGCCCCTGTTTCTGGCTGGCGGAGGACGTGTTCGTCACCGCGAGGGGTGTGGCCTACAACCAGGAGGGCATCGACCAGATGGTGCCGATCGTCCGCCGGAGCTCCCGGTGCGAACCGGAGGACTTCACCACGCTCGTCATCGACTGCCCCGGGCCCTGGTACTTCGACCCGCAGACCGGGGTCAGCCACCACCCGGACATGGTGCTCGGCCCGCTCGACGTGGACAAGGTGATCGCGTACCCGCCCGGGATCGACTTCCGGACTTGGCGATGGCTGCAGGAGCACGACTACACGATCGTCGAGGTCGAGCGCGACGAGCAGATCCGCTACGGGCCGGCGAACGTGACCATCATCGAGCCGGGGCGCGTGATCATGCACGCGGAGGCCGTGCGCGCGGTCGCTGCGGTCCGCAAGACCGGCGTCGATGTGGTCGAGGTCCCGTACTCGGAGTTCATGCGGACGGGCGGCGGCCTGCACTGTTCGACGCTCCGGCTGTGGCGGGATCAGGGCCCGTTCTCGACGGACCGGTGAGCCCGGCGATGCCGCTTGAGGGCTTCGAGGTCCTCTACCGCGTGACGTACGCGCTGCCCGAGGCCTGGTCGGCCACGATCGGGGAGTCCGGCGAGGGCCGGCACCTGCTGATCGGCGAGGGACGCGCGGAGGGCCGGGTCGCGGGCCGGGTTCGGCTCGTGAACCATCCGCACAGGCGGAGCGACGGCCGCCTCGAGCCCGAGTTCCACGGCGCCGTGGAAACTGATGACGGCGCCGTGATCGTGTTCCGATTCACCGGCCTGGCGGAAGTGCTCCCGGATCGGGTGCTCCGGATCATGGGGCTCGTCCTACATGACACCGGGGACGAACGGTACGCGTGGGTCCGGGAGTTCCCCGCGCTGGTCGGGGGCAACGTGCCGCTCGATGAGCCGCCATTCACGGTCACCGTGGTCTCGGCCGCGTCCCTGTGGCGGGATCTCTGAGGCTGGTCGTGTGCGCCGGCGCGACCTCGTTTCCCGCCTTGACCGCTATTTGTCTGACCTTTTATGCTGCCGGGGCCGTCACGACCCTCAGCGACACCGAAGGGATGGATCGTCCATGACCGACGTCGACGCCGACACCTCCGCCTGGAACGGCCAAGTCAGCACCAAACCGCCCATGCCGGAGCCCTTCGCCGTCCACGTCGGCGAGATGCAGCAACGGCTGCGTTCGGGAGCCTTCACGCTCGACGACATGCCCGGCTACGTCCCGGGCGAGCCACCCTCGATCGAGACCTGGCACCACATGGATTACCTCGACATCTACCCCAAGGTGTGGGGCCGGGAG
>DATBHM010000241.1:0-30311 GCA_036557505.1 Actinomycetota bacterium | reverse complement strand
GTCTCCTTCTTCCATCAGGATCCGGCGTCCGTACGCGTTCGGGGACCCGGCTCCCGCCGGCCCCCAGGCACAGGAACCCCGAGCATCAGGTTCAGCATGCTCCCGATGACGAGCCCGAGCCCGGCGCCGCCCACGACGTCGAGCGGCGTGTGGGCCCCCAGGTAGACGCGCGCGATGGCAACGGCTCCGACCACGACCCAGGGGAGCACCTTCCATCGTCCGCGGAGGTACGGGGTGAGGATGGTGGCGAGCGCCGCCGTGAGAACCAGGTGGCCCGACACGAACGAGTCGCCGACGCGTGAGACGTCGCCGCGCAGGATGGCATCGTGGATGGAGGTACCCGGCCGTTGCCGATGGACCACCGACTTGACGCCTCGCTCGGCCGCCAGCTTCAGCACGGTCACGGCGGCCGCGGCGAGCGCCAGCCGCCATCTCCGGAACCCCAGCGCAACGATCGCCACGATCGGGCCCACCGGGAGCGTCCCCAGGAACTGGGTCGCGACCATCGGTCCGAACAGGAAGCCCGGGAGGCCGTTCATGGCGCGGAACACGGCCTGCTCGACCGACCCCACCCGCCCAGTCGACGCGGCGACCGCCGAGAGCAGGAACGCCGCGAGTCCCGCCAGCCCGACCCAGGCGTCGAGGGGGCGGCGCGTGACGACCGTTCCCTTCCTGCCCGCTTCACGAGGAATCATCGGAGGCCGGGTTCGGTCATCTGCCGTTCAGCGAGAAGTGCTGGTAGTCCTTCGTGACCGACCAGGCTCCGCCCCACTCCCAGCCGATCGAAGCGAACGCCCGCACCGGCAGCGATCCCGATCGGATCATCCCCTTCGCGTCCAGCGACCGGTCGGCGAACCGTGCCGCATCCTGCGGCTGCACCTCCCCGGAGGACGAGACGTACGGGTTCTCGAACGGGTTGAGGTCGATGGCACGCCCGTAGGCGTGCTGCGAGAACACGTCGGGATTCCCGGTCGCCCCCCGGCAATTGAACCCGGAGGTGTTGTCGGCGGCCATCGACCGGTCGTCGCTCCCGTCGAACGCGTCCACCGGCTCGACGAGGCGGATCGGGAAACGCCCGACGAACAGGCGGCGGAACACCGCAACCACCGGCCGCGCCTGCTCGGCCGCCACGATCAGGCGTCCACGGTGCGGGGCGTCGTCGAACCCCCAGTACGTGAGATCGAGCACTCGCAGGCCCGACAGCGGAACCGGACAGCCCGGGTGCCACGAGGTTCCCATCCCGCCCGCCTGCTCGCCGTCGATGCGGGAGATGCGGGCGTGAAACGACACCGCCACCGGCGAGGGGGGCACCGAAGGCGCGCTCGTGCGCCCGGGCGTCCGTTCCGCGGACGGCGCGGCGGGGATCGGAGCCGCGCTCGCTCGAGGCGCCGATGAGGTGTCGTCGCGACACGCGACCAGCACGACCAACACGAAGACGGCGACCCGCCGGGCGCTCCAGAAGGGAGACACGCCACACACGGCGACATCACGCCGAGATCGCCATCGCCCACGGCGATCCCATCGCATCGAACGTCCTCCCTGGGGCGAACGAATCCCGGCCCGATTCCACACACCGCAGGCGGGTGGGTCAATACAACCGGCCGGCGCGCGCGAACCGTCGGGCGCCGCAGGCACCGTGTGAATCGCCCTGCGGACCGATCACCACGCGGGCATCACCGGCCCCGTGTGCTCGGGATCACCTTCGGATCGTGGCTCGCGGCACCGAACGTTCCCCCCAAGGGGTCCTAGCCTGCGCCCAGACATCAGGAACGGCTCCGAGAGGAGGACGAGATGAGCGCACAGGCACCCGCACTCCGGATCCCGGGCAAGAGCACCAACCACCGAGCCGAGTGGTACGCGCTGGCGGTGTTCGTGCTCGTCGCGGCACTCACGGTGGTGCTCGTATTCACCACCACGTCGACCTCGACCACCACGACGACCTCGAACCCGGCGACGGCACCCATGAAGGTACACCCGGGGTTCCACCACCTGATCGAGTCCGTGAGCGGCGACGGCCTCCGGGTCGGCGGGACCAGCGTGTACCGCTACCACCTCCTGCCCCCCACCAACTTCTCGGCGGGCGAGGCGGCGGACCAGCCGGACAACGTCCAGGTCGGCGGCTCCGGATCGGAACGGTTCCACCCACTTCCCTAGCACGACGCGAAGGGGCGCACCCGGAAGGGCCGGCGAGCGATCGCCGGTCCTTTCGTCTGCGGTGGATCAGGGTCCGCCGCGGCCGACGACCAACCAGATCCCATGGACGGGCTCGTCGCCCGTGTTCCACAGCCGGTGGGGCAGCGTCGAGTCGAACGCGATCGAGTCGCCGGGCCGGAGCTCGTGTTCCTCGAATCCAAGGCGGACGTTCAGCCGGCCCGAGATCACGAACCCGTACTCCCGGCCGGGGTGGCGCATCATCCGCTGGTCCGACGCCGAGGACCCGCCCACGTCGTAGATCACGTGGAGGAAGTCGACGTCCTCGTGCTGGTGGCTGGTGAGGCGCTCCCACCGCACACCGGAGTCGAGCTCGATCACGTGCCGTTCGGCAGGACGAACCACCGGGCCGGCGCCGGCGTCGCGGTGGACGTGGTCGGCCGGGCCTGGGGCGTCCTGGGATGCGTGCACCTGGAAGATGTGGTCGAGGGACACGCCGAGCTCCGTGACGATCGCGTAGAGGGTCGAGACGGAGGGCTTCGACTGCCCCGCCTCGATCTGCGAGATCAGGCTGGCCGACACGCCCAGCCGGCGGGCCAGCTCACGCTGGCTGAGGCGGGCCCGCTCGCGTTCCTCGCGCAGCCGGGACCCGATGTCCCCGAGCTCCCCGCCCGGCGGGCGGGCCGGTTCGGCGAGCACGCCCGCCTCGCTCGACAGGTGCGGATTGTCCACGTCAGATCCTCGTCCCTCGACGGCCGCCGACGATCGCCGCGTTCGAAGGCGGCGGGCACACACGAGATCGGCACCGCCACGCTAAACCCATACTGGACACAACTCAATCGCCACTGAACAGGCTCCGGGGCACGCCCATCGAGGCCACAGGCACGCCCCCGGCCGATTTGCGCCCGCCCGATGGACAGGGCGTATCATCCGAAACCTCGGTCGTTCAGTGACGCTCGACACCTCTCGAGCGTGCACGGGACCGAATCGCGAGGAGGGACGATGGACGAATTCCCGGTGGCGACCTCGCCGGCCCCCGGTCTCCACGGCGTGGACTGGGAGAACCGCGTCGACTTCGACCGGCTCAGGAACTACCGCCTCGCCCGCGTGCGAGAGCAGCTCGAGTCGACGGACCTCGGCGGCGTGCTGCTGTTCGAGACGAGCAACATCCGGTACGCGACCAGCACGCACATCGGCTACTGGGCGTTCAACAAGGGCGAACGCTACGCGCTGGTCACGCGGACCGGCCCGCCCCGGATCTGGGACTTCGGCTCTGCCGCCAAGGCGCACCGCCTGCAGCTCCCCCAGTTGTTCGACGAGACGAACTCCGTCGGCGGCAACACGGGGCTCCAGGGTGCCATCGGCCCGGTCGTGGGCCTCCAGCGCCGGGCGGCCGAGGAGCTCACGTCGGTGCTCAAGGAGGACGGGGTCGGCGACATGCCGCTCGGCGTCGACCTCGCGGAGACGTCGGTGTTCCTCGAGCTGCAGAGGGCGGGCATCGACGTGCGCGACGGCCAGCAGGTGATGATGGGCGCCCGCGAGATCAAGAGTCCCGACGAGCTCACGCTCCTCACCCAGGCCTGCGCGATGGTCGACGGCGTGTACCAGGACATCTTCGAGGCCCTCAAGCCCGGCGTCCGGGAGAGCGACATCGTCGGGCTGGCACACTCCCGCCTGTTCGAGATGGGGTCGGAGTTCGTCGAGGCGATCAACTCGATCGCCGGCGAACGATGCAGCCCCCACCCGCACGTGTTCTCCGACCGGCTGATCCGCCCCGGGGACCAGGCGTACTTCGACATCATCCACGTGAACAACGGCTACCGGACCTGCTACTACCGGACGTTCGTCGTGGGGCGGGCGACCCAGGCGCAGCGCGATGCGTTCGCCCGGTCCCGTGAGTGGATGGACGCCGCGATCGACCTCGTGAAGCCGGGCGCGACCACCGATCAGATCGCCGCCGTGTGGCCGAGGGCTGAGGAGTTCGGCTTCTCCGACGAGTTCGACGCGTTCGGCCTGCAGTTCGGCCACGGGGTCGGCGTCGGCCTGCACGAGCGGCCGATCATCAGCCGCCTGAACTCCTTCGACGAGCCGATCGAGCTCAGGGAGGGGATGCTGTTCGCGCTCGAGACGTACTGCCCGGCGTCGGACGGCCGCTCCGCCGCGCGGATCGAGGAAGAGGTGATCGTCACCGCGTCCGGACCGAAGGTCATCACGCTCTTCCCGTGCGAGGAGCTGATGGTCGCGAACGAGTACTGACCCATCGGGAGCGGACGCGTGAGCGAAGCGGTTCGCGAGACGACCAACGAGGCCACCCGGCTCGACGTGTACCGGATGATGGTCGAGGCCCGTCTGTTCGAACGCCGCGTGCACGACCTGTTCCTGCAGGGGTTCGTCAAGGGAACCTCCCACCTGGCGCTCGGCCAGGAGGCCATCGCGGCCGGGTTCGCCGCGGTGCTCGGTGCCGACGACCTCGTCTACTGCACCTACCGGGGGCACGTGCACACGCTGCTGCGGGGCGCCCCCATGGGCGCCCTGATGGGCGAGCTGCTCGGCCGGGCCAACGGGGTCTGCGGCGGCAAGGGCGGGTCGATGCACCTCACCGACGTCTCGCACGGCGCGATGGGCTCCTTCGCCATCGTCGGAGCCCACATGCCCATCGCGGCCGGCGCCGCGTGGGCGGCTCAGGAACGCGGCACAGGACAGGTCGTCGTGTGCTTCTTCGGCGACGGGACGACGAACATCGGGTCCTTCCACGAGGCGCTGAACCTGGCGGTGGTGTGGAAGCTCCCCGTCGTGTTCGTCTGCGAGAACAACCTGTACATGGAGTACACGCCGATCGGCAGCGTCACCGCCGTGGCGAACCCGGCCGCCGACCGCGCCTCCGCGTACGGGCTCGCACCGATCCTCGCCGACGGCAACGACGCCGACGAGATGGTCGAGGTCGCCCGGCGCTGCGTGGAGCGGGCCCGGGAAGGCGAGGGCCCCTCCCTCGTGGAGGCCCGGACGTACCGCCACACCGGCCACTCCCGCGCCGACCCCGGCACGTACCGGCCCGACGAGGAGGTGGAGTCCTGGCTGGCCCGCGACCCCATCCCCCAGCTGCGAAGCCGGCTCCTGGCGGCCGGGGTGGTGGAGTCGGACCTGGACGCCATCGACCGGAAGGCGGAGCGCCTGGTGGACGAGGCGACCGAGGAGGCCAAGGCGGCGCCGGCCCCCGACCCGGCGACGCTGGAGACGCAGCTGTGGGCCGACGGAGGTTCGTCGTGGCGGAGCTGACCTATCGCGAGGCCGTCGCCCGGGCCATCACGCAGGAGATGGAGCGCGACCCATCCGTGTACTTCATCGGCGAGGACGTCGCCGCGGCCGGCGGTGTGTTCAAGACGACCGAGGGGCTGCTCGACCGGTTCGGGCCCCGACGGGTCCGGGACACGCCGATCTCCGAGCAAGCCATCATCGGCGCGGTGATGGGCGCCGCGATGAACGGCCTGCGGCCCGTCGCCGAGATCATGTTCAGCGACTTCTTCGCCGTGTGCTGGGACCTGATCGCCAACCAGATCGCGAAGTCCCGCTACATGACGAACGGCCAGGTCTCGCTGCCGCTCGTCATCCGGACGGCGAACGGCGGCGGGGTGCGGTTCGGCGCGCAGCACTCCCAGAGCGTCGAGGCGTGGGCGATGGCCGTCCCCGGCTTGAAGACCGTCGTGCCCTCGACGCCCGAGGACATGATCGGGCTGTTCGCCGCCGCGGTCCGCGACCCCGACCCGGTGATCGTGATCGAACCGAAGGTGCTGTACGCGACCAGGGCCGACGTCCCCGACGGCGAGATCGTCGACCGGCTGGGCTCGGCGAAGGTGCTGCGGTCCGGCGGCGACGTCACCCTATGCGCGCTCGGGGCGATGGTGCCGAAGGCGGTGGCCGCGGCCGAGCGGCTGGCCGGAGACCGGATCGACGCCGAGGTGGTGGACGTCCGGTCGCTCGTGCCCCTCGACACGACGACGGTGTTCGAATCGGTCGGGCGGACGGGACGCCTGGTGACCGTGGAGGAGAACCCCCGCCTGTGCGGATGGGGTGCCGAGCTCTCGTCGATCGTGGCCGAGGAACGGTTCTTCGACCTCGACGGGCCGGTGGTGCGAATCACGACGCCCCACCTCCCGCTGCCGGCAGCGGATGCCCTCGAGGATCTGGCGATCCCGTCGGTCGACGTGATCGTCGACCGGGTTCGGGCGGCGATGGACTGAGATCCGGCACACGGCACCGATGTCGACAGGGGCACTCGAGCGAGGAGGTAGGCAATGGCCGATCGGATCCTGATCCGCGGGGGGCACGTGCTGACCGTCGACCCGAAGCTGGGCGACATCCCCGGCGGGGACGTGCTCATCGAGGGCGACACCATCGCGCAGGTGGGCACCGGCCTGAGCGCGGACGCGGAGGTCGTCGACGCCGCCGGCTGCGTCGTCCTCCCCGGGTTCATCGACAGCCACCGCCACACGTGGGAGGCGGCGATCCGGAGCTGCGCGCCCAACGCCACCCTCGACGACTACTTCGTGGAGATCCTCGACCGCTTCGCGCCGCTGTACCGGCCCGAGGACGTCGAGGCGAGCAACCTGGCCGGAGCCCTCGAGTGCATCAACGCGGGCATCACGACGCTGCTCGACTGGTCGCACATCAACAACACGCCGGACCATGCCGACGCGGGCGTCCACGGGCTCCAGCAGTCGGGCATCCGTGCCGTGTACGCCTACGGCAGCGCGAACACGTCGCTCGCCGACTACTGGTTCAACAGCTCGATCGCCATCCCCCGGGACGACGTCGAGCGCATCAAGAGCACGTACTTCTCCTCCGACGACGGCCTGCTGACGATGGCCCTGGCCACGCGGGGGCCGGGGTTCTGCCAGGACGACGTGGTGCGCCAGGAGTGGGGCATGGCCCGCGACCTCGGCCTGCCCATCACCGTGCACATCGCGATGGGCAAGCTCGCCGGCAAGTGGTCGATGGTGAAGCAGCTCGAAGGCCTCGGCCTCCTCGGGGCCGACACCACGTACATCCACAGCTGCTACTTCTCCGACGAGGAGTGGAAGCTCGTCGCCTCGAGCAAGGGGACCGTCTCGATCGCGCCGCAGGTCGAGATGCAGATGGGGCACGGATGGCCACCGGTGGCGAAGGCCCGCTCGTACGGCCTTCGTCCCAGCCTGTCGATCGACGTCGTCACCACCGTCCCCGGGGACATGTTCACCGAGATGCGGTGCGCGTTCGCCGCTGAACGGTGGCGGAGCAACGACTCGGTGTGGGCGAGCGAGGAACCGCTCCCCGCCGACGCGCTCACGGCCAAGGACGTGCTGACGATGGCGACGCTCGACGGCGCGCACGTGGTGGGCCTCGAGGACCGCACCGGCTCGCTCACGCCCGGCAAGCAGGCGGACGTGGTCGTCATCGACGGCCGGGGTCCGGGGACCTCGCCCATCATCGACCCGTACGCGACGGTCGTGCTGGCCGCCGACACGGCCAACGTCGACACGGTGATCGTCGGCGGACAGGTCCACAAGCGCGGCGGCAGGCTCACCGGCGACTGGGACGGTGCGCGGGCGCGGCTGGAGGCATCGAGCGCCTACCTCCAGGAGACGCTCGCCAAGAAGCAGGCGGAGACCGCGGAGTCGAACGCGTGAGCCCCCGCCACGTCGTCCGCCGTGCAGGCGACGCCGCGTTCTCGCTGGCGCCCATGTTCGAGCCCCACTCGGCCGGGTTCAGCCGGTGGACGGTGGTCGACGAGGCGGCGGGCGCCGTGCACACAGGGTTCGGCATCAGCGAGCTGGACCCGGGCGGGCGCCTCGACCCCCACGTGCACTCCTACGAGGAATGTCTGTTCCTCCTCGAGGGCGAGCTGGTGCTGTCGACACCCGAGGTCGCCGTGCGCATGGAGCCGGGCGACTACGGGCACCTCCCGGTCGGCGTGACCCACGGCCTTCGCAACGAGGGCGACCAGCGGGTTCGCATGGCGTCGATGAACGCGCCCCAGCCCCGCCCGGCCCACGGGTTCGACACGTACTTCGTGCCGTCGTTCGTGGAGCGCGACCCGGTCGCGGTGGACGCGCGCGATCCACGGACGCGGTCGTTCGGGCACATCGACCCCCAGAACATGGACGCGGCCAAGCAGACGCAGGACCTGCTCGCGGCGTCGGCGAGCATGCGCACGGCCCTGCTGGTGTACAGCGGCATCTCCGTGAAGATGATGGTCGACCCCGACCTCGGAGCGCGGCTCTCCACGATGTTCATGGTCCAGTACGAGCCGGACGGGGTCGCCGGGCCCCACGACCACCCCTTCGAGGAGACGTACCTCATCCTCGAGGGCGAGACCGACGCCACGTTCGACGGGGAGACATCCAGGCTGGGAGTCGGTGACGTCGCGTGGGCCGGGGTCGGGTGCGTGCATTCGTTCACCAATGCCGGGCGTGGAGTCGTGCGATGGCTGGAGACGCAGGCTCCCCAGCCGCCGGCGCGGCACTCGTACCGGTTCCAGCGGGACTGGACCTACCTGCGCGAGCGGCTCGAGGGGTAGCGCGGGCGGTTTCGAGCGATACGACGGAGGGACAGGTGGGCGACGGCGGCGTGGTGGTGATCGGGGGGACCGAGGGCCTCGGCTGGGGGGTCGCCGGGCACTATGCGAAGGTGGGCCGGCGGGTCGTGATCTCGGGGCGCGACCCCGCGCGCGCCGCCTCGAGGGCCGCCGAGCTCGGCGGCGACGTGACCGGCATCGGATTCGACCTCGCCGAGCCCGCGACGATCGGCCCCGCCGTGGCGGACGTCCCGGGCCCGATCGACCACCTGGTGCTCGCCGCGCTCGAGCGAGACCAGAACGCCGTCCGCGACTACGACGTCGCTGCGGCCATCCGGCTGGTCACGTTGAAGCTCGTCGGCTACACCGAGGTGGTCCACGCGATGCTCGACCGCTTGCACGACGACTCGTCGATCCTGCTGTTCGGCGGGCTGGCCAAGGACAAGCCCTACCCGGGCTCGACCACGGTGACCACCGTGAACCACGGCGTCGACGGCCTGGTCCGGACCATGAGCGTCGAGCTCCGCCCGATCCGGGTCAACGCGATCCATCCCGGCATCGTCGGCGACAGCCCGTACTGGTCGGGCAAGGACCAGGCGCTGGCCGCCGTGCGGCAGCGTGCGCTCACCGGCCGGTACGTGGCCATGAGCGAGATCGTCGACGCCGCGGTGATGATGCTGGAGAACACCTCGATCGCCGCCACCGAGCTCCGCGTGGACGGCGGCTGGCACCTGCCGCTGTGAGCGAGGACCGCCCCCCTCGGTCGGTCGCCGTGATCGGCACCGGCCGGATGGGCGCCGCGATGGTCGCGCGGCTGGCCGGCGCGGGGTTCGACCTCGTCGTGTGGAACCGCGACCGGTCGAAGGCCGAGACCTGCGCGGAGCTCACCGGGGCGCGCGCGGCGGAGAGCGCCGGGGAGGCCGCCGGCGCCGCCGACGTGGTGGTCACCAGCCTCGCCGACGACGACGCCGTCCGGGAGGTGTACCCGGAGCTCGCGTCCGGGCTCCGGCGGGGGGCCGTCGTCCTCGAGATGAGCACCATCGCCCCCGAGACCGTCCGGGCCCTGGCCCCGGCGGTGGAGGCGCCCGGCGCGACGCTGCTCGACGCGCCGGTCTCGGGGAGCGTCGTCCGCGTGGAGTCGGGCGAGCTGGGCATCATGGTCGGTGGGGATCCGGCCGCCCTGGAACGGGCCCGACCGGTGCTCGACGCCCTGGCCACGAGGGTCATCCACATGGGTCCGATCGGCACCGGGGCGACGGCGAAGCTCGCGGTCAACTCGGTCATCCACAGCCTGGTGGTGGCGCTCTCGGAAGCCCTGGTGCTGGCCGAGCGCGCAGGGATCGAGCGGTCCACCGCGTACGAGGTGTTCGCGTCCGGAGCGGCTGCTGCGCCCTTCGTGCTCTACAAGCGGGCGAGCTTCGAACGTCCCGACGAGACGCCGGTCGCCTTCAGCCTGGACCTCGTGTCGAAGGACCTCGACCTCATCCTCGACCTGGCGCGCGAGGTGGGAGCGCCGATGCGGCAGGCGGAGACGAACCGCGGGGAGGTGCGGTCGGCGGTCGACGCTGGATTCGGCGCCGCCGACATGAGTGCCCTCGCCGAATACCTCCGGCGCCTGGCCCCCTGACGTCGGGGGCGAACGCAGCCGTCACGACCGTCGACACCCGGGGTCAGCGTGCTGGGCCCGATCGGTGGACGGCTCGATGGGATGCGCGTTCCGTTCGCGTTGACCGTCGCGATCCGGATCGGCGACCATTCGCCACCATGCGAGGGGACCGATGAGCGAGCGCCGGCCGACGGTCGTGTTCTTCCCCGAGGGGGCCTACGGCCCGACGAACAACTGCGTGGGGATCGCCGAGGTCCTCGTCGGACGCGGCATCCGCGTGCTGTTCGTGGTCGAGGAGTCGTTCGCCGGGACGCTCGAGGCCCAGGGCTTCGAGGAGGCGTTGATGCGCCTCGCCCCGGCGCCGGAGGTCCCCGAGGAGCCGGGCCAGTTCTGGAAGGACTTCATCCGGGACACGGCGCCGGAGTTCCGCAGGCCGACCATCGAACAGCTGGCGACGTTCCTGCTCCCCACGTGGACGGCGCTCGTGGACGGCGCCCGCTTCGTGAACGACCGCCTGACCGAGATCTTCGGCGAGCTCCGGCCCGACGCGATCGTGCAGGACAACGTCGTGTGCTTCCCGGCCGTGGCGGCCTCCGGCCGGCCGTGGGCACGGATCGTCTCGTGCAACCCGCTCGAGATGGCCGACCCCGACCTTCCGCCGGTGTTCTCCGGCTACCCGAGCGCGGACCGAGCCGGCTGGGAGGAGTTCCGGGAGGAGTACCGGCGGACCCACGGCGGGCTGTGGAACGGGTTCGCCGAGTTCGTCGCTGCGAACGGGAGTCCGCCGCTCGGCGATCTCGAGTTCATGAACGAGTCCCCGTTCCTCAACCTGTTCCTGTACCCGGAGGAGGCCGACTACCGGCGGGCCATGCCCCTCGGTCCGACCTGGCACCGCCTCGACTCGTGCGTCCGGCGCGCGGCGACGTCGTTCGAGCCGCCGGCCTCGCTGCGGGGTGACGGCGCGCTCGTGTACTTCAGCCTGGGCTCGCTCGGATCGGCCGACGTCGGGCTGATGGACCGGCTGATCGGCATCCTCGCGGGGACACCGCACCGGTACGTCGTGAGCAAGGGCCCCCAGGCGGGGCTGATCCGGCTCGCCGACAACATGTGGGGCGAGGAGTTCGTGCCGCAGCCGGCCATCCTGCCCCTCGCCGACCTCGTGGTCACGCACGGAGGAAACAACACCGTGACCGAGAGCCTCCATCACGGCAAGCCGATGGTGGTACTGCCGCTGTTCTGGGATCAGTACGACAACGCGCAGCGGGTCGACGAGCTCGGGTTCGGGGTCCGGCTCGACCCCTGGACGTGCGAACCGGACGAGCTGGCCGGCGCGATCGACCGCCTGCTCGGGGACGACGCCGCGGGGGAACGCCTGGAGGCGGTCGGGAGCCGGATCCGCTCGGATTCCGGCGTCCGGCGGGCCGCCGATCTGATCGAGCAGCTGGCCCGGACGGGCAGGCCGGTGGACGCGCACCGCTAGCCCGCTCCCGCTCGCTCCCCCGGACCGGGCGGCCGGTCCGCGATACTGGCTGCATGGACCTGCTGGTGGTCACGTTCGAGGCGCCCGAGGAGCAGCGGGCGGCCATCACCCACGAGGCCGGGGACTCGGTGACGCCGGTGTTCCTGTCGGAGCTCGACGGCAAGGCCCGGTCCGCGGCCCTCCGGCACGCGACCGTGCTGCTGTCGTGGAACTGGGAACGCGAGCTGTCCGCCGAGGACCGCGAGCTCCTGGGGTCGCTCCGGCTGGTGCAGTTCGTCTCCGCGGGCCTCGACCACGTCCCGTTCGAGGAGATCCCCCCGGACGCCGCGGTGGCGGGGAACTCGGGCGCGTATGCGGACCCCATGGCCGAGCACGCGCTCGCCATGGCCCTGGCCCTGGCCAAGCGACTGCCCCAGCGCCACGAGGCGCTTCGGCGGGGCGAGTTCGACCAGCGCCGCATGGGCCTGCGCATCCGCGACCAGGCGTGCGCCATCGTCGGCTACGGCGGGATCGGGAAGGCGACGGCCCGGCTGTTCCGGGCGCTCGGCGCCCGGATCCTGGCCATCAACACCTCCGGGCGGACCGACGACCCGGTGGAGTTCTGCGGGACGCTCGATGACCTCGACCGGGTGCTCGCCGAGGCGGACGTCGTCGTCCTCACGCTCCCGCTCACCCGCCGGACGGAGGGGCTGATCGGCGCCGAGCGGCTCGCCCTGATGAAGCCCGAGGCGATCATGGTCAACGTCGCCCGGGGCGCGCTCGTCGACGAGGACGCGCTGTACGAGCACCTGCTGCGCCACCCCGACTTCATGGCCGGGATCGACGCCTGGTGGGTCGAGCCGTTCGGATCGGGCCGGTTCCAGCTCACCCATCCGTTCCTCGACCTGCCCAACGTCCTCGGCTCTCCCCACAACTCGGCGATCGTCCCGGGCGCGCTCACCGAGGCCACCGCGGCGGCCGCGCGGAACATCCGCCGATTCCTCCGGGACGAGCCCGTGCTCGGGCTGGCCGACCGGGCCGACTACGCCCGATCGCAGTAGACCGGCCCGGCCGAGACCGACGTCGCCCGGCGGAGTCCCGGGCTCGCCGCTAGAGCCCGGACGCCTGGCGCAGGTCGCCGGGGTCGGCGGCGGGATCCGCGTCGTCCGGCCACGCGCGCGGGGTGCGGAATCGGGCGGTCCAGGCCGGCCCCTCCGGCACGCGCGCCTCGGGTTCCTTTCGCTCCACGAACGTGACGTCCAGCCCGCCCGTGAGGTCCGCGAGCGAGTTGTAGAGCACGGCCAGGCAGAACGTGATGACGGCGCCCACGATGACCATCCCGGCGGCGACCCACAGCACGCGGATGAAGATCCACCCCCCGTCGAACCGGAAGTGGTGCCCGACGCCGCTCGAGTTCACGAGCTTCTGGATCGCGGTGAGGATCCCGGCCGCGTCGAGGAACGAGTACAGGAGCACGAGCCCCGCGACCACGGCAGCGACGACAAGGAGGCCGAACAACAGCGCCAGCTTGAAGGCCGACCACGGGCCGACGTGTTCCAGTCGCAGCCGAACCCTCGACGGGACCGACAGGTGACCCGGCGTGGGGCCGCCGATGGGGCCGCCGTCGAGCGGGTGCCCGTCGACGAGGACGTGCGACGTCGCGTGGTCGAACAGCGGCTCGTGCCCGTCCATGACGATCCTGGCGTGCGCCCCCGCCCCGTCGGGCGGCGCCCCCGCCGTCGCCCGGTTCACCCGCCGGCGGGGCGACCGCGGCTTGGGGGGCGTCGTGGGGCCCGACCGCTCGGTCGCCGGGAGCGATCGGTCGGGCCGGTCCTCGATGCGTTCAGCTGACATGTCCTGGTCCTTCCCCGCGGGCCCGCGCCCGCGCGTCCTGCCTCATGGCGTCGGGATCGGCGCCGTCGTTCCGTCGGGCGACGGCGTGCCGTCGGGGCCGGGCACGGAGTCACCCGCCCCGGGGGCTCCGTTCGGCGAACCGATCGACAGCGGCGGCGTCGTGTCGTAGCCGTTCAGGTCGGGCGTCGGGAACGTCGCGGCCGGAACGTTCGTCAGGGCGGCGGTCATGAAGTCGTGCCAGATCAGCGCGGGGATCGAGCCCCCGAACACGTCCGGGAACCCCTCGACGTCCAGCATGGGGATCTCCCCCTGTGGGTAGCCGACCCACACGCACGTCGCGAGCTGCGGCGTGTAGCCGCAGAACCACGCGTCCTGGAAGTTCTGCGCGGTGCCGGTCTTGCCGGCGACCGGCCGGTCCGCCAGCGCGGCTGCCGTCCCCGTGCCGTGCGTGACCACGCCCTCGAGCGCGGAGGTCACGAGGTCCGCCTGGGTCTGGGTGAGGACGCGCCGCGGCGACCCGCTGGGAGCGGCCAGCGTCGCCCCCGTCGGGCCCACGACCTTCACCAGGCCCACCGGGTTGTGGCGGACGCCGCGGTCGGCCAGGGTGCTGTAGCCGGTGGCCATGTCGAGCGGCGTGACGTCCTGCGTCCCCAGGGTGATGGAGCACACCGGGTCGAGGTGGGACTCCACGCCCATCCGGTGCGCCATGGCCGCCACGTTGTCGGGCCCGACGTCGAGCACCAGCTGGCTGAAGATCGTGTTCACCGAGTTGGCCGTGGCGTCGAGCAGGTTCATCGTGCCGGCCTCCTCGTCGGCGTAGTTCGAGACGTCCCACGGCCCAGGGAGGTGGGTCACCGGGTCGGGCGTCCGGCACCGGGGGTCGGTGATGACCAGCGACGGCGGGCCGTTCCACTCGGACAGCAGGGAGATGCCCTGCGAGACTGCGGTGGCCAGGGTGAACGCCTTGAACGAGCTCCCGGCCTGGCGGCGGGCCTGGGTGGCCAGGTTGAAGTTGGTCGGCGAGCCCTTCGGTCCGCCGCCGACCATGGCCAGGACCTGGCCGGTCCTCGGGTCGATGGCGACGAGCGCGGCGGACGGGTCACCGGGGGTCGACAGGCGCGAGTGCACCGCCTCGTCGGCCTCGCGCTGGAGCCGGAGGTCGAGCGAGGTCGTCACCTGCAGCCCGCCGTGGAACGTCTGCCACACGCCGAACCGGTCCTCGAGCCGCTTCTTCACGAAGTTGACGAACGACGGCGCCCGGACGGAGGTCGGCGGCGCGGGGCTGGTCTTCACCGGGAGGGACTCGAGCTGGTGGGCCTTGGACCCGGCGATCATGTGGAGGGCGGCCATGCGCTCGAGGACGTAGTTCCGCCGATCGCGTGCTGCGCCGGGCGAGGCGATCGGGTCGAACTGCGTCGGCGCGGCGATGAGGCCGGCCAGGGTGGCGGACTGGATGACGTTGAGGTTCCAGACGTCGGTTCCGAAGTACGCCTGCGCTGCCGCCTCGACGCCGTACGCGCTGTGACCGAAGTACACCTCGTTCAGATAGCGCTGGAGGATCTCGGCCTTCGACACGCTGTGGCTGAGCTTCTGGGCGATGATCGCCTCGCGGATCTTGCGGGCGACCGTGCGCCGACCCGAGGTGAACACGTCCTTCACGTACTGCTGGGTGATGGTCGAGCCCCCCTGCTCCACTTGGCCCTTGACGAAGTTCACGTACGCCGCGCGCAGGATCGCGGAGAAGTTCACGCCCTGCTCGTCGTAGAAGTCCGCGTCCTCTGCCGCGATCACGGCGTTCTGCAGCCGCTTCGGAATGCGCCCGAGCGGGACCGGGATGCGGTTCTCGGCGCCGTGCAGGACCGCCAGCAGGTGGCCGTGCCGGTCGTACACGAACGACGTGCGGGGCAGCTTGGGGGGCCTCGGGACCGCCGTGTCCGAGTACAGCGCCTGCAGCGAGTCGATGCCGGCGCCGACGGGGTTCACGATCGCGAAGAGCCCGCCGCCGACGAGGACGGCGACGAGGAGCACCGCGACCGCGGCCCGGAGGGCGGCGGGAATCGCAGCTCGCCCCCCGCGGTCGGTTCGTCCCGTTCGCGACATGCCCGTCTCGGACCTTCCCCGACCGGCGGCGAGTCATGCGCGCGACGCGCGATCGCCACGATTCCTTGGGGTTTCCGACGGGGCGTCCCACTAGGGATTCGCCCGGGCGGCCGGACGGGTTCGATCAGGCCGGCGGGCAGCCCGACTCGTCGGGCAGGAGGGGACGGAACACGATGCCGTACGTGCTGCCGTCGTCCGTCCAGGGCGTGATCTGCGTCGCGTGCTGGACGGCCGGGAGGAGCGTGGCCAGGTCGTCGCCCTCCACGGTCCCGCACCGCGCCCCGGATCCTGGCTGTCCCCGGGTGCCGAACTGGTCGCCGAAGGTCGCGAGCGGCTGGTCGAGCGGCCAGTCGATCGGCTGCTGGGCCGGCCCGTCGGTCGACGGGTCGCCCTGCGTCACGAACAGGCGGAGCCCGGTCGGGTCCCACGGCCGGGGCTCGTCGAACGACCCCGCCGGGAGGACCTTGTCGAGGTTCATCATCCGGCTCTCGAACTTCACGAGCGCCTTGCGCGCCTCGGCCTGGCCGGGGGGCAGGGCGTTGCCCTCGAACCCGAGGGCGTATGCCTGGACGACGTGCCGCCCGCCGTCGGCCACCACCGTGAACACCGTGGTCGTCGCGTCGGCGACGCCGCCGTTCATGTAGATGGCGTCCTTGCCGAGCAGCCCCGCCTCCTTCGCAAGCTCGAGGATGCGCTGCACCGCGTCCTCGGAGAGGTGCTGCACGAGCACCGGCGGCAGCGCCGGCTGCGGGTAGATCTCGGTCTGCGCGCCGGTCGTGATCAGCGTGCCGTCGCCGTACAGCGAGAACGACGGAAGCCGAACCAGGAGCGCCTGCTGCGCCACGAACCCGCCGACGTCCTCGATCCGGACGATCAGGTCGGTCGCGCCCCCCGGATGGGAGATCCCGGGGTCGACGGGCGTCGTCGGACCCGTGGTAGGCCCGCCGCCCGTGGTCGGCCCGCCGGAACCGGGAGCCGCGTTGCCGCACGCCGTCCCGAGGACGGCGACGGCGCCCACTGCCACTGCGGTGCGTCGGAGCGCGAGTCGTGTCATGGCGAGTCTGACGGCTCCACCGGTCGATCCGGTTCCCGGGCCGGTCGCGGCGGCCGCGAGCACGTCGGCCCCGGTGTGTACGACAATACCGGCCGATTGGCCGGGGATGGAGGACGGATGCTGCTCGACATCGAGAAGACGGACGCCCCGCGGGGGTTCCGACTGGTCGGGGAGCTCGACGCGTCGAACGTGACGTCACTGTCGGAGGCGCTGCAGCCGGAGATCGAACGGGGCGGCGACCTCACCCTGGACCTCGCCGGACTCGCGTTCATGGATTCGACGGGGATCCAGGTGCTGGTGCGGACCGCCCAGGGCCTGGAGGGCCGCGGGGACCTCATCCTCGTCTCGCCCGGCAATCTGGTGCGGCGGATCCTCGAGCTCATCCCGGTCCAGAAGCTGGACAACGTCCGCATCGTCGGCGACGAGGACTGAGGGCGGCCGTCGCCGCTACGACGGCAGGTTCTGGGTCTGCGTCGCCGCGGCCTGTCCCTCGCCGACGATGCGCCGGCACACGATCTCCAGGATCCGCAGCGCGATCGCCGGTTCGGTCTCCAGGACCTCCCAGAACGGTTCACGCCAGAGCGTCAGGCACCGGGTGGGCTCGGTGCACCGGACGGTCGCCGTCGCCGGCCCGCCGCCGAGCAGCCCGATCTCGCCGACGAACTCACCGGCCCGCACCGTGCCCACCACCTCCCCGTCGCGCTCCGCCTCGGCCGCGCCCTCGAGGAGCAGGTGGAACCGGTGTCCGATCACCCCCTGTTCGGCCAGCAGCTCGCCCGTCGCGTGCTCGGTGACGGTCGCCGCCTCCGCGAGCAGCCGGAGCTGCTCGGGCGTGCACGTCGAGAACACCGTGACCCTGCGAAGCGCATCGGGGTCGATCTCGCTCATCGGGGCGAATGTTCGCACGGCTGGAGGGTCGTCGTGGAGCCGGCGCATGAGGAGGTGTCCACAGAGGCGGCGAGCCGTTACGCGCCGCGGCGCCCGGCTCCCGCCTCCCGGAGGGCTCGCTCCAGCGCGCGGAACGCCCGGCCCCGGTGGCTGATGCGGTCCTTCTCCGCGGGCGGGAGCTCCGCCATCGTCCGGAACTCGCCCGTGGGAACGAAGACCGGGTCGTATCCGAACCCCCCCTCGCCGCGTCCCGCGAGCAGCAGCCGCCCCTCGCAGGTGGCCTCGGCGTACGCGAACCACTCCCCCGGCCAGGCCGCGAGCGCGACGCACCGGTAGCGGGCGGTCCGGCCCCCCTCCGGCACGTTCCGCACCGCGTCCACGAGCCTGGCCAGGTTCTCCTCGTCCGTGGCGCGCTCGCCGGCGAACCGCGCCGAGTGGATCCCGGGCCTCCCGTCGAGGGCGTCGACCTCGATGCCGGAGTCGTCGGCGAGCGCCGGGAGGCCGGTGACCGCCGCGACGGCCCGGGCCTTGAGGGCGGCGTTCTCCACGTAACTGCTCCCGGTCTCCTCGACGATCGGCCATTCGCGCGGGTCGTCGTCGGCCGTCGTCCATCGGACGGGCCACGACGCGCAGATGGCCAGGATCTCGCGGATCTTGCCCGGGTTCCTCGACGCGATCGCCAGCCGGGCGGGAAGGCCCGGCGCGGCCGAGACGCGGATCGTGGGCGGCCCGCCCCAGCCGCGAGGATCGTCGTCCGAATCGGGGTCCGCCGGCCCCGTGCCGCGCGGCCCGGTGGGGTCGCTCACCCGCCGAGCGCCGTACGCTGCAGGTCCACCAGGCGCTCGATCCCACCCGACGCGAGGTCGATCAGGCGGTCGAGCTCCTGGCGGGAGAACGCCTCGCCCTCGGCGGTCCCCTGGACCTCCACCAACGAGCCCGACCCCGTCATCACCACGTTGAAGTCCACCTCGGCCCGGGCGTCCTCGGCGTAGCACAGGTCGAGCAATGCATCGTCGCCGACCAGCCCGGCGCTCACCGCGGCGACCTCTTCCCGCACGGGATCGTCCTTGAGCGCGCCCCGCTCCATCAGGGTGCGCACGGCCGAGGCGAGGGCGATGTACCCCGCCGTGATCGAAGCGGTCCGCGTGCCGCCGTCGGCCTGGAGCACGTCGCAGTCGATCCAGATCGTGCACTCCCCCATCCTCCGGAGGTCGGTCACGGCCCGGAGCGACCGCCCGATCAGGCGCTGGATCTCCTGGGTCCGGCCCGACGGGCGGCCCTGCTGCACCTCGCGCTGCGAGCGGGTCTCCGTGGCCCGCGGGAGCATCGCGTACTCGGCCGAGACCCATCCGGTGCCGGTTCCGGCCTTGAACTTCGGGACCCGGGCCTCGTACGAGGCGGCCGCCAGGACGCGCGTGTTGCCCATCTCGAACAGGACCGAGCCCTCGGCCCACTGCAGATAGTTCATCTGGTACCGGATGGGACGGAGATCCTCCGGTCCGCGGCCGTCGACCCGGCTCCCCCCGTCCGTCATCCGCCGACCTCCACGGTCATCCCCTCGTGGGCCAGCAGCAGCTCGCCGTCGTACGCCTCCGCGGCCTGCTCACGGGAGACGTTCCGGTCGGATCCCGGCCAGAAGTGCGAGAGCATCGTGCGGCGCGCGCCGGCCCGCATGGCGTGCTCGGCGCTCTGCCGGGCCGTGAGGTGGAAGGGCTGCTTGCCGCTCGCGAGGTCGGCGTCCTGCCAGCTCGCCTCCACGATCAGCAGGTCGGCGTCGCGGGCGATCGTCTCGATCTCCTCGCTCGGGCCGGTGTCGCCGGTGTACGTCATCACGGCCCCGTCGGCTGCGATCCGCATCCCCGAGTTCCGGACCCAGTGCGGCAGCAGGCGGGTCGAGAACCGGAAGGGTCCGACCTCGAACTCCCCGCCCGCCTCGACCTCGTGCAGGTCGTAGACCCCACGCATCTGCTCCCGGCCCTCCTCGTCCTCGAGCACGGCGATCCGGTCGAACGCGCCCGGCGGGGTCCACAGCGGCAGCGGGGTCAGCGGCTCCGGGGCGAAGAATCTGGCGATGAACAGCGGATACAGGTCGAGGCAGTGGTCCATGTGCTCGTGGGAGAGCACGATCGTATCGAGCTCGTCGTGTCGGATGTGGAGCTGGAGGTTCGCCATGGCGCCCGTCCCGAAGTCCAGGGCGACCCGGAAGCCGTCGTGCTCCAGGAGGTAGCCGCTCGCGGCTCCCCCGGCGGCGGGGTATGCGCCGGAGGACCCCAGCACCGTCACCCTCATGGCGCGGCCCTCACGCCTCGGCCCGTCCGACACCGTCGATCTCCGGCCCCAGGAACAGCCGCCCGAGCTCGAGGAACGAGTCCGGGTCTCCGGTCGTGAGGAACTCGTGGCGGGGGGGCGTGGGGTCCGAACGCAGGAGGCCGTCGCGGAGCAGGCCCGCGTACACGTCCTTCGCGGTCTCCTCGGCGGAGGAGATCAGCACCGTGTCGGGCCCCATCACCACCGAGATCAGGCCGGACAGCAGCGGGTAGTGGGTGCAGCCGAGGATCAGCGTGTCCACGCCCGCCGCCTTGAGCGGGGTCAGGTACTCGACGGCAGCCTCCTGCAGCTCCTTGCTGGAGGTGTCGCCGATCTCCACCCGTTCGACGAACAACGGACACGCCTGCGAGAAGAACTCCACCCGGAATCCATCGGCGTCGAAGGGCGGGTGCCGGAGGTCCTGGGCCAGGGCCGCCATCCGCAGCACCGCGCGGTCGTACGCCCGGCTGGCGATGGTCGCCACCGTGCCGATCACGCCGATCCGCCCGTTCCGGGTCGCCCGGACCGCGGCGCGAGCACCCGGGTCCACGACGCCGACCACCGGCGTGTCGTGGGCGGCGGCCAGGTCGGTGATCGCCACCACCTCGACGGAGTTGCACGCGACGACGAGCATCTTCACGTCGCGGTCGACGAGGTCGCCGGCGATCTCCAGCCCGAACCGCCGGATCTCCTCGAGCGGACGGGGACCGTACGGGTAGCGGGCGGAGTCGCCGATGTAGACCATCGGCTCGTTCGGCAGGAGGTCGAGGATCGCCCGGGCGACGGTCAGGCCACCGACGCCCGAATCGAACACGCCGATCGGCCGGCTATCCGCCATCGCGCCACCTCCCGTGCGCTACCACCACAACGCCTCCGAGACCTCCTTCTCCGCCTGCTGCCGGTCGGCCGCCCAGGCGTTCGTGGAGAGGTACTTCCAGCCCCCGTCGGCCAGCAGGCAGACGATGTCGCCCCCGTCGACCTCGGCCGCGATGCGCCGGGCCACGTGGATCACCGCCCCCGAGGAGATGCCCGCGAAGATCCCCTCGAGCTCGGTCAGCTGCCGCGTCGCGGCCAGGGCGTCCGAGGAGTCCACGAGGAACTTTCGGTCGAGCAGCGACTCGTCGAGGATGGGCGGGATGAACCCCGCGTCCAGCGATCGCAGCCCGTAGACCAGCTCGCCCAGCTCCGGTTCGGCGGCGATCACCCTGATCGCCGCGTCGTGCTCGCGGAGCCGCCGGCCGACCCCCGTCAGCGTGCCGCCGGTCCCCAGGCCGGCCACGAAGTGCGTGACCTCCGGGAGGTCGCGGACGATCTCCTCCCCGGTCCCGTGGTAGTGGGCGTCGGGGTTGGCGGGATTCCCGTACTGGAACGGCATGAAGAACCGGTCGCTCTCGGCCATGGCCCTCGCGACCTCGATCGAGCCGTTGGTCCCGGCGTCCGCCGCGGAGAACACGATGTCGGCGCCGAACAGCTCGAGCAGCCGGACGCGTTCCTCGCTCGCGTTGTCGGGCATGACCACGGTGAGCCGGTAGCCCTTGCGGCGGGCCACCATGGCGAGCGCGATCCCGGTGTTGCCGGACGTCGGCTCCAGGATGACCTTGTCGGGGGTGAGGTCGCCGGCGCGTTCGGCCTCCTCGATCATTCGCTTGGCGATGCGGTCCTTGAGCGAGCCGGTCGGGTTCTGGCCCTCGAGCTTCGCCCACAGCCGGACGCCGGAATGCGGCGACATCCGGGGGATGCCGACGAGCGGCGTGTTCCCGATCGCGTCGAGGATGTCGTTCGCGCGCATGGCCCGGCGATTATCCCAGGGGTCCCACCCGGTTCCCGGAGCGGCGCGCCCTTTCGTCCGGTGGCGCTATCCGCCGGCGACCGCGGGGAGGATGCTGATCGTGTCGCCGTCGGCCACGTGGGCGCCCAGGCCCCCGCCGTAACGGACGTCCTCGCCGTTCACGTAGACGTTGACGAACCGGTGGAGACCGGCGCCGTCGTCGGTGAGGATCGTCCGGGTCACGCCAGGGTGGCGCGCCTCGAGGTCCAGCAGCACCTCGCCAACCGTGCCGCCGTCGGCCTCCACTGCCGCCCGCCCGTCGGTGTGCGTGCGCAGGATCGTCGGGAGCTTCACCCGCGCCGCCATCAGCGCTGCCCTCCCACGGTGGTGGGGACGCCGTCCTCGGCCTCGGCGGGGACGGCCCCCGAGGGCACGCCGCAGAACAGGTCGTAGTCGATGAGCTCGGTCACCGTCGGCCGGTCGCCGCACACGGGGCACTCCGGGTCGCGCTTGATCTTCACTGTGGTGAAGTCCATCTCGAGCGCGTCGAAGATCAGCAGGCGGCCGACGAGCGGGTCCCCCACCCCGGTGATCATCTTGATGGCCTCGGTCGCCTGGATCGAGCCGACGATCCCCGGCAGCACGCCGAACACGCCGGCCTCGGCGCAGTTCGGCACCGAACCGGGGGGCGGCGGCTGCGGGAACAGGCAGCGGTAGCACGGTCCGGCGTCACCGGGGAGGAACACGGTGACCTGGCCCTCGAACTGGTAGATCGACCCGTACACCAGGGGCGTGCCGAGGAACTGTGTCGCGTCGTTCACCAGGTACCGGACCGGGAAGTTGTCGCTCCCGTCGATCACCAGGTCGTAGCGGCCGAGGATGTCCATCGCGTTCTCGCTGGTGAGCACCGTGTCGTGCGGTTCGACCTCGATGCCCGGGTTGAGCTCGCGCAGCGTGTCGGCCGCGCTGGCCACCTTCGGCCGGCCGACGTCGGAGGTCCCGTGGAGGATCTGTCGCTGGAGGTTGGTCAGGTCGACCCGATCGAAGTCGACCACGCCCAGCCTGCCCACTCCGGCCGCCGCGAGGTACATGGCGATCGGGGATCCGAGCCCGCCGGCGCCGATGCACAGCACGCTCGACTCGAGCAGCCGGCGCTGCCCGTCGCCGCCGATCTGGGGCAGGATGATGTGGCGCGCGTAGCGGACCACCTCGTCCTGGGTGAAGCGCCTGGTGGGCGCGCTCGCGTCGCCGGTCATCCGATCATCACGTCCTCTTCGGTCACGTCGCCGTCCAGGATCCGGAACCCCCGCAGCAGCGGAGCCGAGCGGTCCCGGAGGGACAGGATCAGGTAGCGCGACTCCGGGTACAGCGCCTGCCGCCGGTCGGTCGCCGACGGGAACGCCTCGGAATGCGTATGGGAGTGGAAGATGCCGTACACCTCGAGCCCCTCGTCGTCCATCGCGGCGAACACGTCGAACTGCTCCTTGGCGTCCAGCCGGTAGGTGGCCGGGCTCGCGTCCGCGTTCCGCATCGGGATGACCCGGACCGCGATGCCCTCCTTCCCGGCGACGAGCCCGCAGGCCTCGTTGGGGTACTCGGCCTGACAATGGGCCACGATCTCGTCGTAGTGGGAGCGCTCGAGCTCGATCAACGTCTCCTCCGGCGGGAAAAGTCTATCAACGGAGTGCAATTCGCCGTTGCTGTTGCAACACCCGCCGTACCCCCGCGATTCCCGACGACTGTCAGGTGGCCAGGCGCCCCGAGACCGTGATGCGCCCCGGCGTTCCCTCGACCACCCGGCCCACCTGCCGGAGGGGCACCCCCCGTTCGCCGGCCGCGTCGTGGAGCCGGGCGGGGTCCCGGGTCGCGATGAGCAGCCCGCCCGAGGTCTGCGCGTCGGCCAGCACGAGCTGCTCATCGGTCGGAAGGTCGCCCCAGGCGACATACCGGTCCAGGAAGTCGTGGTTGCGCACCGTGCCGCCGGGGATCACGTTCCGCCGGGCCAGGTCCATCGTGCCGGGGAGCAGCTCGACACCCGTTGCGTCGACGACCGCCGCACAGCCCGAGGCCGAGAGCATCCCCCGGAGGTGGCCGAGCAGGCCGAATCCGGTGACGTCGGTCGCCGCGTCGACGCGGGCCGCGACCATGGCCTCGGCGGCCGCCCGGTTGAGCTCGGTCATGGTGTCGACGGCCAGGAGGACCTGTTCATCGGTCGCGATGCCGCTCTTCACCGCCGTGGAGAGGATCCCGAGGCCGAGCGGCTTGGTCAGGAACAGGTCCCCGCCCGGCCGGGCGGTCGAGTTCCGGACCATCCGCTTCGGGTCCACCAGCCCCGTGACCGCCATGCCGTATTTCGGCTCGGGGTCGGTGATGGTGTGGCCGCCGACGATGGCCACGCCGGCCGACCCGGCGACCGCCGCGCCCCCTTCGAGCACCCGGGACAGGAGCTCGAGCGGGAGCTCGTCGACGGGCCATCCGGCGAGGTTGAGCGCGATGACGGGGCGGCCGCCCATCGCGTAGACGTCGCTGAAGGCGTTCGCTGCGGCGATTCGGCCCCAGTCGTAGGCGTCGTCGACGATGGGCGTGAAGAAGTCGACCGTCTGCACCAGGGCCTGCCCGCCGGGCAGGACGTAGACGGCCGCGTCGTCGCCGGTCTCGGCGGAGACCAGCACCTCCTCCGGCATCGCCGGGGTCCCGAGTCGGCCCAGGACCTGGGCCAGGTCAGAAGGACCGAGCTTGCACGCTCAACCGGCGCCGTGGCTGTACTTGGTCAAACGGATGTTCGCCACGACCCGAAGGATACGGCCGCCGCCAGGGAGCATGGCATGGACAATTCCGACGTACCCGGCCCATCCCGACCGCTATGCTGCTGTCGGCCCATGACGGACACGGCACGCGCCCCGAGCACCGGCGTCCCCGACACGCCGCATCCGCCCCCGGACGAGGTCCCCGAGGCCGAGGCGAGGTATCGGGCGCTCGTCGAGACCACGCCCGTCGTGTCGTACACGAACGCGATCGGCTCGCCCAGCACCTGCCGGTACATCTCGCCCCAGATCGAGGCCCTCACCGGCTACACGCCGGAGGAATGGATGGCGGAACCGGGCATCTGGCAGAGCCTCCTGCACCCCGAGGACCGCGAGGCGGAGATCGCGAAGGACGCGGAGCACAACGAGAGCGGAGCGCCGTACTCGTCCGAGTACCGCCTGGTGGCCCGCGACGGCCGGGAGGTGTGGGTCCGCGACGAGGCGGTCATCGTCCGTGGCGGGGAGGGCGAGCCCGATCTGTGGCAGGGCGTGATGGTGGAGGTCACCGACCGCAAGCTCACGGAGCTCCAGCTGCGGGCCCGCGCCAAGCAGCAGGAGGCCGTGGCCGAGCTCGGCCGGCTCGCGCTGTCGGGGGCCGATCTCACCACGCTCATGGACCGGGCGATGGACACCGTCTGCGAGACCCTGTCCGTCGGCCACTGCGAGCTGCTGCAGCGGGTGGGCGAGGACTTCGTCCTCCGTGCCGGGCGGGGATGGGACGACACCGAGCCCGGTGCCGTGGTGGCCAGGGGGTCGAACGGCCTTCCGGGGTTCACCCTGTCCCGGAACGAGCCCGTCGTCGTCGCCGACCTCGCCACCGAGGATCGATTCACGGAGAGGTCATGGCTGGCCGGCCACGGTGCGGTGAGCGCGATCAGCGTGCTCGTCCGGGGCCCCGAGGCGCCGTGGGGCGTGCTGGCCGCGATGTCCACCGAGCCGCGCGACTTCCCGTCCGACGACGTCTACTTCCTCCGGGCGATCGCCAACGTGCTCGCCCTGGTGATCCAGCGGGCCAGGGTGGACGAACAGCGCGCCGCCCTGCTGGCGAGCGAGCAGCGGGCGCGCGCGGACTCCGAGCGTGCCCGGGAGCGGCTGCGGTTCCTGGCCGAGGCGAGCACGATCCTGTCGTCCTCGCTCGACTACGAGGCGACGCTGTCGCGGCTCGCACACCTCGCCGTGCCGGAGATCGCCGACTGGTGCATCGTGTACCGCCTCACGGACTCGGGGGCGATCCGCCGCCTGACCGTCGTCCACGCCGACCCGGACGGACGGGCCCTCGCCAACGAGCTGCAGTCGGGGATCGGGTTGGATCCGGCCGCCGACTCCGGGGTCCCCAAGGTGATCCGGACCGGTCGGCCGATCCTGCATCCCGAGGCCGACGCGGAGCTCTTCGCGTCCGACTCGGTGGACCCCCGAGCCGCCGAGCGCGTCGGGCGCGAACTCGGCATCCGCTCCTGGATGTGCGTCCCCCTGAGCTCCCACGACCGGACGATCGGCGCGATCTCGTTCATCACCTCGGGGTCGCGGCGGCGGTTCGACGACGAGGACCTGGCCCAGGCCATGGAGCTCGCCCGGCACGCCGCGCTCGCCGTGGACAACGCGCGACTGTACCAAGCCGAGCTCGAGGCCCGGCGCGCCACCGAGCGCGCGGCCCAGCGCACGGCGCTGCTCCAGGCCGTGACCGCGGCCCTGTCCGAGGCGCTCGGCCCGACACAGGTCGCCGAGATCGTCGTCGACCGCTGCGTCGCCGCCATGGGCGCCACCGCCGGCGTCGTGGCGCTCCTCACCCAGGACGGGACCGAGCTCGAGATCATCCGGGTGGTCGGGTACCGCGAGGAGATCGCCGAGACCTGGGCCCGGTTCCCCGTCGACTCCGCCACCCCGATGGCCGACGCGGTTCGGACGGAGGAGCCCGTGTTCCTCTCGTCGAGGATGGAGCGGGACGAGCGGTATCCGCGGTTCGCCGACGAACCCATGGACAACCACGCCGTGGCCACCGTGCCGCTGGTCGTGGAATCGCGGGCGATCGGCGCCATGACCCTGTCGTTCGGGGACGCGAGGCCGTTCCCTCCCGAGGATCGGGCGTTCCTGCTGGCCCTGGCCCGGCAGGCTGCCCAGGCGCTCGAACGGTCCCGCCTGTACCAGGCCGAGCGGGACGCTCGCGCGGAGGCCGAACGCGCCAACGACCGGCTGGCGTTCCTCGCCGAGGCGAGCGAGATCCTCTCCCGGTCGCTCGACTACCGGGAGACCATGGGCGAGGTGGCCCGGCTGGCCGTTCCCCGCCTGGCCGACTGGTGCACCGTGGAGATGCTGGAGGAGGGGGAGATCGTCTCCGTCGCCGTGGCGCACGTCGATCCCGACAAGGTGAAGCTGGCGCAGGACCTCCGCGATCGCTTCCCCCCGCAGGTCGATGCGCCCACAGGCGTGCCGAACGTGATCCGCTCCGGCCAGCCCGAGCTGTGGCCGGAGATCCCCCGCGGCGTCATCGACTCGCTGGAGGACCCCGACATCCGGCAGCTCCTGGAAGACCTCCAGCTGCGTTCGGTGATGATCGTCCCGCTCAAGTCGCGGGGCCACTCGGTGGGCGCCATCACGTTCGTGTGGGCGGAGTCCGGCCGGACGTACGGCTCCGCGGACCTCGCGCTCGCCCAGGACCTCGCCCGCCGCGGCGCGCAGGCCGTGGAGAACGCGGTGATCTACAGCGAACGCGACTACATCGCGCGCACGCTGCAGCAGAGCCTCCTCCCGCCGGACCTCCCGCACATCCCGGGCCTGGAGCTCGCCGCCCGGTACCTGCCGGCTGGAGCCGGGAACGAGGTCGGTGGGGACTTCTACGACGTGTTCGACACGGGCGACGGCGCGTGGGGCCTCGCCATCGGCGACGTGTGCGGAAAGGGCCCGGATGCCGCAGCGGTCATGGGCCTCGCCAAGTACTCGCTCCGCGCCGCCGCGATGCGGGAACGCCGGCCGAGCGAGATCCTCGACCGGATGAACGAGGCCGTCATGCGCCAGACGACCGACGGGCGGTTCCTGACGGTGGCCTACGTCCGCATCCGGCCCGACTCGCGGTCCGTCCGGCTCACCGTGTCGTGCGGGGGGCACCCGCTCCCCACGATCCTGCGTGCCGACGGGACCCTGGGGACGGCCGGGAAGCCCGGCACGCTGCTCGGGCTGTTCCCCGACCCCGAGCTCTCCGACGACACCGTGGATCTCGGACCCGGCGACGTGATGGTCGTGTACACGGACGGCGTCACCGACGTCCCCGGTGCGCCGGAGGAGCACGGCGAGGCCCGCCTGGGTGCGATCCTGGTCGAGAATCGCGGCGCGTCGGCGGACGAGATCGCCGACGCCATCGAGCGTGAGGTGATGAGCCCGCGGCAGCAGGCCCGGCGGGACGACGTGGCGTTCGTCATCATGCGCGTGCTGCCCACCGACGGCGACGGGCAGCCGGAGGGGGAGGCGCCATGAGGACGCTGGCGGTCGAGACCAGGTGGAACGACGGCGAGGCGACGCTCGTCCTGACCGGCGAGCTCGACCTGTCCACCGCCCCGGAGGTGGAGGAGGCGCTCGCCGGCGCGGAGGGCAAGCAACCGGCCCGGATGGTGCTCGACCTGCGGCAGCTGGCCTTCATGGACTCGACCGGGCTTCGGGTCGTGCTGGCCGCGGACGGGCGAGCGCGGAAGGACGGTCGCCGGCTCGAGGTCGTCCCCGGGCCGCCGCAGGTCCATCGTGTCTTCCGCATCGCCCTGCTCGACCGGCGGATCACGTTCGTCGACCCGCCCGAGGACTCCCCGGACGACGGGGGCGAGCCGTCGTGATCGACGTCCGGCTGTCGAGCGACGTGAACGCCCCCGGCGAGGCGCGGCGGGCGATGCGTCAGCTGTCCGACCTCGTCGACGGCACGGTGTTCGAGGACATCCGGCTGCTCGTCAGCGAGCTCGTGACGAACGGCGTCCGCCACACGGGTCAGGGTCCGGCCGGATGGGTGAAGCTCCTGATCCGGTGGGGGCCGGGCATCGTCCGCGTCGAGGTGACCGACCCCGGTCCGGGATTCGGCGAGGTGCGGTCGCCGTCGATCTACCAGGAGTCGGGCTGGGGCCTGTACCTGGTGGAGCAGGTGGCGAGCCGGTGGGGCGTCGACCGAACCGGCGCGAACACCGTGTGGTTCGAGATCGACTGCCCGGTGCGGGTGGCCTGAAGCCCCGTCAGTCGTCCGTCGCCGGTGCGTCCTCGCGTCCGAGATCCGCGCCCATCGCGTGGTACCCCCCGTCCACGTGCACGATCTCGCCGGTGATCCCGGCGGCCCAGTCCGACAGCAGGAAGGCCACCGCCCGGGCCACCGGCAGGGGGTCGGCGGTGTCCCACCTCAGCGGCGCGCGGCTCGACCACGCCTTCGCGAGCACGTCGAACCCGGGGATGCTCTTGGCGGCCATGGTCCGAAGGGGGCCGGCGGAGATGCAGTTCACGCGGATGCCGTCGGTCCCGAGGTCCCTCGCCAGGTACCGGGTGACCGACTCGAGGGCGGCTTTGGACACCCCCATCCAGTCGTAGATGGGCCACGCGACGGCGGCGTCGAAGTCCATGCTCACGATCGAACCTCCGCCCTCCCGCATCAGGTCGTGGAGGCCGGCCGCGAGCGCCTTCAGGGAGAAGGCGCTCGTCCGGAACGCGAGCTCCGCGCTCTCCCGGGGGGTGTGGAGGAAGTTCCCCCCGAGGGCGTCCTGCGGGGCGAACGCGATCGCGTGCAGGATCCCGTCGAGGCCGCCCCACCTGGTCAGGAGCTCGCCGGCGAGGCGTTCGATGTGGGCGTCGTCGTTGGCGTCGAGCTCGAGCACGTCCACGGGCCGGGGCAGCCGCTTGGCGCTCCGCTCGGTGAGGCCCATGGACTTCCCGAACCCGGTCAGCACGAGGTCCGCGCCCTGTTCCTGCGCGACCTGGGCGACCGAGAACGCGATGCTCTGCGGGGTGAGGACCCCCGTGAGCAGCAGGCGCTTTCCCTCCAGCAGCGATGTCGACATGGGTGGTTCGACTCCGGCCGCATCCTATGGGTTGCGGCGAGGCGGTGGCGCGGGGCGGTTCGCCTGCGATTGAATGCGCCGCATGTCGCTCGAGCTCGGCACGCTCCCGAAGGTCGACCTCCACCGTCATCTGGAGGGGTCGGTCCGGCTGTCCACGATCATCGACCTCCACCGGCAGGCGGGGCTCGAGCTGCCGGCGTGGACCGTCGACGAGCTCGCCCCGTTCGCCCTGGTCACCCGGCCGGTGGCGTCGCTCGAGGTGGCGCTCACGGCGTTCGGGTTCGCCCAACGGTCGTTCGTCGACCTCGACGCCGTGCGGCGGATCGCGCGGGAGGCCGTCGAGGACCTCGCGGCGGACCGGGTCCGGCTGGGCGAGCTGCGGTTCTCGCCCGACTTCATGTGCTCGCCGGCGGGGCTCGACTGGGACGACGCGTTCGCTGCGCTGCGCGCGGGGGTCGACGAGGCGGTGGCCGCGGGGAACGACGTCGCGACCGGCCTCATCGTGATCTTCAGCCGCGACTACGGCGACGAGTCCGCGGACCGGACGGTGGAGTTCACCCTGCGGCACCGCGACGACGTGGTGGGGTTCGACATCGCCGGGCCCGAGGTCGGATTCCCCGCGTCGCGGTACGCCGAGCAGATCGGCCGGGTCCGGGAGGCCGGCGTGCACGTCACGCTGCACTACGGCGAGTCGGGCCCCCCGCCCTACCCGGCAGAGGCGATCGAGCTCGGCGCCGAGCGGCTGGGGCACG
>DATBHM010000240.1:0-11552 GCA_036557505.1 Actinomycetota bacterium | reverse complement strand
GCGCCCACGACGACCTTCATCGGCGGCCCCCTCGCGTCATCGCTTGAGCTCCAGCGTCGTCCTCCCGATCCGGATCTGGTCGCCCGCGTGCACCTCGGCGGTGCCCTGCACGCGCTGGCGGTTCAGGTACGTCCCGTTCGTCGATCCCAGGTCCTCCAGGTGCCACGCGCCGTCGGCGGGGTACAGCCTTGCATGGAACTGGGAGGAGTATCGGTCCTCCAGCTGGACGTGGCAGGCGTCGGCGCGACCGATTTGGAGCGGGTCCCGACGGAGCGCGAACGACCCGGCCTTCTTGCCGTCCTCCGTCCGGACCAGGAGCTGGGACGGTGCCTTGCCCGGCTTGCCGCCCTTGCCGGACTTCGGCTTGGACGCGGCCCCCGCCCCCTGTGCGGAGATCACCTGCGTCGACGCGGCCCGCCGCCGCCCGCTCACGTCGAGGGCGACCGAGCGGATGGCTCGGAACACGAAGAAGTACAGCAGCGCGAGGAACGCGTACTTGAGCACGGCGAGGACGAACGGGGTCAGCGCCTGTGCGAGCACTCATGCCCTCCGGAACTCGAGCACGGTGTGCCCGATCGTGATGCGGTCGCCCGGGCGGAGCTCGCGCTCACCGGTCAGCGTGTCCTCGTCCACGATCGTCCCGTTGGTCGAGCCGAGGTCGCGGATCAGCTCGCGAGCGCCGTCCCGGCGGATCTCCGCGTGGTGTCGCGACGCTCCGGGGTCGTTCACGACGACGTCGCAGTCCGACATGCGCCCGATCGTGACGACCGGCTTGTCGAGCGGGTAGGTCGCGGCCGGCTGCCCCTTGTGGATCAGGTAGAGGAACGCCTTCCCGACGGCCTCCATCTCGCCGGTGAGCGGCTTGTCGGGCCCCTCGACGAGCGACGGGTCGACGCGGAACTCCCCGCGCCCGAGCTCGTCGTCGCGTTCGAACGTCACCTCGGGCGGCCCGACCAGCTTCCAGCCGCGCTCGGCGGCGCCGTCGGTCACGAGCTGCTGGAGCTCGGTGGACAGCCGGCCGGCCGCCTGTTCGAAGCGGGCGTGGTCGTCGGGGGCGAGGCGGATCACGTAGTGGTTGGGTACCCAGATGTCGTGGACGCCGATCGTCTGGTTGGCGTCCATCTCCCGGAGCACCCGCTTGCCCAGTTCCACGGGCTGGACGCCGGAGCGGAACGTCTTGGCGAACAGGCCCTCCACGAGGCCTTCCAGGCGGCGTTCGAAGTCTCGAAGGATCGGCATCGATGCGGTCGTCCCGCGGCGTTTCCGCAGGTCCGGAGGTCGGGCGGGATTATATCCGGGGGGTCCGGGACCCAATCCCCTGAGCCGGCGATGCGTCACGGGAACGCCACGGACCCGCTGCTAGCATGACGGGCTCACTCGGGCGAGTGGCGGAATAGGCAGACGCGCAGGATTCAGGATCCTGTCCGGGCAACCGGGTGGGGGTTCAACTCCCCCCTCGCCCACTGCTCCGAAGCCTGTATCAAGCCGGTCCGAGCAGACGTTCGTATTCGCGTCGGACGACCGCGTAGCACTCGCACGCCGCCTCTTCCAGGGCGGCGCGATCGATGACGGTGATCTCGCCGCGCCGGTACTGGATCAGCCCGGCCTGCTGGAGCGTCCTCGCCGCAACCGAGACGGACGGCCGGGTCACACCGAGCATCTGCGCGAGGAACTCCTGCGTCAGGATGAAGGTGTCCGAGCCCCCCGCCCGGTCGTGCGTCTCGAGCAGCCACTTGGCCGTGCGGTGCTGGATCTCGTGGGCGGCGTTGCACGCGACGGCCTGGGAGATCTGTGTGAACAGGGCCTGGGTGTAGGCGAGCATGATCGTGCGGAGCTTCCCGTCTCCGTTCGCGTGCGCTCGGAACGCGTCCGCGCCGACGACGATCATCGTCCCCGGCACCTGCCCCACCACTCGGGCATTCGCGGTCGTGCCTCCACCCAGGAAGGCCTGGATGCCGACCATCCCCTCGTTGCCGATCGTGGCGGTCTCGATGCCTCCGCTGTCCTCGAGCGGGGTCACGACGGAGAGGACCCCAGATCGGGGAAAGTACACGCGTCGTTGTGTGCCGCCTTGCTCGTGCAGGACGACCCCAACCACGATCGGCTCGACACTCATGGACCCGCGAAGCGCTTCGAGCTCAGCATCCGGCAAACGATCGAGGAGGCGGTTGCCGGTGGAGCCCACATCAGGCTCGTGCGGTTGGTGGGGCATCGACCATCCCTTCGAGAGGGGGCCTCACAGGAATTCGGGAGCCTGGAGGCGGCTTTTGGTCGAAGCCCGTCTGGCGGACCCTGAAGACCGGAGAGATCCGGTGGGTGTATAAGGTGAGTCTCATCTCTGAGGACAGAAGTGTCAACGTCGAACGATGTGTGGGGTGATAGACAGACGAGGCCGAACGTCGACCCTACGCTTGCATTGTGGCGTCAGAGCCAGAACATGGGTGCGACCATTCGAGTGGTGCGCGCCGGACCCGGCCCTATCGAATCCCTCGGTTCGACATGCCGGCCCCGCATAGCGTATCGGCCTTCGAGGCCGCCGTGGCAATCGCGAAGTTCCTCGTCGACGACTTCGGAGCCGTGGTGACTGATGTCGATTTCTCTGCAGGCGGCGAGGGCACGATTCTGCTGTCCGTGCGGGTCCCAGAGCCTTCGGCCTGACCTCACTCCTCCGAATTGGGTCATGCCCGGGTTGTCGGCGTGGCGCGAGGGTACGTTGCGGTGTGTCGTCTACCCGACACACCATGGTCGAATACGAAGTCGCGGAGGAACAGGAGGGTCGAGGCTGCCTGCGCCTTCGTGGCGACCTCGACGGCGACACGTCGGAGCGTGAGCTCGCCGGCGCGCTGGCTGGTCACTACACCGATGCCGGCGTGCGGGTGATCGTCGTCGACCTGTTCCAGGTCCACCAGATCACGCTCGAGGGCGTCGCGGTCCTCCTCGGCTTGCTCAAGGAGTCGAAACGGCGGGGGAAGCGCCTGGTCATCGAGAGCGCCGGGGGGCAGGTGCGAAGGAAGCTCGCCGTCACCGGGCTGCTCCCAATCCTGTCACCAGGATGATCATCGCCCGTGAAGGAACGTCGCCCTGTGGTTGCGGCCGTGCCCACCGTCATTCCGTGAGGGGCTTGCCCTCGGCGGTGTCGTGTCCTCGGCGGAACGGCGTAGCACGATCCGATCGTCACCGTCACTCCGCCGTTGGGGCCTTCGAGGTGAGATCGTCCCCGCCGGGTCCTGCCGCAGGCTCTCGGGCAGCGGCACGCAAACGCTCCACGTAGGAGGGAACCTCGGGCGCGGGGAGAACGGTGGCGACGGTGCCGGCGACCACGAGGGCCCATCCCCCGTGGAGCCGGATGGTCAGGTGCATGGGGGTAACGGTACCCCAGGCTAGGACTGATCAGCTTGGGTGGTCGAGGGCAGGGTTGTCGGCCCGGCCGGTGGGTGCCGCCGGCAGCAGACGGTGTGTGTCGATGACCGCCTGCGCGACGTCGACGAGCTTCGACTGCCGCTCCCTGGCGTGCTTCCGCAGCATCTCGAAGGCCGCCTGCTCGTCGACCCCGTGCCGTTCCATGAGGATGCCCTTGGCCCGCTCTGTGATCGCGCGCCGGCCGAACGCCCCCTCGAGGTTGTGATACTCGGCGAAGCGCCGGAGCACGATGTCGATGGCGCTCTGCAGCTCCCCCTCCTCCTCGCTCGTCACGTACGCGAAGATCCCCCGCCTCGCCGCCTCGTTCACGAAGTCCCGATCCTCCACGTCCAGGAAGGCGATGACGGGGCAGGCGGCCTGGTGGACGATCCCGTCGATCATCTGGAGGGCGTGGTCGCCGGCCTCGCCCACGATGACGAGCGCGACGTCCACTCGCTCTTCCACGGTGATCACCCCGACGTCACCGAGCGAGGCCCGCCTGGAGATGACGTCGTGGCCGAGCCGAGCCACCGCCGAACTCAGCTCGTCGAGACGTGCAGCGTCGCCGTCGGTGACCAGTACGCGCAGCCGGTCCACGGGATTCACGTTCATGGTGCCACCCCCTGTCCGACGAGCATACGTCTCCGATTTGCCCCCCGGGGGGCGAGCGGCTAGCCTCCCTACACGGCACAGGCCCCAGCAACAGGCCTGCGCCGGCCACCGGCCCCAGCTCGAGGCCTCAATGGAACCGCTCTTGCGGTTCGCCACGGGAGGCATTCGGGATGGCCCAGGCCGACTCACCGCCACGGTTCAGCGTTCACAGCGCCAGGCGGAACGGTGTCGCCCGGGTCGCGCTGCGGGGCGAGCTGGACCTCGAGACCGTTCCGCTGCTCGCCGAGCACCTGGCCCTCCTCGACGGCAACGCAAACGGGGATGGGGGTCGCCCAACCCGGTTGCTGCTCGACCTGCGTGGCCTCACGTTCATGGACTCAACGGGTCTGCGATCGGTCCTGGACGCCGCACACGATGCCGCTCGGCGCGGTCACGGCTTCGCCGCCGTCGGGGTGAACCCCGCGGTCCGGAAGGTCTTCGAGCTCGCGGGGACGGCGGAGTTCCTCAACGAGGGCGGTGGGCTCGAGCTCATCCGGCGGTTCACGAAAGCCGGTGCGGATGGAGACGGGCGATGACCGTTCTCGACTGGCGAATCCAGGAGGCCACCAACCAGACCATCTTCCGCGAGATGAACGAATGGACGAGCGAGGACGACGACGGGCCGGAGGCGGATGCGCATGGCTGGGACGTCTACCTCTGCGAGTGCGGAGACGGGACGTGCACCGACCCCATCATGCTCACCCGGATCGAGTACGAAGCCGTCCGAAGCGAGCCGACGCGGTTCGCCATCGCGCTCAACCACGAGAATCCCGAGCTCGACTCCGTGCTCGTCGAGTTCGAACGGTACACGGTCGTCGACAAGTCGTTCGGTCTGGCGGCGAGGCTTGCCAGGGCATCGGATCCCCGGCGATGAATCCGGACGCCGTGGCGAGGCGGCGGGCGACATCGGATCAGACGGACCCCAGCACACGGTCCACTTCACATCGGCCTCAACACTCGGCCGACCCGAAGGGAGAGGTGAGGTGGATGCAAGCAGGGCGACAACGAGAACGACGCGTGCCGGTCCCGGAGGGCATCGCGCCCCTGGAGTTGACGGTGGCCATTGTGGCCCACCTCGTGGAGGAATACCGGGCGGTCGTCACCGACGTTGACGTCGTGGCCGCCGACCAGGCCACGGTAACGGTTCGAATCCCAGCTGAGGGCACCGGCACACAGCCCTGAACCGACGCAGGGAGGCCGGCTGATGTCGCTGAGGGCTAGGTGTCATGCCTTCAGGAGAGTCGGCTTCGCCGAGCGCTCACGCAGGGATCGGCTCCTCGAGCCGCTCGATCATGTCGATGAGATCCAGCGGGACGATGGCGACAACCACGCCGCCCCTGTCGCCCTCCGGCGACGGGACGGATGAACGACTCGTTCGTTGCCGGACCAGCCGGACGGCGCCCGGCACGTGTTCCGTCCAATCTGCGATCACCTCTTCGATCCCGCCATTTCGGTAGGAGATTCGATACGTCGCCATGCCTCGAGAATCCTTTCAGACGTCCACAGTTGCCGATCCCTGCGGTCACCTCTCTCTCGTTCCAGGCTTCGCCCATCCGAGGCGAGGACTTCGAGCCGCGTGTGAGACAGTCTTGTCCTTCCCGTCAACCGGAGGCTCGAATCGCGCGAGCCCGTCGGCTTGTTCCGATGGCGCGCCGAGCCGGCCGCCCGTGAGTGTCTGCGCGCCTCCGCCGGGACCATTCGACCTTCCTGCGATGCGCGTGTGGCGCTTCGCCGTCCCAGACGAGGGGTTCGTTTGAGCGCAACCGCGGCGGGAATGCTGGGGGACAGAACTGACCCGATGGGAGGCGCTGATGGATGCGACGAAGCTGCTCGAGCAGGATCACAAGGAGGTCGAGGCGCTGTTCAAGGAATTCGAGCGGGCCGGAGACCAGGCCTACAAGGCCAAGCAGGACCTGACGGACAAGATCGTTCAGGAGCTCACGATCCATACGCAGATCGAGGAGGAGATCTTCTACCCGGCCGTGAAGTCCGATGTGGACGACGCCGAGGACGAGGTGCTCGAGGCAGTGGAGGAGCACCACGTCGCGGAGGCCCTCATCGAGGAGATCAAGGGACTCACATCGGAGGACGAGAACTTCGACGCCAAGGTCGCGGTGCTCATCGAGAGCGTCCGGCACCACAAGGACGAGGAAGAGAACGAGATGTTCCCCAAGGTGCGCAAGGCCTTCTCTGCGGAGGAGCTCGAGACGCTGGGTGCGCAGCTCGAGGAGGCGAAGCAGCAGAAGCGGCGTTACGCAGCGTAGGTGGGCCAAGGGATTGCGAACCGGCCACCTTCCGGCCGGAGCGGAGCCAGACCCGAGCAGCCCGGGGCCGGGCCATAATCACGGCCGGATGGGGCTGTTCGGTCGGCTGTTCCACGCGGGAAGGTTGCCGGAAGCGATCCGGGCGGAGATCGTCGCCGAGCGCGTCCTGTTCGAGGCCCAGGGCGTCCGCGTCGCGCTGCACCGGAGCGGGCGCGTCCCCGGCGCGGTGACCACCGGCGGGGTGAACGTCGGGTTCGGAGCGTTCGCGGTGACGGACCGGCGGGTGATCGGTTCTCGGGGCCGGGCGAAGTGGGTCGACGTCCCGTACGACCAGCCGCCGGAGGGCGGGCCCGCGACGCTGGTCCTCGACGTCAAGGGCCTGCACGTGCTGTTCGAACTCGACCGCGTGGACCCCTCGACGCACGGGTCGATGCGGATCGACTTCCACCAGGAGCTGACGGAACCACAGCTCGCGTCGTTCCCGGTCAGGCGGCTGTCGTTCCAGGTGGACCCCCAGAAGGTCGTCCGGCTGTTCGGGAGCCTGAAGAAGCTTCCGGCGAGTCCGGTCCCGCCGGACGGCTAGCGTCCGGCGAGCAGCCAGGGTGGCGTCGGCGCATCGATCCGCGCGAGCTTCGACGGCACGGGGCCGAACCGGTCGTCGTCGTGGTCGCGCCATGCCCGCCACGCCGAGGTGAGCTCGTCGGTCGTCCGCGCGACGAAGTTCCACCACATCTTGATCTCGGCGCCGAGCGGCTCGCCGCCCAGCACCAGCATCCGCGCGGGTCCGTCGCGGACCTCGACGCGGAGCTCCTCGAACCCCGCCGGCACCAGCGCCAGCGAGCCGGGTTCGACCACCGCGTCCTCGACCTTCACCGGGCGGTCGATCGGCACGACCCCGTATTCGAACGTCGGGTCGGCCGGCACGACGACCGACGACCGGAACGCCACGTCCATCCCCACCGTCGGGTGGTCGACGGCCGCCGACGACGACACGTCGCCGACGTCGCCGATCAGCACCCGCGCCTCGCCGCTCGCGAGGTCCTGCGCCGGCAGCTCTCCGAGATGCTGGAACCGGCCGTCGCCGTGACGTGTCGTGTCGGGCAGCGCCAGCCACATCTGCGCGCCCATGATCCCGCCGCTTCCCGCGCCGGGCCGGTCGACGCCGAGCTCCGCGTGGGCGATCCCGTGTCCCGACGTCATGAGGTTCAGCTCGCCGGGCCTGATGAGCTGCTCGGTCCCGAGCGAGTCGCTGTGCAGGGCCGAGCCGTCGAACAGCCACGTCACGGTGGCGAGGCCGATGTGCGGGTGCGGGCCGATCTCCAGGGGCGGCGGGTCGGCGAGGTCCTCGGGCGCCATGAGGTCGACGAAGCACCACGGCCCGACCGTTCGGCGGCCCTTGGTCGGCAGGACGCGCAGCACGCCCATGCGACCGACCTGCGTGGTCCGTCCCTCACGGACCTCGATCGCGCTCACGCCCAGCCCGGGCGTGACCTCCGCGAACTCCTCGACCGGACCGCTCACCGCTTCATGTCTCCCGTCGCGGCCTCGCGGGGGGCCGTGCCGACCAGCGTCGGAGCGGCGCCCACCCGCGAGCTCCCTCGAGGGTACCGCCCGAGCACGGCCGAACGCGTCCTCGCGCACTGGAGACCCGTCCCGAAGCCCATGGCTCGCTCTTGTCCGCCCGGCCGCGCACGTGGTAGTCATTCCGTGGGGATGGGGGTTCGTCGGGGTGCAGCGTCGTTCGCCCTGGTCGCGCTGGCGACCGGGATGCCGGCGCCGGCGGCCGCCGCTGCGACATTTTCCGTGACCACCGCAGCGGACGCCGGCCCGGGCTCCCTGCGTGCGGCCCTCGTCCACGCGAACTCCACGGCCGCGACCGACACCATCACGTTCTCGATCGCGCCCTCCGGCCCGCACGTCATCTCGCTGTCGACGCCGCTGCCGGCGATCGTCCATCCCGTGGTGATCGAAGGAGGGAGCCAGCCGGGATCCGCGGGGTCGCCGCTCATCCGGCTCGACAACGGCACCGGCGACGCGTCGGCGATCGGGTTGGACGTCGCCGCCGGGGGCAGCACCGCCTCGGGCCTGTCGATCACCGGGTTCGGAACCGGGATCCGGCTGCGGGCGGGCGACGGGAACACGATCTCGGGGAGCTGGCTGGGCCTGGACGCGGGTGGTTCCGCCGCGGGGAACAGGATCGGGCTGAAGATCGTCCAGTCGTCCGCCGGCAACCGCATCGGCGGCACCACCGCCGGCGCCCGCAACGTGATCTCCGGAAACACGAATGCCGGGATCGAGGTGAGCGGGAAGGGCACCAGGGGCAACCTCGTCCGGGGCAACCGGATCGGAACGGATCCGGCCGGGAGCTCGGCCATGTCCGACGGGGTGGGGATCATGGTCCACGGGGGAGCCAACGGGAACACCGTGGGCGGGACCACGCCGGGTGCGCGCAACCTGGTCTCGGGGAACCTGGGCACCGGCATCTCCCTGTCCGGCGCGGGCACGACGAACAACGTCGTCGAGGGGAACCGGATCGGCACGAACGCCGCCGGGACCGCCGCCCTCACGAACAGCACCGGCCTGCGCATCGAGGTCGGCGCCACGGGGAACACCGTCGGCGGGACGGCCGCCGGGGCCGCCAACCTCATCTCGGGCAACGACATCGGCCTGTCGATCTCCGGCGCCGGGGCGACGGCCAACGTCGTCGCCGGCAATCTGATCGGAACCGATGCCTCCGGCTCGGCCGCGCTGGGGAACATCGTGGGCCTCTCCGTGGGCGACGGCGCCACCGGGAACACCGTCGGGGGGACGACCGCCGGCGCGAGGAACCTCATCTCGGCCAACTCCCAGTACGGGGTGTGGATCACGGGCGCGGGAACCTCCGCGAACCGGGTCCAGGGCAACCGCATCGGGACCAACGCCGCCGGCACGGCGGCCCTCGGCAACACGGACGGCGTGCACGTCGACGGCGGGGCCACCGGCAACTTCATCGGCGGCGCCACGGCGGGAGCCGGCAACCTCATCTCCGGGAACGGGGAGGACGGCGTCGACGTCGCCGACCCGGGGACCACGGGGAACCGACTCCGGGGCAACCGGATCGGGACGAACGCCGCCGGCACGGCCGCGCTGAAGAACAGCACGGGAGTCCGGGTCGAGGCCGGTGCGGGCGGGACCACGATCGGCGGAACCACGGCGGCCGCGCGCAACGTGATCTCCGGCAACGACTTCGTGGCCGTCTGCATCTGCGACTCGGGGAGCGGCAACACGTTGCTGGGCAACTACATCGGCGTCGACGCGTCGGGCACCGTAGCCCTCCCGACATCGCCCTTCTCCGAGTCCCTGGTCTTCGTGCTGCGCTCCAACGACACCACCATCGGAGGAGCCACTCCCGGAGCCGGGAACATCATCGCCGGGAGCCGCAACGGGGCCGGCGTGGACCTGGAGCTGAGCTCCAACAACGTCATCGCGGGCAACCGGATCGGGACCAACGCCGCCGGGACCGCGGCGATCGGCAACGGCGTCGGGGTCGGCATGTCGTCGGCGAGCTTCGCGGACACCTCCGGCAACGTGGTGGGCGGAACGACGCCGGGCTCCGGAAACCTGATCTCCGGCAACGGGTACGGCCTCTATCTCCAGAATCCCCGAACCAGGGGGAACACGATCGCCGGCAACTCGATCGGAACGAACGCCGCCGGCACGGGGGCCATCCCCAACGACCGGGGCATCAACATCGAGGCCGGCGCGGACGACAACACGGTGGGCGGCACCGCCAAGGGCGCGGGGAACGTCATCGCGTTCAACACGAACCAGGGCGTGATCCTCGGCTTCAACCGGCCGGTCGGCGGGGACGCGATCGAACGCAACTCGATCTTCCGCAACGGGGGCCTCGGGATCGAGCGCTTCGGTGGTGGCCCGGCCTCGCCGGTGGTCACGTCGATCCGCACACGCACGACGACGACCATCCAGGGCATGCTCGACAGCGCCGCCGGCACGAGCTTCCGGATCGAGCTGTTCGCGAGTCCCGGATGCGACCCCTCCGGTCACGGGGAGGGCAGGTTGTTCCTGGGCGCGGTGAACGTCGTCACCGACGGGTCGGGGCACGCGTCGTTCACCACGTCGCTATCCAAGGTGCCGCCGGGCAGATCGGTCACCGCCACCGCGACCTCGAACCACAGCGACACCTCCGAGTTCTCCGCCTGCGTCGGCACCCCCTAGCTCGGGCCGCGACCAGGCAGCCGAGCGCGGCGCGTCAACCGCGGGGCCTGTGAGAGGGTCGGGGCGTGGCAAAGCATGCGATCCGTCGAACAGTCGCCAATCGGCGCGTCGTGGCCGGCGCGCTCGTGGTGACGGTCGCGGTGGCGGGGGTGATCGTCTGGCTCACGCGGAGCCGCGACCCGCTGGTTCGGCCGAGCGACACCTGCGCGACCGCGCCGCCACTCCGGACCGTCGCCGGCGTCACGTTGCAGCCGGCCGCGATGCGTGCGTTCCGAAAGGCCCAGCGGCACGCCCGCGGCCAGATCTCGGTGGTCCAGAGCTACCGGTCCTGCGACGAGCAGGCGAAGGCGTGCCGGAACATCTGCGGGAACGCCAACGGCTGCCCGGGCACCTGCGCGTCGCCGGGCTCCTCCTATCACCAGTTGGGCGCCGCCATCGACATCACGCAGGGGAGCCTCGACACGCCGGGGGTGATCGACGCGTTGGAACGCGCCGGGTGGTGCGAGTCGGAACCGAGGACCGACCCCGGGCACTTCTCGTTCGACGGCTGTCACTGACGATCCGAGGTCTCACTCCCCCGGATGTGCCGGCCCCCGGCCGGGCCCCGGCGGCCCGGGGTGGGGCGGCGGCCCGCCCGGCGGCGGCGGACGGCCGTCGGGGAAGTGCTCCTCGTCCATCCCGGCCTCCTCCCGGAACGCCTTGCGCCGGTACAGGATCTCCAGCGCCTCCTCGAGCATGGCGACGTCGTCGCCGGCCCCCGATGCCAGGCGGACGTCGCGCTCGGCCAGGCGCTTCAGCATCCTGACCCCCTCGACCCCGACGCCCGCGTCGATCAGGCGCCGGATGAGCCGGGCGATGGCCAGGTCGCGGGGCGAGTAGCGGAGCTTTCCGTGTTCCCGCGTCGGGCTGATGAGGCCCTGTTCCTCCCAGTACCGCAGCACCCGCGGGGTGACGCCGATCCGTTCGGCCAGGCGGGGGATCGCCATGAGCTCGTCGTCGCGTCCCGGTGAATCTGCCATGATC
>DATBHM010000239.1:0-3834 GCA_036557505.1 Actinomycetota bacterium | reverse complement strand
TCGGAGCCCTGTCCGAGGAACAGTGGCGCCTGATCCAGAAGCATCCCGTCGACGGTGCAGGGCTGATCCTGATCACCGGGCAGGACCTGTTCGACCCCGCGGTCTCGATCGTCCTCGAGCACCACGCCGGGTACGACCTCGGTGGGTATCCCCACCTCACCGCGCGTCCCCGGCCCGCGATGCCCTCGCGGCTCGTGGCGGTCGCCGACTGCTTCGACGCGGTCACGTCGAAGCGGTCCTACCGCCAGGCCGAGGAACGCCGCCAGGCCCTGTCGATCCTGCAGGCCGGCGCCGGGCGCGGTTTCGACCCGGTGGTGGTGAGGACGTTCGTCAGGATGCTCGGGATCTTCCCGGTGGGGTCGCTGGTGGAGCTCGACACCGGGGAGGTCGGCATGGTGATCAGGAACCACGACCGGTTGCTGGCCCGCCCCATGGTCCGGATCGTGCTCGATGCGACGGGAACGCCGGCGGAGCCGGTCGAGGTGGATCTGTCGGACCGGACCTCCCAGGGATCGTACGCCCGGTCCGTCCGCCGGAGCATGGATCCCAACGAGCTCGGCGTGGACATGCTCACGCTGGTGGTGTCCGGCGAGGTCGAGCCGTCGCCGCCGGAGGGCCCCACGGGGCTGGTGCACGAGCCGTCCCACGGCGAGGCGCCACCGCCCGGCTACGTGGACACGCACGCCCACGCCGAGGGCCGCGGCGCCGAGCAGCTGCCGATCGACCATGAGGTCTCCGCGCCGTTCCCCCGGTAGCCCGGACCGGCGGACGCCGGTCGGTACACTCGGGGCCACATGGACGGGAACACGATCCGTGAGACGTTCTTGCGCTTCTTCGCCGAGCGCGGCCACCGGCGTGTCCCAAGCTCGTCGCTGATCCCACCGCCCGAGTCGGGCCTCCTGCTCGCCAACGCGGGGATGAACCAGTTCATCCCGTACTTCCTGGGGCAGGCCGAGCCCCCGTACGCCAGGGCGACGAGCGCGCAGAAGTGCTTCCGGGCCAACGACATCGAGAACGTCGGCCACACCGCGCGGCACATGACGTTCTTCGAGATGCTCGGCAACTTCTCCTTCGGCGACTACTTCAAGGCGGAGGCCATCGCCTGGGCATACGAGCTCATCACGGAGGGGTACGGAATCGATCCCGAGCGGCTCTGGGCCACCGTCTACCGCGAGGACGACGAGGCTGAGCGGGCGTGGGTCGACGGCGTCGGGTTCCCGATCGAACGGATCGTTCGGCGCGACCGGTTCGATCCCCAGGGCGAGTCACTCAACTACTGGTGGACCCATGCGGCCGGACCCGCGGGACCCGACAGCGAGATCTTCGTGGATCGCGGGCCCAAGTACGGCCCCGAAGGGGGCCCCGATGTCGACGAGGAGCGGTTCGTCGAGATCTGGAACCTCGTGTTCATGCAGGAGGAGGTCGACGGGGACGCGAACATCATCCATCCCCTGCCATCGAAGAACATCGACACCGGTTCCGGCCTCGAACGGGTGGCGACAGTGCTCCAAGACGTCGACAACGCGTTCGAGACCGACCTGTTCCGTCCGTTGCTGGAGGTGGCGGAGTCGCTGTCCGGCCGCTCGCACGGCGTCGACGCGTCGACCGACGTCTCGCTGAAGGTCGTCGCGGAGCACGCCCGTGCGACGACGTTCCTCATCGCGGACGGGGTGCAGCCGTCGAACGAGGGCCGCGGCTACATCCTGCGCCGCATGCTCCGGCGCGTGGTGAGCCACGCCCGCCGGCTGGGCATCGAGGGCGGCGTGCTGCACCCGCTCATCGCGGTGGTGGTGGCGCAGATGGGCGAGGCGTACCCCGAGCTCGTCGAGAACCGTGCGTACATCGAGAGCGTGGCCGAGGCGGAGGAGGAGCGGTTCGGCGGGACCCTCCGTCAGGGGATGGCGCTGTTCGAGGATGCGGCGGGATCCCTCGAGCAGGGGGGGCGGTTTCCGGGCGAGACGGCGTTCCGCCTGCACGACACGCACGGGGTCCCGCTCGAGCTGACGTCCGAGCTGGCCCAGGAGCGTGGCCTCGACGTCGACGTGGACACGTTCCAGGAGCTGCTCGAGGACCAGCGCCGCAGGGCCAAGGAGGCCGTGAAGCGCCAGGACATGACCGGCGACGCCCTCGGCGAGGCGGTCGCGCGCATGAGCGGGCAGGAGTTCGTCGGGTACCAGCGGCTCGACGCCGACACGACGATCGGAGGGCTGATCGGCCCCGACGGGTTGCTGGATGTTGCCCCCGAGGGAACGCAGGTTCGGGTGCTGCTGCCGGTGACGCCGTTCTACGCGGAGGGCGGCGGCCAGATCGGCGACAGGGGCGAGATCCGGACCGCGGGCGGGCGGGTCCGCGTGACGGACACCCAGCCCGGGCCGGGCGGCGTGCACGTGCACAGCGGGATCGTGGAGTCGGGCGAGGTCCGTATGGGGGACGAGGCGCTCGCGGAGGTCGACCGAGAGGCGCGCGAGGCGACGGCGCGGTCCCACACGGCCACGCACGTCGTCCACTGGACGCTGCGCCATCTCCTCGGCGACCACGCGCGGCAGGCCGGATCGCTGGTGGCGCCGGGACGGCTGCGGTTCGACTTCAGCCACCACTCGCCGCTCGGCCGCGACCGGCTCGAGGAGGCCGAGTACACGGCGAACTCGAAGCTCGCGGACGACGACGCGGTGCGGGCCTACGAGACCACCATGGACTACGCGCGGAGCCAGGGGGCGACCGCGCTGTTCGGCGAGAAGTACGGCGACATCGTCCGGGTCGTGGAGATCGGCGACTACTCCCGCGAGCTGTGCGGCGGCACGCACGTCCCGCACACGGGACGGGTCGCGGTGGTCCGGGTCCTGCACGAGGCGAGCATCGGATCCGGCATGCGCCGCATCGAGGCCCTGGTGGGGCCGGATGCGCTCCGGCAGATCAACGCGGAGCACCGGTTGCTGGAGGAGGTTGCGCAGGCGCTCGGCGCGGGCGACGCCGATCAGGCGCCCGAACGAGCCCGGCGTGCCGTCGATCGCATCAAGCAGCTCGAGTCCGAGCTGGGGAAGCTCCGCCGGGGCGATCGGGCCGCCGTCGTCGACGGCTTGGCGGCGAAGGCGGAGCCGGTGGGCGGCGCGACGCTGCTCGTGTCCGCCGTGCCGGGCGAGGACGTGAACGGCGTCCGGGAGCTGGCGCTCGTGCTGCGCGACGGCATGGAACGGCAGGGTCCCGCGGCGGTCGTCCTGGGCACCGCCGACGACGGCGCCAAGCTGGTGGCGGCCCTGACCACCTCGCTCGTGGAACGCGGTGTCACGGCGAAGGCGCTGCTCGAGCCCGCAGCGAGGGCCATCGGCGGGGGAGCGGGCGGCGGCAAGCCGCACCTCGCCATCGCCGGCGGCCGGAACGCCGACGCGCTCGACCAGGCCCTGGGGACCGTTCCGGCCCGGCTGGCCGAGCTCCTGGGCGCGTCCTCCTGACCGGCGATCCGGGGGGCGACCTCGGCGTCGGCGGCTCGGAGCCGGAACGCCCAGCGGGACGGGTGCTCGGGCTCGACCTCGGGAATGTGCGCATCGGTGTGGCGGTGTCGGATCCCGAACGACGCCTGGCGGTCCCGCTCGGCACCGTGCTGGCCGGCGCACCGCAGGACCTCAAGGCCATCGCCGCCATGGTCCGGGACCACGACGTCTCGCTGGTCGTGGTCGGCCACCCGCTGTCGATGTCGGGTCGCGCCGGCCCGAAGGCCAGTCAGGTCGAGGAGCTGGCCGGCGCGCTCCGGTCGTTCCTCCCGGTCCCGGTGCTCCTCCAGGACGAACGCCTGTCCACCGTCGAGGCGGAACGCAACCTCCGGGAGGCCGGCGTCCG
>DATBHM010000238.1:0-9511 GCA_036557505.1 Actinomycetota bacterium | reverse complement strand
ACGGGCCGACCTCCCTGGTCGAGGCCGCGAACATGGCGGCGGCGGCGACCCGCCGGCGTGGCGTGCTGGTGAGCGATCTGGTCGATCCCCGCTACGTCGACGTGCTCGAGACCTACGCCCGAGGGTCGGGACTGGAGGTGTCGCGGTTCGGGTCGACCGCAGGTGGCGTGAGCGACCGTCCCGAGGTCGGCGACGACGTCGCGGCCGTGGTGCTCCAACACCCGAACCACCACGGCACGCTCGAGGACGCCCGGGCCGTGTTCGCGGCGGCCGCCGCGGGGGGAGCGCGGTCCATCCAGATCTTCGACCCCTTGTCGCTGGGCGTCCTCGCGCCGCCCGGCGAGCTGGGAGCCGACATCGCGATCGCCGAGGGACAGGTCCTGGGGAACCACCTGACCTACGGTGGGCCGTACCTCGGCGTGATCGCCGCCCGGCAGCAGGACGTCCGGCGGATGCCCGGCCGGATCGTGGGGGAGACGATCGACGTGCACGGCCGGACCGGGTACGTCCTGACGCTGCAGGCCCGCGAGCAGCACATCCGCCGCGAGAAGGCGACGTCGAACATCTGCACGAATCAGACGCTGATGGCCGTGGCAGCCACCGTGTACCTGGGCTGGCTGGGCCCGGGCGGGCTGGCGGAGCTGGGCCGGCAGTGCGCCGCCAAGGCCGGGTACGCCGCATCGCGTCTGTCCGCGATTCCCGGTGTGGAGCTCCTGCACCCGGGCGCGGCGTTCTTCAAGGAGTTCGCCCTCCGGCTGCCCCGGCCCCCGGCCGATGTCGTGGAGGCGATGGTGGAACGGGGGTTCCTCGCCGGCGTCCCGCTCGGCGACGAGGCCCTGCTGGTGGCGGTCACCGAACGCCGCACCCGCGCCGAGATCGACCGGTTCGCCGAGGCGATGGCCGAGGTGATGTCGTGACCGATCTCGAACGCGAGGACATCATGGACACCGTGCCCGGCAGCGCCGACGCCGGGGCGCGGGCCGATGGGGTGATCACGGGGGCGCCCGTCCGGCGGAACGACCCGCCGGGCGTGGGCACGCTGCGCGATGCCTCCAGGCCCGGCCGGCGGGGGTGGAGCTTCCCGGCGCTGGACGTCCCGGAGGCCTCGCTGCCGGGTGACGCGGTGCGCTCCGAGCCCGCGCCGCTCCCCGAGATCGCCGAGCGCGACCTGGTCACCCACTTCACCCGGCTGTCCCAGCGGAACTACGGGGTCGACACCGGCTTCTATCCGCTCGGGTCGTGCTCGATGAAGTACAACCCCAAGGCGGCGGAGACGGCGGCGGCCATCCCGGGGTTCCAACGCCTCCACCCGCTTCAGCCGGCCTCGACCGTCCAGGGAGCGCTGGAGCTGGTGTGGCGCCTCGAGCGCGCCCTGTGCGAGCTGACCGGCATGGCCAGGGTGACGTTCCAGCCACCCGCCGGGGCGGCGGGGGAGCTCACCGGGCTGCTGCTGATGCGGGCGTTCCACACGAAGAACGGCGACCCCCGCCGCAAGGTGATCATCCCCGACTCGGCCCACGGGACGAACCCGGCCAGCGTGACCCAGGCCGGCTACGAGGTCCTCCAGGTTCCCTCCGACGCCCGCGGCCTGGTCGACGTCTCCGCGCTGGAGAAGCTGGTGACCGAGGACGTCGCCGGCCTCATGCTCACCAACCCGAACACCCTCGGGTTGTTCGAGGAGGAGATCGACGAGATCGACGACGTCATCCACGCGGTCGGGGGGCTGGTGTACTACGACGGCGCGAACCTCAACGCGATCATGGGCCGTGTCCGGCCGGGCGACATGGGGTTCGACATCGTCCACATGAACACGCACAAGACATTCGCGACGCCGCACGGCGGCGGGGGGCCGGGCGCCGGCCCGGTGGCGGTGGGGGAGCGGCTGGTCCCGTTCCTGCCGGTCCCGATCGTCGAACGCGGCGACGACGGGGCGTTCTCCCTGGTGGACGACCGGCCCGACTCGATCGGGCGTATCCACGGGTTCCACGGGAACTTCGGCGTCCTGGTGCGGGCATACCTGTACGTGTTCCTGCACGGCGGCGACGGTCTGCAGGCGGTGAGCGAGCGGGCCGTGCTGAACGCCAACTACCTCGCGTCGCTGGTGATGGGGGCCTATCCCATGGCCTTCCCCGGCGGGCGGCCGATGCACGAGTTCGTGTCCACGGCGAAGCCGCTCCGCCGCCACGGCGTCCGGGCCATGGACGTGGCCAAGCGGATGATCGACCTGGGGTTCCACCCCTCGACGGTGTACTTCCCCCTGGTGGTGGAGGAGGCCATGATGGTCGAGCCCACGGAGACCGAGTCGAAGGAGACGCTCGAGGCGTTCGCCGAAGCCCTGCTGCAGGTGGCGCGGGAGGCCGAGTCGGATCCCGACCTCCTGCACGACGCGCCCGTCACCGCACCGGTGGGACGGCTCGACGAGGCCCGCGCTGCCCGGCACCTGAAGCTCCGCTGGTGACCGCGTCCCCCGGCGGGGGAGCGGATCGGGCGGACAGTCGGTCCCGGCACCAGTCCAGCCCCGAAATCACATGCGTGTGATTCGCGCCGGTTCCGGGAGGTAGGATCGGGCCGCAGTGGTCCCCGTCCGAGTCCTGATCCGGCCGGAGATCGACCTCCGGCACCACGCCGACCTGGGGCGGCTCGTCTCGGAGGCGTTCGCCGGGATCGACGCCGAGGGCGTCGAGGTGCACGTCGAACGCGCCCGCAGTTCGTGGGAGTCGTTCACCGGCCGGGCCTACGGCGGGAGGCCGCGACGGCCGCGGAGCCATCCGTCGACCAGGTTCCTCGTCCGGGTGAAGATCCCGGCGACCCTGCGGAACCGGGCGTATCCGCGGACGTACCGCTATCCGCGGCTGAAGACCGCCCCCTGGATCACGGTGCGCGACTGGCAGGAGCGGTTCGTGGCGCTCGTTGCGCACGAGGCGTTCCACACGCGGCAGTTCCGCGAAGGGCTCCGACGTTCCGAGGTCCGGGCCGAACGATGGGCCGCGCAGATCCTCGACTCCTGGCGCGAGACGAGGCCGGTTGCGCCGACGTTCCGGGAGCGCCGGCGCGCAGCGGCCGCGAAGCAGCAGCCGGTCCCGGCCGCCCTGATCCCGCGCCAGCTGGCTCTGTTCGACGCATAGGGTGGCCGGGCCGGGAGGGGCTGTCTCATCATTGGACTTTACATAATGTTCGTTATGGGGCTTGGAACCGTGCCCGACAGCACGATGCCGGTGGGTATGCCGCTAGTGGGATTCGGCGTCCTGCGCCGATCCGCCGGGGTCCGGCTGATCCGGGCGCCATCGCAGCCGGTCGCGAACGCCCCACACCATGACGAGCCCCAGCGCCTCGACGACGATGCGCCGCGAGATCTTGGAATGGCCGTGCTCGCGCTCCCGGAACGTGATCGGCACCTCCCCCACCAGGGCCCCGCGCTGCCAGGCGCGGTAGGCGAGCTCGATCTGGAACCCGTACCCGTCCGAATGGATGCCGGAGCGGAGCAGGTCCTCGAGCAGCTCCCGCCGGAAGGCCCGGTAGCCGCTCGTGGCGTCCCGGATCGGGATCCCGAGCATCGCCCGCGTGTAGGCGTTCCCGCCGCGCGAGAGCCACCGGCGGGTCCGCCCCCAGTTCGTCACCGAGCCGCCGGGGACGTAGCGGCTCCCGATCGCGAGGTCGTGACCCAGGATCCCCTCGAGGAGCCGTGGCAGCTCCTCGGGCTGGTGCGAGAGGTCGGCGTCCATCTCGACGACGACGTCGTACCGCTCCTCGAGCGCCACGCGGAACCCCGCCGCGTAGGCGGCCGCGAGGCCCTCCTTGCGGTTCCGCTCGAGGAGGCGGACACGCCCGTCCGTGCCGGCCAGCTCGCGGACGACGTCGGCGGTTCCGTCCGGCGAACCGTCGTCCACGACGATCACGTCCACCGGAGGGAGCGGTGCGCCCGAGGGCCCTGGACGGGCCGTCGCCTCGAGGGTGCGTTCGATGACCTGGCGGATCGTGGCCCGCTCGTTGTAGGTGGGCAGGACCACGAGTGCGCGGGCGTTGGCCGGCAGCGGTGGGGGCGGCGGGGGACGGCGGCGCCGGCGCGGGACGGCGATCAGGATCAGGACGGTGGCCGCGCACGCCCACGGGAACCAGTCCCCGTACCGGGTGTAGAGCGTCTTCGCGGTGGACGCCTGTACGGTCATCCGGTCGGTGGCGAGCTCGAAGAGCCCGGTCGCCTGGTGCACGCGCCCGTGCGGGTCGACGAAGGCGCTGATCCCCGAGATCGCCGCATGGACCACCCACCGCCCGTTCTCGACCGCCCGGAGGCGGCTCATGATGAGGTGCTGGCGCGACGCGGCCGTGCGGCCGTACGACGCGTTGTTCGTCGAGACCACGAGGACCTGCGCGCCGTCCGCCACCAGGCGTCGGTCGAGCGACGGAAACGTGTTCTCGAAGCAGATCACGTCCGCGAAGGTCAACCCGGCCATCCGCCCGCACGACCCGTCGCTCCGCGGGCAGACGAGGGTGTGCAGCCGCCGTCCCGGCGTGAGGTCCCGGGGGATCTGCCGGAGTGCCGAGATCCACCCCAGGACCGAACGCCACGGCGCGTATTCACCGAACGGGACGAGGTGCACCTTCCGGTACCGGTCCACCAGGCGGCCGTCCCCGTCGTACAGGAGTCCTTCGTTGTACTGGGCGCCGACGGACGTGCCCGTGATGGCGCCGACCAGCGCGGGACGCCCGACCGCCCGGATCGACCCGGTGACCAGCGCGCCGAACTGCGGGACGCGCGTCGGGTCCACGTCGATCGAGTCCTCGGGCCACACCGTGAGGTCCGGTGGCTCCGGGGCGAGCGCACGCTCGAGGCGCGCGTGGTTGCGCGCGATGACGACGTCCTCCTCCAGCGGGTCGGCAAGCCGGTGTTCGATGTCGTTGCCCTGGACGATGGCCACGTCGAGCCGCGGCCCGTTCGGCGACGGCACCGGGATGGACCCCGGCACCAGCACCACGAGGGCGGCGGCGATCACCAGGGCCACGGCCCTCGACCACCGCGGCCGCCCCGACCGGTTCCGACTGGCCACGGCGTCCAGGGCCAGCAGGATCAGCCCGTTGACGAGCGCGACCACGAACGACATCCCCCACACGCCGAGCACGGATGCGAGCGGCATCAGGAAGCCGTTGTCGGGCTGGGTGTAACCGAGGCCGCCCCACGTGAACCCGCCGAGCGGCCAGAGCGCGCGCACGTACTCCGTGAGGACCCAGACGGCGGCGATCCCGATCACCGACCACACCGGACGTTCGTCGCGCCACACGAGCGTCATGACGGCGCCGCTCACCGCGACGAACCCGGCGGAAGCCAGCGACAGCGCACCCCACGCCAGGGTCCCGAACAACAGGATCCAGTACAGGGTGGTCAGGAAGTACACGGCCCCGAACGTGAACCCGAGCAGGAGCCCTCGGCGTGGCCGGGCCCGGCGGATGGCCCACAGCAGCGGAACGAGGGCGACGAACGCCAGCGGCTCGAGCTGGACGGGCGGGTTGGCCATGGACATCAGCGCCCCGGACACGGCGGCGGCCACCGTCGCGACGGGCAGTGGGATCCGATGGGGGACGATCAGCCGGCGGAAGCCACCGCTCCCCCGCCGGCGGCGGTTCGATGGAACGTCGCGGACGCCGGAGGGTACGTCGGACGTCGCCGCGGCGGGGCGCTCGACGACCCCCGGGCGCGCCCCGCCCGGCTGTTGGTCGTCGCTCAGGCGCAGTCCCGGCAGAGCATCCGGTCCCGATCCGCCAGCTGGCTGCGGTGCTTCACGAGGTGGCAGTTCTTGCATACGAACTCTTTGTCCGAGGGTGGGACGACCTTGACGGCGAGCGGTTCCAGCCGCTCGTCCCGGCCCATGGCCAGCATGGAGTCGTCGTCGTCCTCCTCCTCGGCAGGCCTCCCCTCACGCTTCGCCAGCAGCTCCTCGAGGCTCGACTCGACCTCGGGCTCGCCATCGGATGCCGGGGTCGCCGGCTCCGCGCCACCCTCCTCCTCGTCGCCCTCGTCCTCGAGCGGTTCGAGTTCCTCGTCCTCGGCGACCTCGTCGATGTTCTCTTCCATTGTCGTCCCTCGGGTCCTTCGTCTCGGTACTTCGTTCGGTCTCGCGTTCGGGTTCGTGTCTCCGGTAAACGGGGGGCCGATCCAAGGGCGTCGCGGGGTCGGCTCCCGTGTTCGGGACGGGTACCCCGCCCCCGAGGTCGGGGGATTCTACCCTCGGTGTCGGACACCCACCCGGCAGGCTCAGAACGCACCGGGGACGGGGTTTGTTCCCGGCTCTCCCGCCATTTCGAAGGCGGTTCGGGGACAAAAGAAAGGACCCAGAGACCTTTGGGGCCGCGGCGCCGGGGCGCCGCGTTCTCTACTCAGCCTCTGGGTCCATCCCGCCTCCGGTCTCCCGGTGGCGAGGCGTACATTAGGCTGCCCGCCACGGAGGTGTCAATGCGGGATCGAGACTCGGGCGGAGATCCGGTGAAATGTGCTGGTCACCGGCCCGGCGCCGACTCTCGACCTCGGGTCGAGGCAGCGTCCCCCCGTCGTGCTACCTCGCGAAGACCTCGCGTCCCAGCGAGACCGTGAGCACGGGGCGCAGGTCGTCGAGCTCCTCGGTCTCGAGCGGATCCCGCTCGTAAGCCGCGAAGTCGGCCTGCATCCCCGGTTCGAGCGTTCCCTTCTTGTCCTCGAGGTTGGCGATGAGGGATCCACCCCTCGTGAACAGCCGGACGGCCTCCTCCCGGCCGAGCCGCTCGAACCCCTCGTGGTGCCCCTGCGCCGCGAGGATGCCGGCCATGGGGTCGAGCGGCGTGACGGGCGAGTCCGAGCCGCCGCCGACGGCCATGCCCCGCGCCAGCAGGGTGCGGAACGGATTCATCCTCACCGCTCGCTCCGGGCCGAGCCGTTGCTCGTACATGGCGCCGGGGTGCCCCCAGGCCGCGTCGAAGCCGGGCTGGACCGAGATCGCCAGGCCCAGGTTCGCGGCACGTTCCACCTGGTCCTGCCCCGGCATCTCGAAGTGCTCGATGCGGTGCCTGCGCGCCCGGAAGTGGCGGCGGTTGCGCGAGTCGAGCGCCCCGTAGACACGATCCCAGCAGGCCAGGGCCTGTTCGATGGCCGCGTCCCCGATGGCGTGGACCGCCACCTGGAGGCCCGCGAGGTGTGCGTTGTGGAAGAACTCGCTCAGGTCCTCGTCGCCGTGGTACGCCACGCCGGTGTCCTCATCGCCCTCGTACGGCTCGGACAGGTGGGCGGTCCTGGCGCCGATCGAGCCGTCGAGCGAGAGGTCACCGCCGATGCGTGGAAGGCCGTAGTCCATCACGTACGGGATCTCCGTCGTGGCGACGTACGGGATCACGTCCACGGGGAGCCGGGAACGGTGCCCCATCAACACCTCGAAGTCTCGGGAGCCACGGGCCCCGGGGACGGCCATCTCGTGCACGCTGGTCACACCCCGGCTGGCGGCGACGGAGGCGGCGCGCAGCTGGAGCTCCTCGACCTCGTGCGCACCGAGCTGCTCGTGGTACCAGCGCTGCAGCGCCCAGTTCGCCTCGCGCCGGAGGACGCCGGTGGGGACGCCGTCCGCATCGCGTTCGAGCCCCGGAAGGTCGCCCACCCCGGCGGCATCGATGGCGCCCCGGTTGGCCAGGCAGATGTGACCGTCGGTGCGCACCACCACGACCGGCAGTTGGGAGACGCCGTTGAGGTCCTCGACCGTGGGGAGCACGGGCCGGTCCCACGTCGTCTCGTCGAACCCGTGGGCGAACAGCGGCCCCGCCCGTTCCCCCGCGGCCCCCCTCAGCAGGTCGAGCAGCTCGTCGGCCGACCGGACCGTGTCCACCGGCGGACCGGACTCGTGGACGCCGGTGCCGGTGAGATGCACGTGCGCGTCGACGAACCCCGGGATGATCGTGGTGCCGGGCAGCTCGACGGTGCGGTCGGCGGCGGGTGGCTCGCCGGCACCGACGCGCTGGACATGGCGCTCGTCGACCAGCAGCCACTCCCCCGTCGCCGGGTGCGACAGTGTGTGCACACGGCCTGCTCGGTACAGGGTCCGCATCGGCCGGGGATTCTAGCCCCCGCGGCGGCGGGCCCTTCGGGTGCCGCCGGCCGCGCTACGTGAGCGCCGGGCCCGGGCGGCGGTAGATCTGCATCCCGTCCGGCTCCGCGACCATGAGATAGACGTGCCCGTCGAGACCCTCCGCGATGTGGCGGTAGATGTCGGCCGCGTCCAACGGCGAGTCGGGGAGACGCTCCCAGACCAGCGGCTCCCCGTCGTCGAAGTACTCGAGCAGCCATTGACCACCGCCGTACCGGGTCGCGTCGGTCAGCTTCGTCGGGGCCAGCTCGGCGAACGAGGCGAACCCGTGCGGAAGGGCGCAATCCGTCTCCCAGGCGACCTCCGACGGGAGGCGGGTGTCCTCACCGTCGCCGGGGACGACCCGCACGTGGAGCATGCGTTGGCTCACGGCCACCCCCGAGACGTGCCTGATCGCGAGCGTCTGGCCCTCGTCGACCAACCGAGGCAGGATCGTCAACGCCGTTCCGTCCTCGAGCCGGATCCCGTCGGTCCGCCGGGCCGATCCGGTCGTCGGATCGATCAGGAAGTCGCCGGCCGTCCCCCCACCCGGCACCGGCGTGCCATCGGATCCGGCCGTCCCCGTCACCCGCCCGAGCACGTCAGTCTGGGGCGGGACCAGATGGCCCACCACGAGCTGCTCCGATGCGACGTGGACCCGCCGACGGGGACCGATCCGGGCGCCGACGCTCCGCAGATTCGACTGCAGGGTGCTGTGGACGTGCTCGACGAGCTCCAGGCGACCGCCGAAGAACCCCAGGTCCTGGGGGTAGGGCGAGAAGCGATCGAACTCGAGTCCGCCGACCGCTCCCAGGAACCGCCCGTCGGGTGCGTAGTGCACGACTCGGCGCTTGACCAGGTCGATCAGCCAGACCGAACCATCGGAGCCCACCGCGAACGACGGAGGCACGATGGGGATCGAGGCCAGGCGCTTCTTCAGCAAGGCGCCCACCTCGTCGTCCGCGTCTCCGAACGGGACGAAGATCGACGGCCGCCACCGCACGACGGGGTCCGAGAGATCCGCGACGACGGTGATCCCGGGAAGACGCACGGCCCTCGCCGGGGTGGTGGGACCGGTCCCGGTGGGAGGAGCCGGGGTCTGGGCGGGCGTCGTGGAGCGACGGGGGACGGCAGGACCTCCCCCGTCGCACGCCACGAGCGCGCCGAGGGCGAGCAGCGCGCACAGGACCCTCCTCATCGCACGGGGACCGGCTTGGCGTCGTGATGCGCAACCGTGCAGTTCGGATAGCAGTCGGCGGTCCAACCGTCGCGACGCACCGGTCGATAGTCGGAGTCGCCGCGCCAGTCCTCGGTCCAGATGTTGGTGCCGCAGTCGTTGCACTTCGCTTCGACGATGTAGTCGAGCCCGTCGTTGGTGCCCGAATTGGAATAGATCATTCCGATATGGCCGTCGCGGGCGAACGCGTCCATGTACA
>DATBHM010000237.1:0-11617 GCA_036557505.1 Actinomycetota bacterium | reverse complement strand
GGTCGCCACGTTGTACACGCCGGCGAGGCCTCCCCCGAGCATCAGCCCGGAGGAAGCGACTGCCCGGCCGTCGAGCAGTCCCACCCACCGGACCCATTGCGCGTCCGGCCCATACCCGACGGCCGAGGCGAGCGCATTCATCGCGTGCCGTTCCGCAGAACGCATGCCGAACCCCGCGGACATGGCATGGACGAACCGCGCCTGACCGCGCTCGTCGGCGACCCGTTCGATCATCAGTCCGGGCGGCGGCTCGGGCCACCGGACGCGATCGATCCGCGCCGCCATCCAGGGCATCGTCTCGTCGAACCGCCACCCGTGCGCCTCGAGCTCGCGGGCGGGGTCCTGCGGCGTCCCGAGCGACGAGACCCACCACAGCGCCGGTACCCCATGCTCCCGGAACACCGCGGTGCTCTCCCGAACGGCGTCCCCGACCCGGTCGGCCACAAGCCGGGTGCGATGCACGTTGTTCGCGAACGCCACCTTGATGTCCGGATTGACCGTCCGGACGAGCTCGTCGGTGTCCGCGACCACGCCGTCCTGGAACTCCGTCCATCGGATCGAGAGCTCGGTCTGGTGCCGTTCGATCGCCTCGACCAGGTCAGCAGCCGAGGCGTCGGCCCGCACGACGCTCGTTCCCGGGCTCAGACCGGCACCACCCCGTGCTTGCGCCAGGGCCGCTCGACGGTCTTCGTCGCGCCGATCTCCAGCCCGCGGATGATCGCCGACCGGGTGTCCTGTGGTTCGATCAGGTCGTCGAGGAACGACCACCCGGCCGCGATGTACGCGTTGATCTGCTCGCGGACCGTCCCGACCATCTGGTTCCGCATGGCGTCCTGGGCCTCCGCGTCGCCCGCCGCCTCGATCTGCTTGCGGAAGATGATGTTCACGGCTCCCTCGGGTCCCATCACGCTGATCTCCGCGGTGGGCCAGCCGACGATGTAGTCGGGCTCGAAGGCCCGGCCGTTCATCACGTAGTAGCCGGCGCCGTAGCCCTTCCGGAGCACAACCGTGACCTTGGGCACCGTGGCCTCGCTGACGGCGAACAGCATCTTCGCGCCGTGGCGGATGATCCCCTGCTTCTCGACCGCGCTGCCCACCAGGAACCCCGGGCAGTCCATGAGAAACACCAGCGGGATCCCGAACGCGTCGCACAGCCACACGAACCTCGCGGCCTTGTCGGCCGCGTTCACGTCGAGCGCGCCGCCGAGGAACATCGGCTGGTTGGCGACGATGCCCGTGGGCCGGCCGTCGAACCGGGCGAACCCCGTGACCAGGTTTCGGGCCCAGTCCGGCTTCATCGGGAAGAACTCACCGTCATCGGCGATCTCCCGCACCACCCTCCGCATGTCGTAGGCCTGGCGGGGGTTCGCGGGGACGACGTCGAGCAGGGCGTCGCACGACCGGCCGGCCGGATCGGTCGGGTCCGCCACGACCGGCGGCGGCTCGGCGTTGTTCGAGGGGAAATAGCCCAGGTATCGCCGGACGACGTCGATGCACTCGCGGTCGTCGGCGACCTCGAGGTCGGCCACGCCGCTCACCTTGCAGTGCACCGACGACCCGCCCATCTCCTCGGCGGTCACCTCCTCGCCGACGGCCGCCTTCACCAGATGCGGCCCGCCCAGGGCCATGTTCGACGTGCCCTTGACCATGGGGACGAAGTCGGCCAGTCCGGGGATGTACGCGGTGCCGGCCGCGCCCGGCCCCATCATGGCGGCGACCTGCGGCACGACGCCGGACATCACGACCTGCTCCCGGAACAGGTCGCCGGTCCGGGCGAACATCGACCCGGCGGCCTCCTGGATCCTGGCGCCGGCCGAGTCGATCAGCCAGACGATCGGGACACGTTCGCGAAGTGCCACTTCGCGCATGCGGGACGCCTTCAGCTCGCCCACCATCCCCATGGACCCAGCCATGATCGTGAAGTCGTACGCGATCACGCAGACCCGTCGTCCGTCGATGCGACCGACCCCCGTGACGACGCCGTCCGCAGGCGTGAACTTTCCCTGCATCTGCGGGCTGCCGGACTGATGGTGCGCCAGCAACGAGAACTCGGAGAAGGTCCCCGGATCGAACAGCAGGTCCAGCCGTTCTCGGACGGTGAGCTTGCCCTCCGCGTGCTGGCGTTCGATCCGCTCCGCACCGCCCATCGCCCGGAACCGCTCACGCTCCGAGGTCAGCTTCCCGGCATGGCCTCGCAGGTCGGGGCCGTCGTAGGTATAGGTGGGCGTCCGTCTCCCCGGCTGGGCAGCGTCCGCTCCGGCCGGGCCCTGGGACGCCGTGGGGCCGTTGCCGGCCATCGGCGATGCACCTCCTCGGGGCCCATCGCCGGCGGTCGACGCCGAAGCCTTCCCGGGCCCGCTCGAGGGCCGAGTCTACGTCCGTCACCCCAAGCGGGGATGCCCCCGGCGAATGGCGGGCGACCACCCGGGTGGCGGCGGAGCCTTTTTCTCCCCCATCGGGGGGATAGGCGGACCTTCCCATGTCGTGTGATCCTCGATGCGGGTCGCATCGGATGGGGACGAATCGGACGCTCCGAGCGGATCCGACGCGTGTGCCCGCAACAACGAGCCAGGGCTCGAACAGGGGGCACGACATGGCACCTCGCCCATCTCGATCGCCCGTTCTCCTCCGCCTGGCGGCCATCACCGCCTTGCTGATCCCGTTGGTGGGCGGCATCGCCGGGACGGCCCGCGCCGCCGGCACGCTCACGCTGTATCAGGACGCGGCGCACACCATCGGCCCGCACGTCGGGTTCGCCCGCAACCAGCCGGTCTACGCGCAGGCAACCGGGCTCCCGACCGCAGCCAACCGGTCCTTCCGCCTTCAGGTGCTGACCCCTGCCGGCGTCCAGGTCCACCTCTCGTCCTGCGTGACCGGCGTGACCACCGCGGACGATTCATACCTCGTCGGATCGGCCGATCCGCCGTCCGCCGGCAACAACAGCCGGTGGGACTACCAGCTGCTGCAATACGGCACGAACGACTGCACGGGAAGCGCGACGATGGCGGACCGCGTCAAGTTCGACGTCGCGGTGCTCACCGCGTACTCGGACCCCGGCCTGACGACCCCCGTGACGAGCGTCCCCGCGGGTTCGATCGTCCACGTCGTGGTCGAGGGGATGGCGGAGAACCGGAGCGACCTCCGGGTCTCGTGGTACGAGCCCGACGGGACGCTGTCGTGCGCGAACACCACCGGGGGCGACATCCCCAACTCCGGCCCCACCGGAAGGGATCCCGAGACCGCGACCGGATTCATCCAGTACCCACCAAACACGACCGCCACCGGGGACAGCTGGAATCAGGAGGGCAAGTACGAGATCGCGCCGTGCGCAGACACCGTCATCGCCGGGCAGTGGCAGCTGGGCCTCGGAACCCCGGGACAGCTGCACTCCGTCACGCTCGACGCGTTCAGCGTCTCGTCGGCCGCGAGCATCACCATCCGCGCGCCGGCCGACGGGGCCACCTACTCGCGGTACATGCGCATCCCCGCCGACTACACCTGCTTCGACCCGGACGGGGTCGCCTCGTGCTCCGGGCCGACCGGGTTCTTCGACACGAACACGCGGGGAGCCAAGGACTTCACGGTCACCATGACCGACGACCTCGGGAACGTCACCTCCGCGACGAGTCACTTCTCGGTCGTGAACCCGTGCCTGCTCACGCCGACGATCGTCCTCGGGCCGGGTGGAGGGGACGGAACCCCGGGAGACGACGTCATCCGCGCCGTCCAGGGCGATGTCGTGGTGGACGCCGGCGGTGGGAACGACGTGGTTTGCACCGGGCCCGGCAACGACGTCGTCGACGGTGGGGAGGGGTCGGACGTCGTCCTGACCCGCGACGGCACGGACACGCTCGACGGGGGGCTCGGGCCCGACTACCTGGAGGGTGACCACGACGGCGACACGATCGGCGGCGCGGGGGGCGACGACCGCCTCGAGGGCAAGAGCGGTCAGGACACACTGAGGGGCGGCGCGGGCGGGGACGACGTCGACGGCGGATACGGCAACGACGTTCTGCACAGCACGGACGGCGTCTCGGGCAACGACCAGTTGAACGGTGGCTCCGGAACGAACACGTGCGAGTCCGATCCCGGCGACGTCGTGACCAACTGCTAGCGCGCATCGGTCGCTGACCTCGGGCCGAGTGCCGCTCGACCCTCGAGGGCTCCGGGAGTACGCTCCCCTCGGGGGCGCGGTGCGATCCAGGGATCCGAGGGCGTCGACTTGGGGGAGCCCGAACCTCCTCGTCACGCCCGGACCGGTCCCGTCGTGAGCGGTCGCCGCGCCGACGTCGCCGAGCCCGCCGCGGACCCCGCCGACGGGCGGGTCCTCGTCGACGAACCCCGGCAACCAAGGTTCGTCCGGTCGCCGGTCGACCTGTTGCGGCTGTTGGTGGCCCTCGGGCTGACGCTGATCGGCATCCTGTTCGCCCTCGCGGCGAAGGACGTGCTGCGATCGCTGGACCTCGACGTCGCCCGGCTGTTCGGCCGGCTCCCCGACACCCTCGAGCGCTTCCTCGTCGGCCTGGCGGGGCTGCTGGCCGTCGTCACCCCGATCGTGGTGGCCGTGCTCCTTCTGATCCTTCGGCGGTTCCGTTTGCTGATGATGGTCGTGCTGGCCGGCGCCCTCGGGGCCGGGCTGATGTGGGTGGTCGACCAGCTCGTCCTCACCGCCGCCGCGCCGCCGCTCGTGCAGCACGTGCTGCAGCGGCCGTCGTGGGTCGTGGGGGCGGGGTTCCCGGACGCCGCGTACCTGGCCGGTGCGACCGCCGCGGCGACGGCCGCAGAGCCGTGGTGTGCCCGAGCCTGGCGCCGGACGCTCGTCGTCACGGTCGCCGCACTGGCGCTGTTCCGGATCCTGTCCGGGACGAACCTGTCGGGGGACGTCCTCATCGCGATCGGCGTCGGGGTCGTGGCCGGCTCCGCGCTCCTGCTCGCGCTGGGGGCGCGCAACCGGCGGCCGACGGGAGCCGCGATCGCCGCGGCGATGGCCCGGACCGGCACCCCGGTTCGGGAGCTCCACCCGGCCGGCGTGGATGCGCGGGGGTCGACGCCGTATTTCGCGGTGGGAACCGACGGGTCCCCGCTGTTCGTGAAGGTGCTCGGGCAGGACGAACGAAGCGCCGACCTCCTGTACCGAGCCTATCGGTTCGCCCGGCTCCGCGACGTGGGTGACGAGCGTCCGTTCCAGTCGACGCGGCGCGAGGTCGAGCACGAGGCGCTGATCGCCCTGAAGGCGGCCTCCGACGGGATCCACACTCCGATCCTCCTCGCGGTCGCCGACGTCGATTCCGACGCGAGCCTCCTCTCGTTCCGACGGATCGACGGGTCCTCGCTCGATCGGGTCGATGACGACGCCCTCACCGACGACGTCGTGCGTGGCATCTGGGCGGAGGTCGCCGGGCTCCGCAGGCACCGCATCGCCCATCGCAACCTCAAGCTCGCCAACGTCGTCCTCGACACGGACGGCAGACCGTGGCTCGTCGACTTCGGGTTCGCGGAGCTCTCGGCCCCCGATCGGCTGCTGAACGGCGACGTGGCCGAGCTCCTGACATCCCTTGCGCTGCGGATCGGCCCCGAGCGGGCGGTGGCGACGGTCGTCGACGTCCTGGGACCGGACGCCGTCCGAGACGCCCTACCCAGGATCCAGCTGAACGGCGTGAGCTTCGGAACCCGGACGGCGATGGCCGGCCGCAAGCCGCTCATGAAGGACCTCCAGCAGGCGGCCGCGGCGGCGGTCGGCGTCGAGAAGATCGAGCTCGAGGACCTCCGGCGGGTCCGGACGAAGAACGTCGTCACCGCCGTCGGCCTGGGGTTGGCGTTCTACTTCCTGATCCCCCAGCTCGCGAACCTTCCCAGCTTGTGGCAGCAGGTCCAGCACGCCAACTGGGCCTGGGGGTTCTGGTCGCTCGTGGCCTCGCTCGCCACGTACGTGGGGGCGACGATGACGGTGATCGGCTCCGTCCCGGACCGGATCCCGGCGTGGCCGGCGTTCGAGGCCCAGCTCGCCGGGTCGTTCGTCAATCGCATCACCCCGGCCAAGGTCGGTGGCATGGCGACCAACATCCGGTTCCTGCAGAAGCGGGGCATGGACTCTGCGGTGGCGATCTCGGGCATCGGGCTCAGCCACCTGGCGGGGTTCGTCACCTACATCCCGCTGTCCGTCGTCTTCATCCTGTGGGGACGGCGCGCCGGGGTCGGCTCCCTGCATCTGCCCTCCGGCACCGCGATCCTTGTCGGCCTCACGGCGATCCTCGCGCTCTCCGGCGTCGTGATGCTGTTCCCGTGGGGTCGAAAGCTGTTCCTGGGCAAGCTGATCCCGATCCTGCGCCGGTCGCTCCACGGCGTCGCCGAGGTCGCGAAGCAACCGATGAAGGTGATCGCGCTGTTCGGGGGCTCGATCTTCCTGACGCTCACGTACATCTTCGCCCTGGTGTTCGCGATCCAGGCCTTCGGGGGCGGCCTGCCCGTGGCCACGATCGGCGCCGTCTACCTCGTGGGCTCGGCGGTGGCCACCGCCGCGCCGACGCCGGGCGGGATCGGGGCGGTGGAGGCGGCCCTCATCGCCGGTCTGACGGCCGCCGGCCTCGACAAGACCGTCGCCGTGCCGGCGGTGTTCCTGTTCCGGCTGACCACGTTCTGGCTGCCGGTCCTGCCGGGGTGGATCGCATTGACCGTCCTCGAACGGAAGGACCAGCTGTAGGCGTCAGCGACCCTTCCATTCGGGCGAACGCTTCTGCAGGAACGCGTTCACGCCCTCGGCGACGTCCTCCGATTCGAGGTTCACGGTGAGCATCGCGTGCAGGTAGGCCAGCGCGTCCTCGAACGACATGTCCTGCGACCGGTAGAACGACCGCTTGCCGAGGGCCAGTATGAGCGGTGACTTCGAGGCCAGCTCCGTCACCATCGCCTCCACGGCGCCGTCGAGATCGGGGCGCGGGACCACCCGGTTGACCATTCCCCACCGCCCGGCGTCCTCCGCGGTGACCCGGCGGCCGGTCAGCATCATGTCGAGCGCGATCTTGCGGGGGACGTTCCGCTGGATCACGGCGCTGATCATGTACGGCCACAGCCCCAGGTTGATCTCCGGGGTACCGAGCTCCGCGTCGTCGGCCGCGATCGCCAGGTCGCACGCGAGCATGAGTCCGAATCCCCCGGCGAGGGCGTGGCCGTTGACCCGGGCGACGATCGGCGTGGGGCATTCCTGCATCGAGCGGAACAGCGCCACGAGCGCACCCCGCGCGTCGTGCTGGGCGACGCGGGAGTGCTCCCCAGTCATCCCGCCGAGGTGGCCACCCGCCGAGAACGCCCGCTCGCCCGCGCCGGTGAACACGGCGACGCGGACGGCGTCGTCCGCCCCGATCCGCCCGATCGCCTCATGGAGCCCGGCGACGACCTCCGGCGACAGGGCGTTGCGCTGGTCCTCGTGGTCGATGATCACCCACGCCGCCGCCCCCCGGAGCTCGTAGCGAACGTCGCCGCCCATCTCGCCGCGAACCCTACTTCCCGAGCAGCGAGGTGTCGTACGCGCCCGATATGAACCGTTCGTCCCGGAGGATGCGGGCGTGGGCCTCGAGATTGGTCTTGAGGCCCGCGATCAGCGTTCCGTCGACCGCGTGCCCCATGGCCTCGATCGCCGCCTTCCGGTCGTCCCCGAGGACGACGAGCTTGCCGATCAGGGGGTCGTAGAACATCGGCACCTCGTCGCCCTCGTCGTATCCGAAGTCGGCGCGGACCCCCTCCGGCAGCCGCAGGGCGGAGATGGTGCCGGGGGACGGCAGGAACGTGCGGGGATCCTCCGCGTACACCCGGCACTCGATCGCGTTGCCGGTACGGTCCGGCGTGGCCTCGAGCGACATCCCCTCGCCGGCGGCCACGCGGAGCTGCTGCTCCACCAGGTCGATGCCGCCGCCGCAGGTCATCTCGGTGACCGGGTGCTCCACCTGCAGGCGGGCGTTCACCTCCAGGAGGAAGAACTCGCCCGCAGGCGACACCACGCACTCGACCGTGCCGGCCCCCGAGTAGCCGAGCGCGCGCATCGACGCCACGGCCGCCCCGCACATCGTCCGGCGGAGGTCGTCGTCCAGCGCCCGCGAGGGCGTCTCCTCGACGACCTTCTGGTGGCGGCGCTGGACCGAGCACTCCCGTTCGTACAGGTGCAGGCACCGATCAGCGTCGGCCAGGATCTGGACCTCGACGTGACGGGCGCCCTCCACGTAGCGCTCCAGCAGGACCGACGGGTCGGCGAAGAACCGGGCCCCCCGCGTGGACGCCGTCTCGACGGCGGCGGCCAGCCCGGCCGGGTCCCGGGCCACACTCATCCCGATGCCGCCGCCCCCCATCACGGCCTTCACCATGATCGGGTACCCGACGTCGTCCGCGGCCGCCACGGCGGACGGTGCGTCGACGAACGGCCCCGCACCCGGGAGCACGGGGAATCCCGTTCCCGCGAACGCCTCCCGGCACGCGGCCTTGTCCCCCGTGAGCTCCAGCACGTCGGGCGACGGCCCGATCCACGCCAGGCCGGCGCCGAGCACGGCCTCGGCGAACTTCGCGGACTCCGACAGGAACCCGTAGCCGGGGTGCACCGCCTCCGCCCCAGAACGGAGCGCGGCGTCGACGATCGCGGCCGGGTTCAGGTAGGACGCGGGCGCCGGCGCCTCACCGATGCGCTCGGCCGCGTCGGCCTCCCGGACGTGCCTGGCCGATACGTCCGCGTCGCTGTGGACGGCCACCGACCGGATCCCCAGCCGCCGGAGCGTCCGGATCACCCGGCAGGCGATCTCCGCCCGGTTGGCGACGAGCACGCGCGCGAACATGCGGGCGCGAGCCTACCCGCGGTCGCGGATGGCTCGTGTGTTCGCCCACCGAACGGACCGGGGGGACGCGGCCGCCGTTCAGGCCCGGGACTTGTTGGGCGCCAGGCGCTTGCCGCGGTAGTTCGGGAACACCACCTCGGCGTGCTGCCAGCACATCTCCGAGGTGTTGTAGATGGACAGTTTGGTCGTGCAGCCCGGCTCCGCGCAGATTCGGCCTGCTCCGGTCGGCCTGCTGGGCGGCGGTAGATGGCCGGGACGGGTTCCCTTCATGCGTCGTTCCTCCTGCATGACCGTTCGACGCATGAGCCGCCGGGGTTCGTTCGTGGGAGCGGCATGAGGCCACGGGATCGCAACAGATCCGGAACGGGGAACCGGGATCAGGCCGTGGTGGTCGGCCCGTGCTCCTCCTCGATGACCATCCGGATGCGCACCGCGAGGGTCTCCGGGACGGCCTGGTCCATCGCGCACTTGCTCGCGACGATGGCGCGGAGCCGCTGCTGGAAGTCGGCCCGCTTCGCGCACGGGCTGCACGTCCGGAGGTGCAGCGCGATGAACTCGCTCCGCCCCTCCGGCAGCTCGTGATCGAGGTAGGCCTCGACCTCCCTCAGCACCTCGTCGCAGTCAATCCCTGACAAGTCCTCGCTCCCTTACCTTGTCCCACAACATCTTCTCCAGGGATTTCCTTCCGCGGTGCAGCCTCGACATCACGGTTCCGATGGGGATATCCAGGATCTCGGCGATCTCCTTGTACGCGAATCCCTCGACGTCCGCCAGCCAGACGGCCATCCGGAACGTCTCCGGGAGCGCGTCGAGCGCGGCCTGGACGTCCTCGTCGGGCATGCGTTCGAGCACCTGGGCCTCGGCCGACGCCGTCTCGCCCCCTGAGGAGTCGTCGGCGAGGTGGTCGTACAGGTACCAGTCGGGGATCTCGTTCTCGAGCACGGTCACCGGCTGCCGTTGCTTCTTGCGGTACGAGTTGATGAACGTGTTGGTGAGGATCCGGTACAGCCACGCCTTGAGGTTGGTGCCGGGGGTGAACCCGCCGAACCCGCGGTAGGCACGCAGGTACGCCTCCTGGACGAGGTCCTCGGCGTCGGACGGGTTGCGCGTCAGCCGGAGCGCGGCCGAGTAGAGCTGCGGCATGAGCGGCATCGCGTCGCGCTCGAACCGCGCGCGGCGCTGCTCCTCGGTCTCCTCCGACGGACCTCCGGAGAGCTGTTCAGCCTGACTGGTCAACGACCTCGACTCCGTGCCATCCCGTCGACCCACTGTACTCCGGCGGTCTGACGGCGGACGTCTGGGTCGCCCCCGTTCCGTCCGTCGCGCGCACGACGATGGTCGTGTCCGCGCCCGGCTTCGGCGTGAACCGGTACTTCCACTGGCGCCAGGTGAACTCCGACAACGGGGTCCGGAGGTCGGCGTCCGCGAACGCGTGACCGGCGTCGGTGCTGACCTCCACGCGCGAGATCCCCCGGTCGCCGGCGAACGCGATCCCGGCCACGACGACGGAACCGTCCACGCTCGAGTGGTTCTTGGGGGTGTCGATCCGCGACATCGTCCGGACCACCGCCTCCTTGATCCACCCCCGCTGCTCCCAGTAGCCGTTGAAGGGCTGGTCGACCAGCTGGATGGTCCCCAGCCACTTCGGCTGCTTCATCCCGTAGTACCCGGGCACGAGGATCCGGGCCGGGAACCCGTGCGCCCGGGGCAGCTGGTTCCCGTTCATGCCGTAGGCGATGATCGTGTGCGGCGACATGGCGTCGGCGACCGGGACGGAATCGGCGTACCCGTCGACCGACGTCGAGACCACCTCGATGGCGCCCGGCTTCACGCCCGCCCGGTGCAGGAGGTCCCGGAGGGGGACGCCGGTCCATCTGGCGTTCGAGATCAGGTGGCCGCCGGTCTGGTTGCTGATGCATTCGAGCGTCATGTACTGCTCGATCGCCGGCATCGAGGTCAGCTCGCGATAGGAGACCGAGATCGGCCGGTCGACCAGACCGCCGATCTCGAGCCGCCACGTGGTCGGGTCGACGTCCGGAGGGAAGATCTCCTCGTTCACCGTGTAGAAGCGGCCGTTGGGCGTGATCTGGGGAGAGAGTCCGGCGACCCCGGCGAACGACGCGTCGCCGGGCGCCGCCGAGGGCTGGGGGGCGGGCGACACGTTCCCCCCGGCGGCGAGCCGATTGTTCCCGGGATCGGGACGACGGAACACGAGGCGCCCGAGGTTGGCCCATCCGACCAGGAACGCCGCACCGCCGATCCACATGGCCCGCACGACCTCCCGCCGGGTCACGTCGGTGTCCCGCGTCACCCGGCCGACGGCCACCCGGCGGAACGCCTGCGTCCCGAACCACACCGAGGCGCCGAGGATCGGGATCAGCGCGGCCGCGTACAGGAACCGCCCCACGTCGCCCGACGCCGGGCGGTAGGTGAGCACCGCCACCAGGTACAGGGGTACGGCTAGGAGGGCCGCCGCGAGCAGGGTCCGGCCCCCCAGCCACCGGCGGACGGCCGGGAGCAGGAGCCCGAGGAGCGTGCCGGCGATCACCAGTCCGAGGCCGGAGCCGATCACGGCCGCGGGGCGGGCGCCGTGCTGCAGGTTGTCGATGAAGAACGCGTCCACGCTGCCGGGGGCGCCCCGGATCACCGCCTCGGCCACGGCGACCGGCGGGAACGGGATCGACGGGATCAGGGTGTGGACGACCGCCGAGATGGCGAGCGCGGCGGCGGCGCTGACCAGGCCGGCGACCGCGCCGGCCCCCGGGCCGGCGCGGTCCTCGGGGGACCCCGCCGGGGCAGTC
>DATBHM010000236.1:0-3161 GCA_036557505.1 Actinomycetota bacterium | reverse complement strand
CGCAGGAGGTCTCGCCGCTGGCCCGGCCGCACCGGACGAGCCCCGGAGTCACCGAGCACTTCGATCTCATCATCGCGGGGATGGAGATCGGCCCCGCCTACTCCGAGCTCACCGACCCCGACGACCAGCGGCGGCGGTTCGAGGCGCAGCAGGAGGCCAAGCGGAGGGGCGACCAGGAGGCCCACCCGCTCGACGAGGACTTCCTCATGGCCCTGGAGCACGGCATGCCGCCTGCGGGCGGCATGGGCCTCGGCATCGACCGGTTGACCATGATCCTCGCCGACCAGCCGTCGATCCGCGACGTGATCACGTTCCCCCACACACGGCCGGAGGACTGACGCTCACGCCGCCCCGACGAGGTCGGAGTCGAACCGGTAGAGGTTCCCGCTGCCGGAGTCGGTGACCCACGCCGAACCGAACGCGAGGACGATCCGAGCCGGGACGTCCACCGGCAGGTCGGACCGCACGCGGCCCGAGTTCAGGGCCAGACGTTCCACCGCGCCCACCCGGCCGATGTGCCGCATCCCCAGCCAGATCGACCGATCGTCCACGGCCATCGAGAGCACCTCCTCCGAGTCGTGGAGTGGGACCCGACGGACGATGCGACCGGTCCCGCTGTCCACCGCCCACAGCTGATCTGTCTTCGCCCCCCACAGGAGTCCGTCGTGCTCGACGAACGGAACGCCTCCGCCCGTCGCGATTCGCGCCGTGATCACGCCGGAGTCCGGGTCCACCCGCATGAGCGCCGTGTCGTCGCTCGACACCCAGACCGAGTCGCCGGCGCCGACGGCGTTCACGTGGACGTTCCGGTGCAGGGGAACCGGGACACGATCGACCACCCGATGGGTCGCGGCGTCGATCCCGACCAGCGCTCCGCCCGGGTCGAGGGCCCACACCGTCGTGCCGAGCGACGTGAGGTCGCAGCACAGCTCGCCGGCGGTCACGTCCGCGACGGGCGCGCCGCCCCGGAAGATGGTGATCGACGCATCGCCGCCCTCGCGAACCATCCACACCTCGTCGCCGACGGTCATGAGCGACGCGGCCCCCGTCCCGGCGTCGATCGCGTCCGCCTCGGCGTTGGTCGGCGGGTCGACGCGGGAGAGCACGCCGCTTCCGTACAGGGTCGCCCAGACCGAGTCGTCGGTGGCCGCGAGGCCGTACGCCTCTGTGCCGCTGAGCGGGATGACCCGCACGCCGTCGGGGAGCGGCGACGCGGACGGCGACGTCGGGGCGGCGGAGGGCGAATGCGGTACGGACGTCGCCGGCGCCCGCGACGTCGGAACCGTTGCATGGCTCGAAGCGGCCGGCGGCGCCGCCGGCGATCCGGAGCAGGCCGCGAGCGGGAGGGCCGCGGCCACGGCCGCGCCGATCCACCCCCGGAGTCCCCACCGGACCCGCATCGCGCAGAGTCGTACGCACCCGGCCCCCGTCCGGGATGTCGCGCCCGGCCGAGGTCCCCGGTCGGTTCGGGACCACCGGAAGGCCATTCGGTCACGGCCGAACGGCTCTGTTTTTCTGAGAATCAGCGAGGGAAACTCATCCCGGTGGGATGCCCGGCCGAATGTCCTAGCAGGCGAGTTTGTTCGTATAGGGTGTTGAAGGGGAACAACTCAAGGACAGGCGTGGGAACCGCCCGCGGATTCTCATGCATCCGAGGAGGCGTGATGGGGCAGGGAGCGTGGCCGGGCGTGACGGAGGCGGGGGGTATACTCGACTCCGGAGGGCGCTCAGGCGGCGCGACGGTGCGCCACCGGGAGCGCCTCCTGCGCCTCGGGGGTAGGACGGAGTCCGCGGATCCCATGGGGCACGCAGCAAGCGGGCCGGCGCTTCCGGCCAGGAAGGCTTGACATGTTCGAACGGTTCACCGACCGGGCAAGGCGGGTGGTGGTCCTCGCACAGGAAGAAGCGAGGATGCTCAACCACAACTACATCGGCACCGAGCACATCCTGCTCGGGCTGATCCACGAGGGCGAGGGCGTCGCAGCGAAGGCCCTCGAGCAGCTCAACATCTCCCTCGACGCCGTTCGTTCGCAGGTCGAGGAGATCATCGGACAGGGCCAGGCTGCGCCGACGGGCCACATCCCGTTCACGCCCCGGGCCAAGAAGGTTCTCGAGCTGTCGCTCCGCGAGGCGCTCCAGCTCGGCCACAACTACATCGGAACCGAGCACATCCTGCTCGGCCTCATCCGGGAGGGCGAGGGCGTCGCCGCGCAGGTCCTGCAGAAGCTCGGCGCCGACCTCAACCGGGTTCGCCAGCAGGTCATCCAGCTGCTCAGCGGCTACTCGGGCGGCAAGGGCGAGCAGACCCCCGGTGGGGAGCAGACTCCGCAGGGCTCGATGGTGCTCGACCAGTTCGGTCGCAATCTCACCCAGCTCGCGCGCGAGGCCAAGCTCGACCCGGTCATCGGCCGCGAGAAGGAGATCGAACGGGTCATGCAGGTGCTCAGCCGCCGGACCAAGAACAACCCGGTCCTGATCGGCGAGCCCGGGGTCGGCAAGACGGCCATCGTCGAGGGCCTGGCCCAGGACATCGTCAAGGGCGAGGTCCCCGAGACCCTCAAGGGCAAGCAGATCTACACGCTCGACCTCGGCGCGCTGGTGGCGGGCTCCCGCTACCGCGGCGACTTCGAGGAACGGCTGAAGAAGGTCCTCAAGGAGATCCGCACCCGTGGCGACATCGTGCTGTTCATCGACGAGCTGCACACGCTCGTCGGCGCCGGCGCGGCCGAGGGCGCCATCGACGCGGCCAGCATCCTCAAGCCGATGCTCGCCCGCGGCGAGCTCCAGACGATCGGCGCGACCACCCGCGACGAGTACCGCAAGCACCTCGAGAAGGACGCGGCGCTCGAGCGGCGGTTCCAGCCCATCTCCGTGGAGCAGCCGTCGGTGGCCCACACCATCGAGATCCTCAAGGGCCTCCGCGACCGGTACGAGGCCCACCACCGCGTCAGCTTCACCGACGACGCGCTGGTGGCCGCGGCCAACCTGGCCGACCGCTACATCTCCGAGCGGTTCCTGCCGGACAAGGCGATCGACCTCATCGACGAGGCCGGCTCGCGCATGCGCATCCGCCGCATGACCGCGCCGCCGGACGTCCGCGAGGTCGACGAGAAGATCGCCGAGGTCCGCCTCCGCAAGGAGTCCGCGATCGACGTCCAGGA
>DATBHM010000235.1:0-18204 GCA_036557505.1 Actinomycetota bacterium | reverse complement strand
CGAGGATCGTCCACGTCCCGATCGCGAGGCCGGTCTGCCGGGCGAGCCCCTGGTGGAACACGTCCCACGGGTCCAGGCCGAGCCGGCTCCGGACCAGGAGCGCCTGGCTGAGCCCGTACAGGAACAGCCCGACCTGGAGCTGGGTGAACCGCGCCCAGAACGGCCACGGCGGGCGAGGTGGAGCTGCGGTTCGGGACCGGCGGCGGCCGAGGATTCGCATCACGGACATGTTTACGGCAAAGTGGCCTTGACAGTCCATAGCCAATCGTGGCGGAATGGCCGCGTGGAGGCGCGTTCGATCGTCCCGGGAGCCGAGCTGGCCCGGCTGCTCGGGTCCTGGGAGGGCTCCGGCCCGGGGTACGCGTCGCTCGCGGCGGCGCTGCGCGCGCTCGTGCTGGACGGCCGGGTGCCGCTCCGCGCCCGCCTGCCCTCCGAGCGAGAGCTCGCCGCCGTGCTCGGCGTCAGCAGGACCACGACGACGGCCGCGTACGACCTGCTCCGGGGGGAGGGGTTCCTCGAGAGCCGGCGGGGCTCGGGGAGCCGAGTGGCGCTCCCCACCGGCGGGGCCGCCGACCGCGAGCTGGGCATCCGGCCGCCGGGCGAGGACCGCGAAGACGCCATCGACATGACGATCGCGGCCATGCCGGCCCCGGGCGCGATGATGGAGGCCGTCGACGGCGCCGTGCGTGACCTGGCCGGCCATCTCGGCGGGACGGGCTACGACCCGATCGGCCTGCCGTCGCTTCGCCGGGCCGTCGCCGCGCAGTTCGACGCGCGGGGCATCCCGACCGACGAGCAGCAGATCGTCGTCACGTCGGGCGCCCAGCATGCGCTCGGCCTGCTGCTCGACGTGCTGCTCGCACCCGGGGACGCCGCGCTGGTCGAGGTCCCCAGCTACCCCAACGCGCTCGCCGCGTTCCGCCGGGCCGGGGCCCGGTTCGTCCCGGCGGCCATGACCGACCGGGGATGGGACGTCGAGCTCGTCGCCGCGCGGTTCCGTGAGCTGGCCCCCCGGGTGGCGTACCTCCTGCCCGACTTCCAGAACCCGACCGGGTTCCTGATGCCCGACGAGGAACGCGCGTCGGTCGTCGACGCGGCGGCGCGCGCCGGCGCGCACCTCGTGGTCGACGAGACGTTCGCCCTGCTCGACCTGGAGCCGTGGCGCCGGCGGCCGGTGCCGATGGCCGCACACGACGGTGACGGCCGCGTGATCTCGGTGGGCTCCATGAGCAAGTCGTTCTGGGGCGGTCTGCGGGTCGGGTGGATCCGGTGCCCGCCTCCGCTGGCCCGCCGGCTGGGCCACGCCCGGGCCGCGGTCGACCTGGCCACGCCCGTGCTGGAGCAGTTGGTGGCCGAGCGGCTGCTGCGGGCGAGCGCCACGGTCCTGGACGAGCGGCGCCGGCTGCTCGCCGAGCGTCGGGACGCGCTCGCCGCCGCGATCCGGGAACAGCTCCCCTCGTGGCGGTTCCGGGTGCCGCGCGGAGGCCTGTGCCTGTGGGCGGAGCTCGACCGTCCCGAGGCCGGGGCCCTCGCGGAGGCCGCCGAGCGCGAGGGCGTCCATGTCGTGCCGGGGCCGACGTTCGGCCCGGACGGCACGCTCGAGCGCCACCTGCGGCTGCCGTTCACCCAGCCTCCGGACCGCCTGCGCGAGGCGGTCCGGCGCCTCGCGGTGGCGCAGCAGCGCGTACGGCTCGGGGCGGCCGGCGGCGGCATGCGGCACGATCGCATCGCGTGAGCCCACCGGCGGTACCGTGAGCGGTCATGCTGCTCACGATCACGTCGACCACGCCCCCCGCGACGGACCTCGGGTTCCTGCTGCACAAGAACCCGGCGAACGTCCGCTCCGTTGACCTGTCGTTCGGACGGGCCCACGTCGTGTACCCGCATGCGACCGACGTCCGTTGCACGGCCGCCGTGCTGCTCGAGGTCGACGCCGTGTCGCTGGTGCGGCGGGGCCGGGCTCGCGGCGACTCCACGCTGGCGGACTACGTCAACGACCGCCCCTACGTGGCGTCGTCGTTCCTGTCGGTGGCGATCGCGAAGCTGTTCGGCACCGCGATGGCCGGGCGGAGCGACGACCGCCCGGAGCTGGTCGACGCCGACCTGGAGCTGGAGGTGCGCGTCCCCGTGCTCCCCTGCCGGGGCGGCGAGCCGCTCCTGCGGCGGCTGTTCGAACCGCTCGGATACGGGGTGGCGGCGACTCCGCTGCCGCTCGACGAGCGGTTCCCCGACTGGGGCGACAGCCGATACCTCCACGCGACGCTCACGTGTCGCCTGCCCGTACGCCGCGTCCTGGAGCACCTCTACGTGCTGCTCCCGGTGCTCGACGACGCGAAGCACTACTGGGTGGCCGAGGACGAGATCGAGAAGCTCCTGCGCCGGGGCGAGGCATGGCTCGGCGACCATCCCGAACGCGAGCTGATCGCGCGGCGGTTCCTCCGGTATCGAGCCGGGCTGACCCGCGCCGCCCTGGCGCGCCTGTCCGACGACGACCCCGGGGAGGACCCGGATGCCCGGACGCGCGAGCACGACCGCGAGGAGCAGGGCTTCGAGGACCAGGTGCGGCTCCGCGACCAGCGCATCGGTACGATCGTCGCGGCCCTCCGGGCGAGTGGTGCCCGGCGCGTCCTCGACCTGGGGTGCGGCGACGGGCGGCTGCTGCAGGCGCTGCTCCGCGACGGGCAGTTCGAGCGCGTCGTGGGGATGGACGTGTCGGCCGCGGCCCTGGCGGTGGCCGGCAGGCGGCTGCACCTCGACACGATGGCCCCCCGCCAGCGGGAACGCGTCGAGCTGCTCCAGGGGTCGCTGACGTACCGGGACCGGCGGCTCGAGGGCTACGACGCAGCGGTGCTCATGGAGGTCGTCGAGCACCTCGACCCCGACCGGCTCGGGGCGCTGGAACGGTCGCTGTTCGACACGGCGCGTCCGGCGACGGTGATCCTCACCACGCCGAACGTCGAGTACAACGCGCGATTCGAGGGACTGGCGACGGGATCGCTCCGGCACCGCGACCACCGCTTCGAGTGGACCCGCGAGGAGCTCCGCGCCTGGGCGGGCGGGGTGGCGGACCGCAACGCCTACTCCGTGCGGTTCCTGCCGGTGGGGACGGAGGACCCCGAGGTGGGTGCGCCGACGCAGATGGCGGTGTTCTCCCGATGACGGAGCTCCGCATCCCCGAGCTGTCGCTCGTGGTGCTGATCGGCGCCAGCGGGTCGGGCAAGTCGACGTTCGCAGCCAGGCACTTCCTGCCGACCGAGGTGCTCTCGTCCGACCGGGCCCGCGGGATGGTGGCCGACGACGAGAACGACCAGGCCGCCACGGGGCCGGCGTTCGACGTCGTGCATTACGTCGCGGCGAAGCGGCTCGGCCTGGGTCGGCTGACGGTGATCGACGCGACGAACGTCCAGCCGGACTCGCGCAAGCCGCTCGTCGCGCTGGCCCGCGAGCACCACGTGCTGCCGGTGGCGATCGTCCTCGACGTGCCGGAGGCCCTGGCGCAGGAACGCAACCGCGCGCGCCCGAACCGGCAGTTCGGGCCGCACGTCGTCCGGCGCCAGCAGTCGATGCTCCGCCGGTCGATCGGCCGCCTGGAACGCGAGGGGTTCCGCCGGGTGTTCGTCCTGCGGGGGCCGGAGGAGATCGACGCCGCCGGGATCGTCCGGGAGCGCGCGTGGACGGACCGTTCCGACGAGCACGGGCCGTTCGACGTCGTGGGCGACGTGCACGGGTGCTCGGCCGAGCTGCACGAGCTGCTGGCCCGGCTGGGGTACACGGCGGGGGACGACGGCGTGCTGGCGCATCCCGAGGGGCGGGTCGCCGTGTTCCTCGGGGACCTCGTCGACCGCGGGCCCGACACCCCGGGCGTGCTGCGCACGGTCATGGCCATGGCCGAGGCGGGCTCGGCGATCTGCGTGCCCGGAAACCACGAGGCCAAGCTGGTCCGGGCGCTCCGCGGGCGGAACGTCCAGGTCACCCACGGCCTGGCCGAGTCGCTGCAGCAGCTCGGGACCGAGTCGGAGGAGTTCCGGCAGCGGGTGGCGGAGTTCCTCGACGGGCTCGTGAGCCACTACGTCCTGGACGGGCGCAGACTCGTGGTTGCGCACGCCGGGATGCGCGAGGAGATGCAGGGCCGCGCGTCGGGAGCGGTGCGGGCGTTCGCGCTGTACGGCGAGACCACGGGGGAGACCGACGAGTTCGGCCTGCCGGTCCGCTACGCGTGGGCGAACGACTACCGGGGGGCGGCCGCGGTGGTGTACGGCCACACGCCGGTCCCGGAGGCCGGCTGGGTGAACGGAACGATCTGCGTGGACACGGGGTGCGTGTTCGGCGGCAGCCTGACCGCGCTCCGGTGGCCGGAGCGGGAGCTGGTCTCCGTGCCGGCGCACCGCACGTACTACGAGCCGGCGAAGCCGTTCCTCGCGTCCGGGGACCAGGCCCCGCTGGCGGAGGACCGGGCGCCCGGCCCGCCGGACGTGCTCGACGTCGCCGACGTGCTGGGGCGGCGGGGCATCGAGACTCGCCTGATGGGCCGCGTGACGATCCCCGAGGAGAACGCGGCCGCCGCGCTCGAGGTGATGAGCCGATTCGCGATCGACCCACGGTGGCTCGTGTACCTGCCGCCGACGATGTCCCCGGTGGCCACCAGCGAACGTCCCGACCTGCTGGAGCACCCAGCCGAAGCGTTCTCCTTCTACCGTCGGGACGGCGTTCCGGTCGTGATCTGCGAGGAGAAGCACATGGGGTCTCGGGCCGTGGCCGTCGTGTGCCGGACGGCCCCGGCGGCCGGGCGGCGGTTCGGCGTGGCGTCGGGGGACGGGGCGGTGTTCACCCGGACAGGCCGCGGCTTCTTCCCCGACGTCGGGATGCAGGCCGAGGTGCTCGGGTTGCTCCGCGAGGCGCTGGACGCGGCCGGCCTGTGGGACGAGCTCGCGACGGACTGGGTCGTCCTGGACTGCGAGGTCCTGCCGTGGTCGCTGAAGGCCGAGGACCTCCTGCGGAACCAGCACGCGGCGGTGGGCGCCGCCGCGACGCACGTCCTCGCGGCGTCGGTCGACGCGCTGTCGGCGGCGACCGCCCGGGGGGTGTCCGCGGACGACCTGCTGGAGAGGACGTCCGGACGCCTGGCCATGGCGGCGGCGTTCGTCGAGGCCTACCGGCCGTACTGCTGGCCGGTGGCGTCGGTGGCCGACGTGCGCCTGGCGCCGTTCCAGGTGCTCGCCGGGGAGGGGTTCGCCTTCCACGACCGCGAGCACCCGTGGCACATGGCGGCGGCGGACCGGCTCGCCGCGGCGGCGCCGGGCCTCATCCGGGCGACGGCCAACGTGGTGGTCGACGTGACCGACCAGTCGGCCATCGATGCGGCGACCGGGTGGTGGGAGGACCTCGTCGCCCGCGGCGGGGAGGGCATGGTCGTCAAGCCGCTGCAGCCCATCGTGCGAGGGAGCCACGGCGTCGTGCAGCCCGGGGTGAAGGTGCGCGGGCCCGAGTACCTTCGGATCATCTACGGACCGGAGTACCCGGCGCCCGCCAACCTCGCGCGCCTCCGACAGCGCTCGCTCGGCCGCAAGCGGGGCCTCGCCGCGCGTGAGTTCGCCCTCGGCGTCGAGGCGCTGGAGCGGTTCGCCCGGGGCGAGCCCCTGTACCGCGTCCACGAATGCGTGTTCGGCGTCCTGGCCCTTGAGTCCGAACCGGTCGACCCGCGTCTGTAGCTGACGCTACGTGTAGCGGATGCGCGGGTCGAGCCACGCGTACGCGATGTCGACGAGCAGGTTCATCATCGTGATGGCGATGGCCACCACGATCGTGATGTCGACGATCGCGTACAGGTCGGTGTGCCGGACGGACTGCACCGCATAGGCGCCGAGCCCGGGCAGGTTGAACACGGTCTCGGTGATCACGGCGCCGCCGAACAGCGCGCCGAGGTCCATCCCGAACATCGTGACGAGCGGCATCATCGCGGACCGGAACGCGTGGCGGAGGATCACGCGCCGCTCGGACAGGCCCTTGCCGCGCGCCGTCCGGACGTAGTCCTCGGACAGCGCCTCGATCATGGTGGCCCGGCTCATCCGCGCGTAGTACGCGGCGAACAGCATGGCGAGCACGATCCAGGGCACGAACATGTGGCTGATCCACGGCCAGAACCCGTCCGAGATGGGGACGTACCCGGCGCCCGGGATGATCCCGAGCTTGAACCAGAACACGTACAGCACGATCATCCCGAGGAAGAACACCGGCGTCGACGCCGCGATCAGGGCGAAGGCCATCGAGGCGCGGTCCGTCTTCGATCTCGGACGGAGCGCCGACAGGATCCCCAACGGGATGCCGATCAGCAGCCACACGAACGCCGCGCCGACGGCGAGCTGTGCCGTGACGACCGCCCTGTTCGCGATGATCGGCTTCAGAGCGCTGCGGGTCTGGAAGGAGAACCACAGCCCGGGCCATCCATACCGGTCGCCCAGGAACAGGTGCTCCATGAACAGCCCGTACTGGATGTAGACGGGCTTGTTGAGCCCGAGGGAGTCCTTGGTGAACTCGCTGGCCTGCGCCGTCTCCGCGCCGTGGGTGAACCGCTCGTAGACGGAGTCGTTGGGCGGCATCACGAAGAAGATCACGAACGTGATCGACGTGATGACGACGAGGACGAAGAGCGCCCACGCCATCCGACGACCGATGTATCGGATCACCCCGCCTGCCTCGCCTCGGGTTTCCGGCGGTCGCTCCCTCTGCTAACCTCTTTCCCGCGAGCAACCGGTTGCACTAGGCTAAGCGGTTAGCGGAAGGTTCGTCAACGGAGGGCGACGCCGATGGAGCGGACACCGATCACTGCGTACGCCGTTCGGGTGGACGGGCTGACCCTGCCGGCGCCGCTCGGGGGCCATCCCGTGCTGGACTTCTGCAACACGATCGCGGGGTGGGACGAGCCGAAGCCCGGCGACTTCCTGCGGACGTACGACCACCTCGCCGTGTGGGCCGCGGCCTGGGAGCTCATCGACGACGACACGGCCGCCACCCTGCGGGTCGGGGCTGCGGAGCATCCGGGCGCGGCCAGGGCCGCGCTCGCCGCGGCCGGGCAGTTCCGGGAATCCGTCTACAAGGTCCTCACGGCGCCCGAGCCCGGCGCCGACGTCGACCGGGTGGCCGACGCGGCGCGCCGCGCGTACGAGGCCGCGGACCTCGAGCCCGTCGACGGTGGAGGCGTCCGGTGGACCCTCTCGGCCTCGGCCGGGCTCCGGGTCCCCCTGCATGCCGTGGCCCGGTCGGCGGCGGAGTTCCTCATCTCACCCGATGCGCGGTCGGTGCGCCGATGCCCCGGCGACGAGTGCGGATGGCTGTTCGTCGACCGGTCCGGCCGGCGGCGGTGGTGCACGATGGCGATGTGCGGCAATCGGGCGAAGGTTCGCCGGTTCGCGCAGCGTCAGCGCGAACGGAACCTCAGCCGCATTGAACCGGACAGATGATGTTGATGTCGTTCTTGTCGACCCAGCCGTAGACCTTCGCATCGGTCGAGAGCCGCACCTGGTAGAACCCGTTCTGGTCGTGCCCCACCTGGTAGACGCGATCGTCCTTCTTCAGCTTGTGCACGACCTTCGACCCGTCCTTCGGCTCCTCGAGGATGTCGGTCGGCTTGAGGACCGTGCCGGTTCCGATCACGTCCGCGGTCACGGGGTTGATGCTGGCCGAAGCGGTCACCGTCGGTGCCGTCGTGATGTTGAGGTTGTTGTTGTTGCCGGCGCCCGAGCTGGCGAACGCCGCCACGCCCACCACGATGACCACGATCAGCCCGATGCTCACGAATCCCGACAGGGCTCCCTTGCGCCGTCTCGACGCGGTCGCCTTCCGCTCGTCCCGCCTGGTCTGGTCGAAGATGTCGGCCGCGTCCCCGAGGTCGGCGATGCCCATCAGCGTGCCGACCCCCGCGCCCTCGATGGTCCCGACGTCCTTGGTCCAGCTCGCCACGGTGGGCTTCTGCAGCGCCGCGCGCGCCCGTGTCCGGAGCTCCTCGTCGCCTTTGGTGTCGATCAGGAGCTGCAGGATCTTCGCGCGGGTCCGCCAGGCGCTCTTGGAGAAGATGTCCGGGCCGCCGGCATCGGAGCTCCGGGCCGTGAGCCGGCTCCACGCGTCGAACTCCTCGTGCCACCGCTCGTCGAACTCGCGGAACCGCTGCGTCTTCGCGGCGTCGGCGTACAGGCTGAGCACCCGATCGGTGTAGATGATGCGAAGAGCCGCGGTCGCGCTCCACGTGGGGAACGGCCCGTCCACCTCCGACGCGAGCTCAGCGAGGCCCTGCTCGCTGAGCTCGTATCCCATGAACTGGGGGTTCTCCCGCGGGTCCAGGCGCATGATCACGCGGAACAGCCGCGTGTCCTCCGACACGCTCTTGTCCTTCGCGCTCTCGGCGATGTCCGCAGCGAGCGCCTCGTCGTGGAGCACGTCCCTGGCGTGGCGTTCGACGTCCCCGGTCGAGAGCGCCATCACGGCGTCGGTCCAGTGGGCGGTCAGCGCGTCGGCGAGCGCCTTCGGCGTGTCGGAACCGGCCAGCCGCAGCGCGCCGTCGCCGGCGCCCTCGGCCACCGTCCCGGTCGATCCCCCTGCGGCATCCGTCTCGTTCGACACGCTCGTTCTCCCTTCGCCGGCACCCCTGGAGCGTCGCGCCCGCGGGCGACGCGGGGAGGGAAGCACGTCCCCTCGGTTTCGTCAATGACAGCGTAGCCCGTCGGGCCCTCCCGGGTGAGGCGGCCGCGGTCTCCCGGCGATCCATATGATCGGACGACCGCCGCCGGCTTGACGGTCCCTCGGGCCTGCGATTGTGTGGATCCGTGGGCGAGCCGCCATCTGTCCGCGGAGGCCGGCTCCGGCCGTGGATCGTCGCGTCACGCGAGGCCGCGCTCGTCGCGGTGGCCGGGCTCGCGCTCGGGGAGGCGATCTCCTTCCTCGTGCTGGCGGGCGGGGGCGTTCCCGGGCTCGGCGTGGGGAACGCCGTTCTGGGCGGCGTGGTGCTGTTCCTCACGTTCCAGCACGTGGGCATGCAGGTCGCCACGGCCGCGCTGCACCTGCCCCACGGCGCGGAGGTCGCGCTCGGGCTGCCGTCGGGCGGGCAGGTCGATGCGACGGTCGCGTTCGCGCTCCTCGGCGGGATGGCGCTGATCCTCTGGCGGCTGGTGGACGCGGGGCGCGTGGTCGCCGACGTCACGGGCGGGCGGCCGCGCGACCGGGGGCTGTCCGGCGCCAGGATCGCGGTTCCGTACGCGCTGATCACGTTCGCGTTGGGCTGGCTCGTGAGCGCGACCGTCCGGTTCCCCGAGACCTCGCGAATCGCCGTCCATCCCTCCCACGCGGCGTCGCTCGTGTGGCCGCTGGTCCTCGCAGCCGTCTCGGGGTTCGCCGGCGGCGTCCGGACGGGCCCCGACGGCGCGTGGGGCTCCGACCATTGGGAATGGGAGCAGTGGAACCGGCGTCTCCGCGCGGCGACCGCCGGCGCGATCCGCATCCTGCTGGTCGGGATGGCGGCCGCCGTCGTCGGGTTCATGGTGGTGGCGGCGGCCCGACCGGGCGACACTGGCCGGTATCTCGCCGAGGGGTTCTCCGGCGGGGCGGTCGCCGGGCTCGGCGTCGTGATCCTCGGCGTCCTCGCGCTGCCCAACCTCGCCCTGTGGATCCTGGCGCCCGCTTTCGGGGGGTGCGTGGAGATCTCGAGCGGGTTCGGGTTCACGTCGGGCCCGTATTGCTTCATGAGCTACACCCACGCGGCGAGCCATCCCCTCGCCGCCCGCGACATCTACTGGGGGTTCCCGAAGCTCGGGGCCCCGCCCGCCGAGCTGTGGGCGTTCCTGATCGTGCCGGTCGTCGCCGTGGTCGTGGGGGTGCTGCACGCGCTGCGGGTGGGAGACGTGCGCACCCGGCGGGACGGGATGGCGGTGGGCGCGCTGACCGGTGCCGTGTTCATCGGGGTGTTCCTCGTGGCCCTGCTGCTCTCCACCGTCACGATCCGCCTCGAGGGGGCGCTCAGCGACGTCAACACCGGCTACTACCGGTACGGACCGCAGCCGCTCGACGCGATCGAGCTCGGCGTGGCGTGGGTGGTGATCGGCGGGACGCTCCTGGGATGGGCGGCCGGCCGCCGGGCAGAACGGGCGACGCCGGCAGGCACCCCGGCCGGCCGCGACCCGTAGCCGTCACCAGACGAGCTCGGGGGACTCCTCGTCGAGGATCCCGGAGACGAGTCGCTCCGGCCCGAACACCCGCCCGAGCGAATCGCGGAGGTCTTCGTGGACCTGCAGCACCAGGCCGGGATCGAGCTCGGCGAGGACCTCGCTCAGCACGATGGCGTTCCTCGTGCCGCCGCGGACCAGCCCCTCGCGGGACTGGCGCCACACCAGGTGCCTCGTGAGCACGACCCGGCCGTCCGCGTAGGCGATCTCTCCGGGCGGGACCGGCACGGGCCCGTCCGCGTCGAGCGCGGTGAAGCGGTCGCCATCGCGGGTCCGGCGCAGCTCCACCTCGTCGTCGATCGCGTCGAGGTCGAACGCACCCGCCGGCGTGAGGTTCCGGAGCGAGACCGCGTGGTACAGGTCGACCAGCGGGGTGATGCGGAACGGCTCCCCGCCCCGCAGCGAGCGGCGGACGGTCGCCTCGATCGAGCTCGGGAAGTCGCGTGGGTTGGCCCCCATGGCGCGGAACGCTGACCGCCACGGCGCGATCCGGGGGTGGGACTGCGGGTGGTCGTAGACGGAGGCCTCCGCGGCGGCGCTCCGCCACGCGGCGGCGAGCTCGTCGCCGACGTCGACGGCGGGCGGGCCCAGGCCCAGCGCAGCCACGGTGGCGATCCGCATCCCCGGGAGCACGCGGAACACCGCCGGATGGATGACGAACCTCGACGCCGTCATGGGGCCGCAGCGTACCCGTCGGGGCGGCCGCGTCCGCCCGAGCCGCGGTTGCCCTGCCCGGCCCGCGGGTACTGGAGTGCCTATGGACACGGAGACGCTCCACCCCACGTGCATCGCCGCGTTCGTCGACGAGGCCGGCCAGTACGATCACGTCGTCGACGCCGCGGTCGACCTCGCCTCGGCGAACGCGTCGCGACTGATCCTGTACGACAGCTCGAGCGCGTCGGCGTTCCGCGAACCCGTTGCAAGCTCGATGTCGGCCGAGGGGGTCGGCGACGACGTGCCGTCGCTGCTCTCGCAGGAGGATCTCGAACGGCTGGGCCACCACACGCTCGCCGAGCGGGTCCGCGCCGCCCGGGCCGCCGGGGTCGACGCCTACGGCCGGCTCGCCTCGGACCACGGCGCGGAGCCGTTCCTGGCCTTCGCGAGGTCGCAGGGAGCGGACCTGATCCTGGTTCCCCAGGAGCTGGAGGACCCAGGCGTCGTTGAGCGTCTGCGCGGGGAGACCGCGGGGGACGCGCGCGACGAGGCCGGGGGCATCCGCGTGCTCACGGTGGATCGAACGGGCCGCCTCGCCGCCGCCTGAGGGACCCGCGGTCAGCGCACGCCCGAGCAGTTCCGCCGCGGCAGCAGCAGCCGCGGGCGCGGGGGGTTCGCGAAGTTGAACGCCTCCAGCATGTCGCCGGCCACCCTGTCGCGGCCGGCCATCGTCGGGAGGCCGTGGAGGCGTTCGATCATCCGGAGCACGCTCGAGAACTCGAGCGGCGCGCCGTCGACCGAGCCCTGGCGCGCCCACGGCGAGATGACGAGCGTCGGAACCCGCGGCCCCAGCCCGTAGATGTCGAGGTGGGGGGGCGGGACGTGGTCGTAGAACCCGCCGAAGTCGTCCCATGTCAGCACGATGGCCGTCGAGGGCCAGTCCGGCCCGCGCATGATCGCGTCGATCGTCCGCACGGTCCAGTCCTCGCCCTGGCACACGCTCCCGGGCGGGTGCTCGGACAACCCCACTGGCGGGGTCAGCCAGGATACTGCCGGCAGGCGGCCGGCGAGTGCGTCCGGGATGAACTGGGGCTCGGTGACCCGGAATCGCTTCTCCGGGCCGAACCAGATGTGGCGGATCTGCCGGAGCGGGTCGACGAACCAGTTGTCACCGCGGTAGTAGCGCCAGCTCACGTGGTGCGCGGTGAGCTCGTCCGGCAGCACCTTGATGTCGAAGCACGGCCACCGCTCGGTCAGGAAGTTGTGGATGCGCGGCACGGTCTCGCGCGACTCCTCGTCGATGAACACCTCCTGCTTCTGCAGCTCCGTGAGGACCTTGAACGACCACGCCCGCTCCTCGTCGTCGTCGCAGTACTCGCGGGGGATGTCGTTCGATCCGAACGTGCCCGGCGCCTCGTGGTCGATGAACCGGTCGGACTGCGCGGCGATCGTCCACAGGTGCTCGGGGCCGCTCGGCCCGTACAGCGAGCTGAAGAACCGGTCGTCGAGCGTGTACTTCGTCGCCCACCGCCAGTACGCGGGGATCTGATCCGGCCGGTACTGGACGTAGGACTGGAGCTGGTGGCCGTCCCACAGCTGGTCGAAGCAGTTCATCTTGCCCCCGTTGACCGCCATGAGGCCGGGGATGAAGTGGTGCTCGACGTCGGGGGTGCGGTCGCGGGGGCGCGTGAGCGGAACCACCGAGCCGTCGCACCGCTTCCCGGTCGTGGCGCCGTTCGCGCCGGGGAACCGCCCGAAGTAGGTGTCGAAGGTCCGGTTCTCCTTGATGATGAACACGACGTGCTTGATGTGTCGGCGCGCCGCAGCGAGCTGCCGGGCATCGGCCAGCACCGTCCCCGGGATCGGCCGCAGATGGTACCCGCGCGCCGGCTTCGGGCGTGACTGTCGACGGATCGCGGTCGCCGACGACGTCGGTCCGGGAGCCGGTGTCGCAGCGGTGGTCCTCGCACCGGCGGTCGTCGCGGCGCCGGGGCTGGACGTCCGGAGCACGTCGGTCCGTGGGGTGCAGGCGGCCAGCAGCCCCGCGGCCACCACCGGCACGAGCAGCCGTGCCGGGGGCCAGCTCGAGGCGCGGCTCACCGGCCGGAGAATCTCGGCTCCCGTCGCTCGAAGAAGGCGGCCACGGCCTCCTTGTGGTCCTCGCTCTGGAGGCACTCGGTCTGGGCCTCCATCTCGCCGGCCATCGTCGCGGCGAGCCCCTCATGGCCGGCGCGATCGACGAGCTCCTTCACGTGCCGGACCGGGATCGGCGCCCGGCCGGCCAGCTCGCGGGCGAGCTCCCGGGACGCCTCCCCGAGGCCGGCCGGGCCGACGACCCGGTTCACGACGCCCCACCGCTCGGCCTGCGCGGCGTCGAAGCGAACGCCGGTCCAGATGAGCTCCTTGGCCCGGGCCGGCCCCACCAACGCGGCGAGCCGGGCGTTGCCGCCGAGGTCCGGGACGATTCCGAAGTTCAGCTCGAGGATCCCGAACGCGGCCCCTTCGGCCGCGATCCGCAGGTCACACGCCAGCGCGAGCTGGCAACCGGCGCCGAGCGCGTGCCCCTGCACGGCCGCCAGGCTCGGCTTGGGCATCGAGGCCAGGATGGCGAACGGCCGCTGGGCGAGCGCTCCGAACTCGCGGAGCTCGCCGACCGGCCGTGCCAGCTGTTCGCCGAACGCGGCGAGGTCGATGCCGGCGCAGAACGACGCCCCCTCGCCGCGGACGACGACCGCCCGGACGTCCTCGTCCCCGGCGGCGTGGGACGTCGCCTCCCCCAGCTCGGCGAACATCGCCGCGTTGATCGCGTTGCGCCTGTCGGGGCGGTTCAGCGTGATGGTCGCGACGTGGCCGTCCACGTCGTAGGCGATCGTCTCCAAGGGCACGAATCCTCCAGAGGGTCCTATGCTTTCCTCGTGAGCCGCGTCGCGGAACCCGGGCCGCAGCGGACCGGATGCTACCTGTGCGGGCGCGCGACGTACGACCCGGACAAGCGCTCCCGGCCATGGGCGCGGGCCGCCGTCGGCGGCCGCCAGGTGCTCGTCTGCCCGTCCTGCCAGCAGGACCGTCCCGACTGGGACGTCGGGCTCGACCGATGCGAACGGTGCGGTTCGATCAAGCTGTCGGCGATGCTGGGTGAGCTCGTGTGTCGGACCTGTGGGGCCGTCCAGGGCGACGCGGAGCCGGCCGGGGAACCCGGGACCCCGAACCTCACGGGCGCGTAGTCAGCGCCGCTCGTCCTCCTGCCATCCGACGGTCGCGACCTCGACCGGGCTCGAGATGCCCTTGAGGGTGGCCGTCCGGACGTCGCCCGGCGCCGGGCGGCGTCCGGCGGCATCGAGGGTCGCACGACTGGCCACGATCTCACCGGGCCCGGCCAGGGCGGAGATGCGCGCGGCGAGGTGGACCCCGAGGCCCCGGACCGACGAGCCGACCCGCCGGGCCTCGGCCGCGTGGAGCCCGATCCTGACCTGCGGCGCGAATCCGTGCTCCCGGCGATGATGGGCCAGCCGGCGCTGGACGGCCACCGCGCATCCCACCGCCCGCCCTGCCTCGTCGAAGGCGACGAAGAACCCGTCACCGGTGTGGTCGATCTCGGTTCCGCCGTGGGCCGCGAACGTATCGCGGAGCACCGCGTCGTGCCAGCGGATGAGGTCCGCCCAGGCCGCGTCGCCGACGACCTCGAGCAGCGCGGTCGACCCGACGATGTCCGTGAACATCAGCACGTGGTCCGCGGGCAGCGCCTGCGCCTCGGGCTCCATTCCCAGGGCCGCGATGGCCCGATCGGCCCGCTGACGCTCGAGGACCGCGCCGATCCGCTCGAAGGCCCGCCGAGCGGAGGCGAGCTCGACCGCGGCGTGCTCGGGATCCCCGGCCGCGCGATACGCGTCCGCCAGGAGGATGCGGGCTCGGGCGGACTCGAACGGAGCGTCGAGCCGGCCCCACAGCGATGCCCCCTCGAGGAGCAGCTCGCGCGCCGGCTCATCGTGGCCCTGGGCGAGCTCGACCGCGCCGGACGCGACCAGGGCGCCGGCCCGAAGCGCGGTGGTTCCGGCGTTTCGGGCGATGGCCTCGAGCTCATGGGCCGACCACCTCGCGCGCTCGACGTCGCCGGCCGCGAGGCCGATCTCCGTCTGCGCCACGAGGAGCGGGGCGCGCCGCAGGTCCGAGTTGGGTGGGTTCTCCTGGGACGGCGCCGGCGACGGATGGTCGAGGGCGTGGCGGATCTGGGCTGCGGCACCGGCCACGTCGCCCCGCGCCAGGTGGAGCAGCGCGAGCTCCGGCTGCGGGTCCCATCCCAGCGCGTGGGCCTCGAGGAACGCGCGCTCGGCGCCGTCGAGGTTCCCGGTCCGCAGGCGGATCCTCCCCAGCTCCGTGAGCGGCCATCCAAGCTCGCCGCGCAGGTAGACGCGGGCCTCGTCGCTCGCGATGCGAGCCTGTTCCTCGGCCTCCGCGTGCGCGCCGCGAAGCCGGAGGATCTCCGCCTGGTGAACACGGCACCGCCCGTGGAAGTTCCCGATGGCGAAGTCCCCCTGCCACCGTTCCATGGCGGCGGTCCACTCGGCGGCGCGCTCGTAGTCGGCGACCGCCTGGAAGGCGCACACGGCCGCGCAGTACACGGCGCCCGTCGTGATGGGATCGAGCTCGCCCGACGCCGCGGCGAGGGCGACCTCGTCCAGCAGGACGAGCCCCTCGTCGACGTGGCCGAGCAGGATGAGGGCGCGGCCCTCCGCGGACCGGGCGAACGCCACGGTCGACCGGTCGCCGAACCGGGTCCCGAGCTCCACGGCCCGCCGGGCGTGGCCCAGGGAGGTTTCGTGGTCGCCCGCCCACAGCGATCGGAACGCCTGCACGACCTCGAACCCGGCGTGGACGGTCGACTCCGGCAGTCTTGGCAGGAGGCGCTCGATCCTGGCCAGCCAGCCGCGGAGCTCGGCCATCAGGCCGGCGTCGAGGAGCAGGAACGCAACGTGGATGCCGGCCTCGGCCGCCGCCGTGTCGTCGCCGTCGCGCATGGCGTCGGCGTAGGCGCGTTCCCACGTCCGGACCGCGGCGTCGGGCTCCCCGGCGACGTACGCGGCAACCGCCAGCAACGGCCGGTCCATGGGGTTCAGGGTTCCGGCGGACTCCCGTGCGAGCAGGAGCTCGAACACCTTGGGCCAGGCGGCGCGGGCGAGCGCCTCGTTGAGCCGGTCCTGGGACGTGTCCGCTGCCCGTTCCATGCGCCTCGTCGGGGATGGGGAAGCGCCCGACGCGCTCGGGGGCGCCGGTCACCCCCGCAAGGGCGAGGGTATCAACACCGGACCGCCGATCGCCCCAACTAGAGTGGAGCGCCGGGCGCTTAGCTCAGCGGAAGAGCACTCGCCTTACAAGCGAGAGGTCGGTGGATCGAAACCACCAGCGCCCACTGGCCCTTCGCCCACCGGACCCTCGTGCGTCCGCGGTGCGCCGATGGCCCACCATGGGCGTCACCGGCCGATGCCGCCTCAACACATCGATTTCGTGGTGCAGTGCTTGCTGAGGATGAAGTTCATCCGGTAGGTGAACCCGCTGGCATCCGTCACGCTGCGATGGCCCCCTACGGACATGGTGCCGACCGGCGCGTCGAAGTAGAACTGGTTCGCGATGAAGCCGCGGTTCACTCGCGGGTCCACGAACCCGTACGCCCGCGACCAGTAGGGGTACGCGGTGGGGCCCGCCGGAACCTGTTTGCAGCCTCCCTCCGGGGTCGTCTCGTTGGAGATGGTGGATCGCTCGCCGGGAACGGTCAGGCCGTCGCTCGTGAGCACGCTCATCGTCACCAACCAGCGACCGAGATCGTTGGCCGGGATGATGGTCAACGATGGCGTGCCCGTGTCGTTCGCGGTGAAATCGCCGCCCCAATCGTCGGTCTGCTTGTTCCAGACGTAGTGGGGGGGGTTGCCGCACCCGACCTTGGTCCGCAGGACGTCCACACCGGATCCGTTCACGTGGATGAACTGGAAGCCCGAGGACCTCACCTCTGCCTTCGTCGGAGCGACGAGCGAACCGCTGGCAGTTCCCTTCAACCGTTCGACCGAAGCACCGTCGTCGTGCACGCCGAATGCGTTGTAGTCGATGGTTCCCGTCCAGTAGATGCAGTTCCTGAGGGTCTGCGTGTGGAGCTGGAGGGCGGGCGAGTTCAGCGACCTCGAGACGTCGAGTCCGACCAGCCAGAACGCGTGGACGCTGAGGCCGACCTCGACCCCGACCGAGCCGGTGACGTGGACGGCGCACGGGTCGAAGTTGAAGTTCAGCGAGAGCGGGATGCCGGCGTGGATACCGACCGGCGACTCGTCGAGCCGCCAGGTGATCTGGGGAACGACCGAGGCCACGAGGGCGGCCGGATCCTGGGTCGTCATCTGCGCCCCGGCCACCTTCGTCGTCGAGTGCGAGAACGACGTCCCGGCCTGCGAGTCGATGGAGAGCTGGGCGCTCCCGCCGATCGTGGCGTGGCCGGAGATCCCCGCCGACAGCGTGCCGCTCGCTTCCACCTCGACTCCCGGATGACAGAAGAAGAAGACGCCGATCTCGGGCAGTTCGAAGGTGCAGGCATCCACGGGGAACTCGGTCTCGAAGGACTTCGAGAGGGTCACGGAGGCGCTCGTTGTGGAGTCGAACGCCAGGGAGGCGGTCGCTGCAGCGGAGAGCTGTCCGTAGAACCAGTCGTCATGGCCGATGTGCAGCGAGATCTGCACGTCGGCGGCGATCGACGCGCCGATGGTCACGTCGTAGCCCAGCCCGTGCTCGTTGATCTCGCAGCCGATCCTGGCGCCGATCAGCCAACCCGAGGGACGGCACTGCCCATTCGCGATGCGTCGGCCGTCGGGTCGGCCCGCATCCGGACCGGGGATCGGCTTGATCCCGTTCCCGACGCCGAGCGACAGATCGGTCTGCCGGTAGACCTCCTGGATCGAGCCGGGGCTCGTGTGGACGACGAGGTCGCCTGCCGGCTGTGCGACGTGCACGACGTGCCGCAGCAGACCCTCGGGCGCCATGGCCACCGGGGGAGAGGTGATCGCGTCGCCGGGCTGGAGATCCGCCAGGCTGTCGGGCACGCCACTGAACGACAGCTCGCCCGGCTGCACGTCGATCAACGCTGCCTGCGCCGCCTCGTCGAGTCGGTGAAGCCCCGGATCGATCACGGTCCCTCCGCTGAAGTATGCGAACGCCTCGGCGTCGACCGAGGCGTCCCCCGAGGACATGGCGAACCTCGAGACGTCCCCCTGGCCCGGCCGGGCGAGCACCAGGCCGGCCGATCCCCGCCCGGAGCGGACCTGGATCGATTCCACGCCACCCGAGGGGGAACCCTCGGGGTCGACCA
>DATBHM010000234.1:0-3539 GCA_036557505.1 Actinomycetota bacterium | reverse complement strand
CGTCCTGCCGCTGCAGCATCCCGGAGATGTGGCCGACCTCGGTCGCCATGCCGGTGGCGGTGACGACGTACTCGCCGCTGCCACGGGTGACGCTCGTGTTCATGTACACCATGTCGGTGCGGTCGCCGAGCGGGGTGTCGGGCGCCTCGACCGCTTCCGCTCCCTTCGCCACCGGCAGGCTCTCGCCGGTCAATGCGGCCTCGGCCACCTCGAGGGTGGCGGCCCGGACGATGCGGCCGTCGGCGGGCACGACGTCGCCCGCTTCGATCGACACGACGTCCCCCGGCACCAGCTCCTCGGCCGCCAGCTCCGCCAGCTGCCCATCGCGGCGGACCCGCGCCTTGATGAACATCATCTGCTGCAAGGCGGCGACGGCCGCGGCCGCCTTGCCTTCCTGGTGCAGCCCGATCACCGCGTTGAAGAGGGTCAGCAGCAGGATGATGAGCCCGGTGCCGTACGCCTTGACCGGATACAAGGACCCGATGCCGGCGACGACGAGCACGATCTGCATCGGGTCGGCGTACTGCCGCAGGAACGCATGCCAGCCGGGCTCCTTGGCCCCCTCCGCCAGCCGGTTGGCGCCGAACTGCGCGCGCCGCGCCGCCGCCTCCTCGGTGGTCAGGCCCCGCTGCTGGTCGACCCCCTGCAGCTCGAACAGCTTGACGACGCTGACGGTGTGCCAGGCCGTCCCGCCCGCCCCTGAGGCGGCCTCGAGTGGCGGTGCACTAGGTGCGCTCATCGCCTGAGCGTCGCGCCGGCAGTCCGCCGGCTCCCTCATCCCCTCAGGGTGAATCGCCGGCGGCGACCCCAGGTCCGGCAACCACCCGGGCGGGGTGAGGCCGACGTTTCCTCCCCTCGCCAGGCTCTGTCAGTGGGAATCGGTCACGTGGATACGGCGGCGCCATGGAAGGCCCCGCCGTTCCCGTTCGTCTTCGAGATCAACACCTGGCCCTGGTTGGCCGAGCTGCGCGCCGCCGAGGGTCGGCCCGTCGACCTGGGGACGGTGCCGGGTCGGCTGTGGGACGCGATCGCCGATGCCGGCTTCGACGCGGTGTGGCTGATGGGTGTCTGGCAGCGCAGCCCCGCCGGCGTCGCCCTTGCCCTGGCCAACGCCGACCTGCTCGCGAGCTTCGCGGCCGCCCTGCCCGACTTCCGGACCGACGACGTGGTGGGGTCGCCGTACTGCGTCCGCGACTACGTCGCGGACGAGCACCTCGGGGGTCCGGCCGGACTGGCGTCGGCGCGCGCCGAGCTCGGCGACCGCGGCATCGGTCTGATCCTCGACTTCGTCCCCAACCATGTGGCCCCGGATCATCCGTGGACGGTGACGCACCCCGAGCGGTTCGTCGGGGGCACGGCCGATGACCTGCGGGCCGACCCCCACGCGTTCGTCGAGGTGGCGGGCCGAGTGCTCGCCAACGGCCGGGATCCGTACTTCCCCGCCTGGCCCGACGTCGTCCAGCTCAACGCGTTCTCGCCCGACCTCCGGGCCGCGGTGGTGGACACGCTCCGGTCGATCGCGGACCAGTGCGACGGCGTCCGTTGCGACATGGCCATGCTCATGATGAACGACACCTTCGAGCGGACGTGGGGCGATCGGGCCGGACCGCGACCCCCGGAGGACTACTGGCCCACCGTGATCCCGGCGGTGCGGCAGACCCACCCCGACTTCCGCTTCGTCGCCGAGGCCTACTGGGATCTGGAGCACGCCTTGCAGCAGCAGGGCTTCGACCACTGCTACGACAAGCGCCTCTACGACCGGCTCCTGCACGACCGCGCCGAGGACGTCCGCCTCCACCTCTGTGCCGACGACGACTATCAGGCCGGGCTGGTGCGGTTCGTCGAGAACCACGACGAGCCCCGCATCGCCTCGCTGCTCGACCCGGCGCGGGAGAAGGCCGTCACGGTGGCGGCGCTCACCCAAGCGGGTGCGCGGCTCGTGCATCACGGCCAGGCCGACGGGCGCAAGGTCCGCCTCCCGGTCTTCCTCGGCCGTTTTCCGGACGAGCCGCCGGATGCGGAGCTGGCCGCGTTCCACGCGTCGCTGTGGTCCGCCCTGGGCGACCCGACGTTCCGCCACGGTCGCTGGCATCTCTGCGAGCGCTCCGGTTGGGCCGGCAACGAGAGCTTCGAGAACCTGGTCGCGTGGTGCTGGACGGGAGAGAGCCGCTGGCTGATCGTCGTGAACCTGAGCGGCGGCGGGGCCGCCGGCCACGTGCGGGCGCCGTGGGACGAGCTGCGCGGCCGGACCTGCCACCTCGCCGACCCCATGAGCGGCGTCGCGTACGAGCGAGCGGGCGACGACCTCTGCGACGGCCTCTACGTGGAGCTGGGGCCGTGGCAGTGGCATCTGCTCCGCGTCGACGCCGAGGACCAGCGCCGATGACCGAGACCGGCGGGCGGGCGGCGACGGCCGAGCATCGCCGCCTGGCGGAGGCGACCGGGCGGGCCGAGGACGACCTGTTCGGGGCCAACCCCTGGTACGAGTGGGGGGCGTACCTGTCGGAGCGGGCCTGGGGCACCGTGCGCGAGGACTACAGCGCGGACGGGGACGCATGGAGCTCCTTCCCCCACGACCACGCCCGCTCCCGCGCCTATCGCTGGAACGAGGACGGCATGGCCGGGTTGTCGGACATCCACCACGACCTGTGCCTGGCGCTGTCGCTGTGGAACGGCGCCGACCCGATCCTCAAGGAGCGGATGTTCGGGCTCACGGGGCCGCAGGGCAATCACGGCGAGGACGTCAAGGAGTACTGGTGGTACCTCGACGGCCTTCCCAGCGCGGCCCTGCTCCAGTGGCGCTACCACTATCCGCAGGCCCCGTTCCCGTACGAGCAGCTGATCGACGAGAACGGCCGGCGCGGGCGGGACGACTTCGAGTACGAGCTGCTCGACACGGGGGTCTTCGACGACGAGCGCTACTGGATCGTCGACGTCACCTACGCGAAGGCGTCGCCGACCGACCTGCTCGCCCTGGTCACCGTCGAGAACCGGGGCCCGGACGCGGCGACCATCGACGTGTTGCCGACGCTGTGGTTCCGCAACACGTGGCGATGGACGGGACGCGACGACATCCCGGCGCTCTTCCTCGACGGCGACGAGATCGCCGTCGAGCACACCCGGCTCGGTGGTTACCGCTTCGCGGCCGCCCCGGATCCTGACGGGGCCGCTCCTCAGGCCCTGTTCTGCGACAACGAGACCAACACCGCCCGGCTGTTCGGAGAACCACCGATCACGGCCTTTCCGAAGGACGGGATCAACGATCACGTCGTCTCGGGCGCGGCCACCGTGAACCCCCGTCAGAGCGGGACGAAGGCGGCGTGGTGGTACCGCGTCACCGTGCCCGGTGGCGGCCGGGTCGAGCTCCGTCTGCGGCTGCACGGCCCGGACGCGGCCGCCGCACGTGGGGCCTTGCCCGGGGTCGACTGGTGGGAGGCGCCGTTCGACGACATCGTCGAACAACGGCGGGCCGAGGCCGACGAGTTCTACGCCGCCATCGCGCCCGCGGGCACCGACACCGAACGGATGCGGGTCCTCCG